>NZ_JBQSWU010000030.1:0-48571 GCF_052377485.1 Glutamicibacter sp. AOP38-B1-38 | reverse complement strand
TGTTTACCTATACGGCCCAACAAAAGCCAGAAGCGGGCAATGGTTCAGGGATAACGTATGAATGCCGGGGGATCAGATGATCACCCCGGCATTCAATGAACTGCGGAAATACTTATTTAGCTGCTGCCAGCTGCACTGCCACGTCGACAATCATGTCTTCCTGGCCGCCCACGTAGCCGGCCTTGCCGACCTCTTCGAGGATCTTGTAGGCAGGAACTCCGTAGCGCTCGGCTGCACGCTCGGCATGGATCAGGAACGAGGAGTATACCCCGGCGTAGCCCTGCATGATCGAGGCGCGGTCCATCACCGGCATGCGGGTGATGAATGGCTTCACAATATCTTCGGCGGCACCCATCAAACCCTGGATATCAACTCCGGTTTTGATGTCCAAGCGGTCAAAGGCCGCGGCAAGGACCTCGGTGGGGGAGTTACCCGCGCCGGCGCCCAGAGCCATCAGCGTGCCGTCGATCTGCTTAGCCCCTGCACGGACGGCGAACACGGAGTTCGCTACGCCGAAGCTCATATTCTGGTGGCCATGGAAGCCAACCTGGGCATCATTGCCAAGCTCGGAAACCAAAGCCGAGACACGGTCCGAGACATCATCAAGGATCAGTGCGCCAGCCGAATCGACCACGTAGACGCACTGGCAGCCAGCGTCAGCCATAATGCGTGCCTGCTTGGCCAATTCTTCAGGCGACACCCGGTGGGACAGCATCAGGAAGCCCACGGTTTCCATGCCCAGCTTGCGTGCATGTTGGAAGTGCTGGATCGAGACATCTGCCTCGGTGCAGTGGGTGGCAATGCGGGCTACCGATGCGCCCACCTCGTGGGCTTGGTTCAAGTCATGGATGGTGCCCAGACCTGGGAGCATCAGCACGGCAATTTTTGCCTGCTTGGCCTCGTCTACCGCGGCCTTGATCAGGTCGAGTTCCGGGGTCAGCGAGAACCCGTAGTTGAACGATGAGCCGCCCAGGCCGTCGCCGTGGGTGACCTCGATGACCTCAACGCGGGAGTCATCCAGTGCGCGCACCACCGAGCGGACGTGCTCCTCGGTGAATTTGTGGCTCATCGCGTGCGAGCCGTCGCGCAGGGTGGTGTCGGTCAGACGGATGTCAAAGGTGGTGTCCATTGGTGCAGTCATGGTGTGCGTCCCCAATTCCTAGTTCACCGACGCGGCGGAGCGCGCGGCGTCGATCTTCTCTGAGAGCAGGTCCGCGGTGCGGGTAGCTGCAGCGGTGATGATGTCCAAGTTGCCTGCGTATTCCGGCAGGTAGTCGGCGGCGCCGGCGACCTGGACCCAGATGCCCACACGGCCAAAGCCGCCCCAGTCTTCGCGGGCTTCCTCGAACTGTGGTTCCATGCGAAGTTCATAACCTGGGACGTAGTCGCGGATATCGGCGGCTGCCTTGTCGATGGCCGCACGGATCTTGTCTTGGGTTTCGCCGGCTGTGGCAGCCTCGGCAGGGATCATCGCGTAGATGGTGTTGCGCATCATCATCGGTGGTTCCACCGGGTTGATGATGATAATTGCCTTGCCACGCTTGGCGCCACCAACCACTTCAAGAGCCTTGGCAGTGGTTTCGGTGAACTCGTCCACGTTGGCACGGGTGCCCGGACCGGCAGACTTCGAAGCAATGGAGGCAACGATTTCTGCATATTCCACCGGAACCACGGAGGAAACGGCAGCCACGATTGGCGTGGTGGCCTGGCCGGCGCAGGTAATCATGTTCACGTTCATGGTGTCGGTCAATGAATCCAGGTTCACTACCGGTGCCAGGTACGGGCCGACAGCCGCGGGAGTCAGGTCAATGGCGTGAATGCCGGCGGCCTTGTACTTCGGGGCATTGGCCTCGTGTGCTTTCGCCGAGGTGCATTCGAAGACAAAGTCAGGCAGTTCGTCCTGAGCTAGTAACCAGTCCACACCTTCGGCAGAGGTGGTGATGCCCAGGCGCGCTGCGCGAGCCAATCCGTCTGAGGAAGGATCAACACCAATCATGTATTTGACCTCGACGTTGGTCGAGCGGCGCATAATTTTGAACATCAGGTCGGAACCGATGTTTCCGGAACCGACAATGGCGGCTGTTTTCTTGGCCATGGGAGAGCTTCCTTAGCTACAGAGCAAAATGGATGGTGGGGTAACGCAGGGCGTTACTAGGAGAAATTGATCTTCAGCGAACCGAGCTCACCAAAATCTGCGGTGGCGGTCGAGTTCTTGACTACCGGCATAGCGCCGGTGAAGGAACCGGGCAGGATCAGCTGTCCGGCTTCAAGGGAGACTCCCTGTTCACCGAGCACGTTGGCTAGCCAAGCAAGCGGGGCAACCGGATCATTCATCACGGCACTGCCCTTGCCGGTGGCTACCTTTTCGCCATCGATAATGAGCGAGCATTCAACCTCAGCCAAGTCTTCGATGCGCACATCAAGTGGGGTGGTGCCCACAGCGATAGCGCCGCAGGAAGCATTATCGGCCACGGTGTCCACCAGCTTGATATTCCAGTCTTCGACTCGCGAATCGATGATTTCAATGGCTGCGTAAACTTCACCGATAGCTTCGGCTGCCTGTTCACGGGTGACACCGGGACCGGTCAAGGTTTCCTTAAGGATGAAACCGAATTCTGGTTCTACCTTGGGGGAGATGAACGAATCTGCGGGAATCTGTGCGTCTTCGTGGTGAACCATGTCGGCGAAGAAGTAGCCGAAGTCCGGTGAATCAACACCAAGCTGCTTCTGCATAGCAAGCGAGGTTAGACCGACCTTGCGTCCGGCAAGAACACGGCCCTTGGCCAAATGATGCTGCAACTGCGCATCTTGGATCTGGTACGAATCCTCTACGGTCATGTTCAGCACTCGGTCACGCAGTGGCGGAACTGGAACCAATGATTCGGTGGCGACAAGTAGTTCGTCTGCCAACCGCTTGATCAATTCGCTACGTGGAGCCTCGGAGGAATGGTTGCTTGCCCATTCCGCTGCGCCTGTCTGAGGAGCCTGTGTCATTACTTAATCACCGCTGTCGTTACGCCGAATCCGGCTATGTATTCTTTGATTGGTTTGTAGAACTCGTAGGTGACTTCGTAGTCACCGCAGGCCTTCAATGCCGAGTAGGCTGCCACCCAGGTGCGCACCTCGTGCGAGGAGTGGCCTGCTACTGCGTCCATCTCATCCGCGTTGAGCGCATCAAAACCAGTCACATCCCCGGACTTGCAAATCTCAAGGAACGCGCGATCCCATTCGGGGTTCAAATCCATGATGTTTGCGTCGCCCTTGGCGAAGGCCAAAGCGGTATCGATGGTGCGCTGCTGGCGCGTTGCGCGGGCTTCCGGAGTTGGTTTGCGTCCGTCGGTGAGGAATGCGCGTTGCGCTTCGGTGGCTGTCGCGATCTGCGGCACTGGGGGATCATGGGACAGTCCGCCGGAACCGATGAATAGGACCTTCTTGTCGGAGTCCTTGAAGAACTCACCCACAGCCTGGCCAAATTTGCGCACGCGTGAAACCTTGCAGAAAGGAGGAGCGACGGAATTGACGAAGATGGGAATCATTGGCTTGTCAGCGAGGTTGCCGTACATGATTTCCATTGGCTGCACCGCACCGTGGTCGACTTCCATCTTGCGGCTGATTGCGGTGTCTATGTCCTGATCGATTACGTACTGAGCCAATTCTTCGGCGATGGACGTGGGGACGTTGATGGGCCCCTCCCACGAGTCATAGTCGCCGGTGCCCAAGGCTTCATAGCCAATGCAGAATGGCGGCATCAGGTCGTAGAAGAACCCGTTGTAGTGGTCCGGGCCGAAGTTGATGACCAGATCCGGATCGAAGTCTTTGACGAAGGCGCGGGCTTTTTCGAAGGCTGCCTCAACGGCTGCTTTGACCTCAGCTGGTGGGTTGACGTGTTCCAACAGTGGACTGTGGGACATACATAGCAATGCCTGGGGCATGATGTTCTCCTTGAACTGGCGGCAGACTTAAACGAGTCTCTGATGGCTTGTTATCCATTTCACTCGGTAAGCAACCGCGAGGCTAGTTTGTGTTCCATCAGTCGGAACAGCGCACAATTATTTGACGACGCAGCTTAAAATTTCCATGGTGCAGTGGCTAGTGCGTTGTATTCTTTCGGGGGCCGAAGATGCGGTGCCCTAGAACGGTATGAGCGTTACTTGGGCACCGCCTCGTCTTCTACAGCACGTTTTACATGTGGCGATTCAGGTACGCCGAGATCACCTGGTTGAATTCATCTGCGCGTTCGACCTGTGACCAGTGGCCGCACTGATTGAAAATGTGTGAATCGGCAGTAGGAATTACGCTTTGCAGTTCGTGGGTCCGGGTGACTGGAATGACGACGTCCTGCATGCCGTGGATCAGCAGTACTGGGATTTCCAGCTTGCTGAGTACTTCAAAATCCAGTGGCAGCGCGTCACGGTCACGGTCGCGTGCGGTGACAACATCAACCAGACGATCACTGGCAGTGTCGTTCAAGGCCGACTGGTAGCGCAGGGAAACGAGCTCGTCAGTGACTAGTGATTTATCGACAACGAACTGTTCAAGTGTCCGGCGGATGCCTGCTTCGGAGAGCTCTGGCTTGGAGTGCCCGGAGAGTGCAGCGGTTTTTTCGCGCCGCCGGTGCCCATGGATACGATGCCTAGCAAGCGTTCAGGGAAATCGATGGCGAATTGCATGGCAACCCAGCCGCCGATGGAGTTGCCGACGATCCAGGTTTTGTCGATGCCCAGTGCATCGAGAACTCGCACCGAGTGGCGGACCCATTCTTTGATGCCGTATTCGATTCCTTCTGGGACGACGGTCTGGCCGTAGCCGACGGAGTCGATGGCGATGCAGCGGCCGGTCTGCGCTAGCTGCGGGAGATTGAGCCACCAATTGGCTGCGGCGGTGACGCCGGTGCCTGAGCCATGGAGGAAAAGCATCGGAGCGCCTTCACCCAGTTCGTGGTAATGGGTCAGCTCGCCCTCTGCGGTCTGTAGCCATTTGTCTTCGAGACCAAAGAACTCGTCTGTGGTGTATTCCGGGATTGCGGTCTGGGTCATTGAATTTTCCTTTGAATCGTTGGTGTTCTGTGAAGTGAGCAAATGAATCGAGTTTGGCTAACCAGCCGTGACAAGAGAGGCTAAAGTGGTTCCAAGGACCTGTTCCAGAGCCAGGGAAAGCTGCTTACCGGCTTCGCCTGCCTCCCAGGTATTTTTGATCTGGCGCCACGCAATGTATCCGTCGGGGCGTACCAGCAGGGCTCCGGCTTCCTCGATTTTACGGACACGGGCCCAGTAAGCGTACGGATCTTTGATTTGTTCTTCCCCAACAACCAAGGTGTCGAGGAACGGAAGATTAAGATCTTGAGCGGCGTCTTTCCATGCTTGTCCGGACAAACCGGTAATCAGAGTGAACCGACCCTTGCCCGTGACATCCAATGTAGAGATTCGTCGTCCGTTGGCGCCAACGAGCCATGCATGCGGTAGCTTGGCACCGGGGCGCGTCGTGGCCTGCAGATGCAACTGAGGATCGAGCGCAAAGACTTCCTCCTCGTGGGAATCCGAAAGGACCGCCGTGCTGGAATAGCGTTGGTTTAGTTCGACACCCAACGCATTAAACTCGGTGTTCTTCAGCTCCAGTGATGTGGCGAGCTTTTCTCGGAGCTCTGCGCCTTCCTTGGTAGGTGCCTGCAATCGCGCCAGTCCTGCTTCGATGGATTTTGTTCCATCTCCCATCTCGGTATTGAAGCACTCTCGAAGCGGCGCATAGTCCAAACGGGACTGGTTAGCGCGTGCAACGATCTGGGCACCGACAGGTATTCGTTCGTCAGAGTAGGAATCCAGAAGAGATTCTCCGGCGTAGCCCTTGACAGCGTATGCCAATTTCCAGGCGAGGTTGTAAGCATCTTGCATGCAGGTGTTGGATCCCAATCCGCTGCTTGGCGGATGACGATGTGTTGCGTCTCCACCGCAGAATACGCGACCCTTCGACATGGACAACGCATGCTGTTGGTTCACGTACCAGGTAGACGTGCCTTGCAAGTCGATTTGCAGATCAGGATCGCCCACCAGCGTTCTAATTTGGGAGATCACCCGTTCATCGCTGAGATCGGGTTCACCGTCATCCACGCTGAAACCCCAACCGGCAATCCATTCGTCCCATGGCCGGACTGCCCGGAGCAAGCCCATGCCGATCTCGCCGAAATCAGCCGCAGGGTTCATGATCCAATGCAGAATGCTGGGGCGATGGGCGACGTAGGAGGACAGATCTGCGTTGAATCGGACATACGCGGTGCCTGCTCGGGCGGTGTGGCCCTCGAACTCCAGTCCAAGTTCCTCGGCGATTTGGCTCTTGGCTCCATCTGCTCCTACCAAGTAGCGGGCGCGCAAACTATATTCTTGACCGGAGGCGCGATTGAGCAGGTGGACTGTCACGCCGTTGGCGTCTTGTTCATGGCCAAGATACTTAGTGGAGAAAAGGACCTTTGCCCCTCGTTCTGCCGCGTTCTTGACCAGAAGTGGTTCCATATAGGTCTGAGGTATGTCCAGCATGGTGCATGGACTGGCTTTGACATAGTCCCCTGAACGGAGATCTCCGGTACCCCAGGTTTCCAATCGAGCAATTTCTGGCCCGTTCAGTGAAGTAGTGAAGAGCGTATCGCCCATTTCTTTCCACGAGACGGCATATTTTTTCGCTTCTTCTTCTATCCCCAGATCCCTAAGAACCTCGACGGCTCGAAGATTCGTAATGTGGGCGCGCGGAGTGTTTGCCAGCCAAGACCATTGGGAAATCATTGTTGTCCGTACACCGTAGCTCGCCAACGCGAGAGCCGTCGTAGCGCCCATCGGTCCGGTTCCGACGATGAATACATCGGTGTCGAATTCGTTGTGGTCCGAAGAATTATCTAGGTGATCGGCAGCGCCGATGATGCTTGTGAAATTGTTCATTAGTCGTTTCCTTGGCTAGGTCGGGCGGCGGATGAGGAATTCTGATTGTTATTTCCTGATGGATAAGCCTTAGCTTTATATGAATGAGAATGTTTCTTGCCTTAGCAGGAAGTCCTCAGTGAGTGCCGTCACAATCATCCTAAACTAGTTAGCTGGTGAAGTAAATTGAATTCTGAAAAAGACTCCATTGACGAGGTTCAGCGACAGTGGACGCGAATCTTGCCTGCGCTTGATACTTCGCCGATGGTAATTACCGGGCGCATTAGATACCTTGCCCAGGCGATTCAGGCGGGTAGCGACGAGGTTCTGGCCCGACAAGGATTGACCCGAGCAGATTTCGACATCCTTTCGGTGCTGGTGCGCAGTGGACGAGCATTGAGTCCGACCGAAATTACGGTCCAATCTTTGATTAGCGCTCCGGGTACGACTAAAAGAATCAAGAAACTTGAGTCTGACGGCCTTGTTAATCGAATTTTGAACCCAAGTGACAAGCGTGGATATCTTATAGAACCCACGAATCATGCATTGGAAATCTTCCAGCCCGTCGTGGAGTCCATCTCTGACTACGAGCGGACGCTGCTAGGCAAGTTGGAGCCCAGGGACGTTATTCAACTTACGGAAAGCTTGCGGGCTTTCGTGTCTGCGGTCCGAGAGTCAAAAACGGAATCTGACTAGGAATGTGGCGATGGTTACGTCAGGGGAAGGGCGAGGAAGTGGAGAGAATTTGAAAAAAGTTATTTGCTAGTTAAGTAATTTCATGTGATAGTAGTCACGAAGAACGATGTTGTGCCGACCAGATTCGGAATTGCGACATTGATTCCCGACCTTTCCTACAGCTCTCACTCTGGAGACCTCCTGTGTCTACTCACCAAAATGATCGGCGTACCGCCGGTCCCTTTAAAGTTGCGATGGCAAGCTTCATCGGCACGACTATCGAATATTACGATTTCTTCATTTACGGCACCGCAGCCGCGCTTGTCTTTCCCCGGCTATTCTTTCCCGAAGCCACACCAGTAATGGGAACCTTGTTGTCCTTCGCTACGTTCGGTGTCGGCTTCCTGGCGCGTCCGCTCGGTGGCATCGTATTCGGGCATTTTGGTGACCGCATTGGACGCAAGAAAATGCTCATCATCTCCCTCGTGGGAATGGGCTTGGCGACGATGCTCATGGGATTGCTCCCCGGGTATGCGCAAATTGGCATAGCCGCCCCGATCTTGCTCACGCTTCTGAGACTGTTCCAGGGCTTCATGGTTGGAGGTGAATGGGGTGGTGCGACGCTGATGGCTGTCGAGCATGCGCCTAAAGGCAAACGTGGATTCTACGGGGCATTCCCTCAAACTGGCGCTCCTGCCGGAACAGCTCTGGCCACCGTGGCGTTCCTCTCTGTTTCTCAGTTGCCGGACGAGGCTTTCTTCACATGGGGCTGGCGTCTGCCGTTCTTGGTAAGCGCGGTCTTGGTAGTGGTCGGCCTCATCATTCGTATGGCAGTTTCCGAGTCTCCGGCGTTCGCCGCCGCACGTTCGAAGGATGCGATCGTCAAGCTCCCGATTAAGGAGGCGTTCAAGCGCCGCCCGAAGGAGATCTTCCTGATCGCGGGAACCTACATGTCCCAAGGTGTCTACGCGTACATCACCATGAGCTACCTGGTGAATTACGCGTCCAAGGTCGTTGACTTGGATAAGAGCACTGCACTGATGGGCGTCTTCATTGCAGCCGTCATTGCCACAGTGCTTTACCCGGTGTTTGGCGCGTTATCGGACACATACGGACGCAAAACCATGTACCTGATAGGTGCCCTAGCCATGGGTGTAGTTACCTGGCCGGCGTTCATGCTGATCAACACCGGAACCGCCTGGGGATTCACAACGGCTGTCGTCCTGCTCTTCGGCATTGCCATGCCACCTGCCGCAGGCGTCACCGGATCCTTGATGGCCATGGTGTTTTCCCGAGAAGTCCGCTACACCGGAGCATCGGTGGGGTACACGCTTGGCACTCTGGCCGGACCGGCCTTTGCGCCAACGATCGCGACCGCGTTGTTCGCAGCATACGGATCCTCTGATGCCGTAGCCATATACATGATCATTGTTTCGGTGATCTCCGTCGTCTCGGTTTCATTGCTCCCCGGTGGCTGGGGACGGAAGGAAGCGCTCTACAACGCCGAGTCCCAGGACCAAGCCATAGAGGCAAAGGTCAAGGCCGCAGCAAACTAGGAGTCGGGAGCGTCGCCGGGTCGATTTCGAGCGGCGCTCCCGAGCGAACGCGAGCGGCCGAGAGGCAAGCTTCGCGGCCGTCCGTGAGGAACTAAGTTCCTCACGGACGCAACCGGCCCCGACGATCTCTGAGGAATGATTACGCTGTCGAAACTTACGCTCGAGCAAAAGATTCGCGCCTCTCTGGCCGCGCCGCTGAACTCCGAAAATGTGCTTGATCCGGATCGAGAGTTGGCAAAAATATTGTCCCTTGTGGGACTTGACGCAAAAGATGGGGGCGGAACTGTGACCTTCTCCGGCAAAGACCCCATCTTGAAGAGTCCTTGGCCGCTTGCAACCATGGGCGGAGTGGCGCTGATGGCCAAATCCGTCGCTGCAGCCGACCTATGGCGCCATCGCACGGGTACGGGACAAGACCTGTCCTTGGATCTACGTCGGGTACCTCATCGCCTGTGCCCCTTCTATGATCAGAAGTGGGAACTGCTCAACGGATATCCTCCTGTCAACGCGCATGATCCGACGAATCCGTTCTTTCCGTCATTCATGTACCCGACCCGAGACGGCCGCCTGATCCAGTTGCTTAACATCTACCCGAAAGCAAAAACCAAAGCCCTTGAATTCTTGGGCTGCGCAGATAACTATGACGCCATCGCCGAAGTCACCCGCGGGTGGGATTCCTTTGAACTAGAGAAGGAAGCTAATCGACGTGGCCTCCAAGCCACGGTGGTTCGCAGTACCGAAGAATTTCTCGAACACGAGCAGTTCCCGCACCTTGCCGGACTCCCACTGATTCATATCGAGAAAATAGGAGAATCTGCACCCGAACCCTTTTCTGCGGACCCCGTATCACCGCTGGACGGCGTGCGAGCCCTCGGTCTGGGACATGTCATTGCAGGAGCAGGACTCGGTAGGACCCTGGCCTACCACGGTGCCGATGTTCTGAATATTTGGAGACCTTTCGACTTCGAAATGGATTCCATCTACAGCACCTCCAGTGTAGGAATGCGTTCGGCAACGCTGGAAATCGGGGATCCAGACGGAATGAGCAGAATGCTTGACTTGGCTCGGGACTGCGATGTGTTCTTCGCGAACCGCCGGCCTGGCTACCTGAACCATTTCAACCTAGCGGCAGAGCACCTCGCAGAAATCCGCCCAGGGATCATCCACGTTGAGATGTCTCTGTACGGCCCCACTGGGCCATGGGCAGACCGTACGGGATTTGATCAGAACGCTGGCGCGGTCACCGGGATCCTTTCCCGCGAGGGAACCAATGAAAAACCGCAACTGACGGAAATTTTTGTTATCAACGATTACGCCATGTCATGGCTTGCGTCCATGGCTGTCATGGCCACATTGAAACGCAGGTCGGTGGAAGGCGGAAGTTACAAGATCCACCTGTCGCTTGCGCGTCTGTCGCTGTGGCTGATAGAGCTCGGAATCTTCGATAAGAACTACGCCGCAAAGGTCGGAGCTACCGTCGGTGAGCATGCATTCCTGGATCCCGAAGTGTTCCAAGCACAAACCCCAAGTGGGCACTACCAAGGGGTCACCGATCAGGTGACAATGTCGGAAACCCCGGGACGATTCGCCTTTCCACTCGTTCCGCGAGGATCCAGTGAAGCACGGTGGCTGCCCTAACAGGGGTTACCGGTCGGGTAGTCCCGGGCTGTGCGAACTGGCCCCGGAAGAATACAGCAGTTGATTTTCTGGCCTGGTGACCGATCCGATCAAGGATCGCATCGGTGGCGACTTGGGTGTCTTTAGACGCGCAACGTGCGCCAAAGACAGTCCATGCCGTTAGTTGAAACGCCGGAAGCCCCGACGGTCCTTGGAAAAGGACGTGCGGGGCTTCGGCGGCGGTTGAAGTGTGTGGCTACTTGGCCATATGTAGTGCCAGGTACTGCTTGATGACCTGATTAAATTCTTCGGCACGTTCAACCTGTGACCAGTGGCCGCACTGGTTGAAGATGTGCGAGTCGGCGGTCGGGATGACTGCCTGCAGTTCGTGGGTGCGGCTCACCGGGATGACGACGTCCTGCATGCCGTGGATCAGCAACACAGGGATGTCGAGCTTGCCCAAGACCTCGAAGTCCAGCGGCAGGGCGTCGCGGTCGCGGTCCCGTGCCGTGACGACGTCGACGAGGCGGTCCGAGGCAGTGTCGTTCAACGCCGAGGCGTAGCGCAAGGAGACGAGTTCGTCGGTGACCAGGGACTTGTCCACAACGAACTGCTCCAGGGTGCGGCGGATGCCTGCCTCGGAGAGCTCGGGCTTGGCGTGGCCGGAGAGGGCAGCGGTCTTCTTGGCCCCGCCGGTGCCCATGGACACGATGCCCAGCAGGCGTTCGGGGAAGTCGATAGCGAACTGCATGGCGACCCAGCCGCCGATGGAGTTGCCCACGATCCAGGTCTTGTCGATGCCCAGGGCGTCCAAGACGCGCACGGAGTGGCGGACCCATTCCTTGATGCCGTATTCGATGCCTTCGGGCACGACGGTCTGGCCGTAGCCAACGGAGTCGATGGCAATGCAGCGGCCGGATTTGGCGAGCTCTGGCAGATTCAGCCACCAGTTGGCTGCGGCGGTGACGCCGGTGCCTGAGCCGTGGAGGAAGAGGATGGGGGTGCCCTCGCCTAGCTCGTGGTAGTGGGTGATTTCGCCCTCGGCGGTTTCCAGCCACTTGTCTTCGAGGCCGAAGAACTTGTCTGTGGTGTATTCCGGGATTACTGATTGCGTCATGGGGTACTCCTTCATTTTGGTCACGAATGTCGTATGTTGCTGGTCCGCAAAACGGCATGGATCCTAAACTCAACGATAGGAACTACGCGTAACTATTGCTTCCTCGCGTTCCATCTAATGGAACGCGAGCGGCTACTTACCTAGCTTGCGTTCCTTGATGACGTAGGTGAACGTCGCATGCATCAAGGCTTTATCTTCGGAATCTGAGACGGTGACCTCGGTGACAGCGACCGAGCCGCCGCCACGAAGAATCTTTGCGGTAGCCACGACGTACTCGGTTTTGGAATTGCTCATGTAATTCTGATTTGACTGCACAGCGAGTGGAAACTGGCCCGAATCGGCGTAAGCCGACATAGCGAGGAAGGTACCGGCAATATCGGCCGCGCCAAAGAGTGCTGCTGCCGAGTACATGCCGTTGGCTTGCGCGATGGAATCCTGCAATGGCATGCGAAGGCTAATGGTTTCGCCATTGGCAGCATGCGGTGCAAGCCCCAACGTGGTCACTATGTCATCGAAGCCCAAACGTGAAAGGAACTTGCTGACTAGCTGATCTAAATCTTCAACATTGGCCGGAATAGCCATTGAAACTCCTAAAATGATGGGATCGGTCTTGAAATTCACTCTATTCGCCACGGCCGCGAACTAGAACCTTAGGTTTCAAACGATGAAACGACCAGCGATGTCAAGTGCTCACACACAACATTGGAGCGCTCTGCGACCCAGAGCGCTCCAATGGCAAAACGGTCTTTGGCTGACGTTCTGCGAACAACGGCTTACCTAGCGGCCCAGAACCTGATCGTCGATGGATTCGTCGGCTCGCGAAGCAGCCCGCTCTGCACGTCCGCGAGTTTCCTTGGACAGTAGTACAGCCAGACCAGCGAGTACGATCAGCAAGATGAAGTACCACGCGATGTTGTTGGTTCCACCACCATTTTCGAGGCTAACCAACCACGTAGCCATCAGTGGGGCAGTGCCGGCGCCGACGAGTGAGCCGAGCTGGAAAGTCAATGAAACACCAGTGTAACGATCCTGTGTTTCGAACTTCTCCGCCAAGAAAGCACCGATCGGTCCGTACATCGAAGCTTGGATGATTGGATTTCCAACCAGGAAAGCTAGCGCAATCAACCAGAAATTACCGGAGTTGAAGAGCGCAAACATGGGGAAGACCAATGCTATGGAAATACCTGCACCGACCAACATGACAGGGCGACGTCCATAACGGTCTGAAAGCATAGCAAAGAATGGAATCGCGAAGATATGCAAGAAGGAAGAAACTGTAAGCATCATCAGCGCTTCTTGACGAGTGACAACGCCAGTCCCTGCAACGTAAGGGACCATGAAGATAGCCAAGAGCGCCTGCATGAACAACGGACCAGCGGCAGCAAGGATTCCGTAGAGCGAAGACAACGGGTATTTGGTCAGTACGCGCAATATTGGTACACCTGTGTGCACTTCGCCCTTCGCTTGGGCTGCGACGAAGTCAGGCGATTCGGTGACGCGGTATCGCATGTACAGACCGATAACTACCAAAGCTGCAGAAAGCAAGAAGGGTATGCGCCAGCCCCAAGCGAGGAACTGATCCTGCGGCAGGCCAGCGAACAAACCGAGCATCAAAGTAGCGAGTACCGAGCCGGTTGGACCGCCGGTGACGGCGATCGAAGCAGCAAGCCCTCGGTTTCTTTCTTGGACGTGTTCGGCGGCCATCAATGTGGCCCCCGCCCATTCGCCGCCGACGGCAAGTCCTTGGACTACACGCAGGAGCACAAGAATCAACGGAGCCGCTACACCAATCGTGGCGTAGCCAGGCATCAAGCCGATGCAGACAGAAACAATGCCCATCATCATCAGCGTTATGAACAACATGTTTTTGCGACCGAAGCGGTCGCCGAAGTGACCGAAGAGGATGCCACCGATAGGACGAGTGACGTAGCCGGCTAACAAAATAACAAAGGACAAGGTCATGCCCAAGGTTGGGTCCATCTCATCCGAGAAGAAGAGGTGTGGGAATACTAGACCTGCTGCGGCTCCATAAAGCAGGAAATCGTAGTATTCAACGGTGGATCCAAGGAAGCTGGACACGAGTGCCCGTTTGGTTTCCTTAGATGATTTAGGCTGTTGAGCCGAGGCGGGTGCCTGATCCATTGCGTGCTCCGAGTGTGGTGAATGGGTGAAGACGGGCTGTGCGTGAGTCGATTGACTAGCAAGACTATGGCGCTTCAAATAGTGTGAGTTGAATTACTCAGATCTTGCTAAACGTCGTTCCGTACATCGGAACGTTCTGCTGCAATACCGATCAATATCGGTTGAGACTAAGTGTCAAAAACGGTATGGGCGCGGCATTTCTTAACCCAGCCGAAGCGCGCCGTCGAGACGCACAACTTCGCCGTTAAACATCGGATTAGTAGTAAGTGAAACTACTAGGTGCGAAAATTCGGTTGCTTTTCCGAGCCGGTTTGGATGAGGAACTGAGTTGCCAACGGCGTTGCGAGCATCCTCCGAAAGTACATCCATAAACGGTGTATCAAAGACGCCTGGTGCAACGCCGAAAACTCTGATCTTATCCCGTGCGAGATCACGTGCTGCTGGCAAGATCATGGAGTTAATTCCACCTTTAGCTGCTGCATAGGCGACTTGACCTCGTTGTGCTTCAAACCCGGCTACAGAGCTCGTCAATACGATCGCACCTCGGCCGAGGGCTTCCTCGGGCTCATTTTCTGCCATGACTTGCGCAGCTAGTCGAAGCACATTGAACGAACCCACGAGATTGATCTGAATCTGACTTAAGAATGAGTCCAATTTATGTGGAGTTCCTCGATGGAGTGTTTTTTCCACAACTGCGCTCCCTGCTGCATTGACTACTGCACGCAGACCACGCGGGGCGGTGGCTGACAGCTCCAGGGCCGCCTGAATTGATTCTGGGACTGTGACATCCACTGTACAAAAGTGGCCTTCTATTGATTTGGCAATCCTTTCGCCGGCTTTGCTGTTTCGGCCAGCAACGGTAACTATTGCACCGGCTCGCGCGAATTCCCTCGCCGTTGCTTCTCCCAGCCCGGAGGTTCCTCCGACAACCAGTACGCCCGCGTTCTGCCACGTATCTGAATTTTCGATTGATGAGTCAGTCATTTTGCTTACGGTACCCAAAGAAAGTTGCGGCCTATCTACTCCGTGCCACCAGATGGAACACCGTGATCAGTGGTGTGAAAAGCAGATTTTAGTAAGTGACCAGAGTTCAGGTTGTTGACAAGTTGCCCGGTCTTATGGTTCGGAACAGTGGCTGGTGTTCTGCATTACGTACGTGGATAAATGGTTACTAAGCAAGGTCGCCAGCAGTCGGCGGCACCAAAACAGAGCAAGGACGGTACGCAGATGGGCACCGCTGATAATTGTTCCTCTCAACCAGAGGCAAACGCTTCAATTGGCCGCATGGATCGACCAGCAGAGCTAACCCGTAATATCGATGTCAGTACCCTAGTCGATTCTGAGGGTGGTCTGATAGATCGTTCAATCTACACCGACCATACGATCTATGGGCAGGAGCAGCGACGCGTCTTTGCTCGAAGCTGGCTATTCTTGGCGCATACCAGCCAATTCAAAAAGCCAGGAGATTTCTTCACAACGTTTATGGGCGAAGATCCCGTCATTGTCACGATGGATAAGACCAGGAAGATCCGTGCTTACCTGAACTCCTGCCGTCACAGAGGCGTGCGTCTGTGCCGTGCCGATGCGGGCGCCACCAAGATGTTCACTTGCACGTACCACGGTTGGTCCTTTGACCTCGCTGGAGCGTTGAAGAGTGTCCCCAACGAGCAGGCTTATCCGGAAGACTTCGACCGGAAAAAGTGGAGTCTGATTGAAGTCCCAATGGTCCACGAGTATAAGGGACTTATCTTTGGCAACTGGGATCATAACGCTGAACCTCTAGAAGAGACACTTGGCGACATGCGCTACTACATGGATGCCATGTTGGATCGAGATCCTGAGGGCACCGAGGTTATGGGTGGCGTGATGAAGTGGGAATTGGAAGGTAACTGGAAGCTCGCTGCAGAGCAGTTCGCTACCGACTGGTATCACGTAAATATGTCTCATGCATCGGCACTGATGGTGCTATCCCCGACTGGGCGTGGACCAAAGCCGGAAATTGTTGCCACTCCGGGGCGTCAGTTTGTCAGCGAAAACGGTCACGGTGCAGGTTTTCCGACCCACCCGAAGTCACGCTTTGATGCGAAGCCAGTCCACGAATACTACGACTATGAATTGTTGCGTGAACGCCTCGGCGACGCGGCAGTCGAAGGTCCAATGACTACTGGTCATGCTACGGTTTTCCCGAACTTCTCCTACCTGCCAGTCAACGGTTCCATCCGAGTTTGGCACCCAAAGGGACCGGACAAGATCGAGGTCTGGGCTTGGGTATTGGTTGATAAGTCGATGCCTGATGACGTGAAGGACGCGCAGCGTCTTTACAACCTGCGAACCTTTGGCCCTTCAGGCATCTTCGAAGCTGATGACGGAGAAAACTGGTCTGAAATTCAGGCAATTTCCCGTGGTTTTGTCACGAACCAGGTGCCGCTGAACTTCCAGATGGGCATCGGATCGGAGAAGGACGACGGAACGTATCCGGGAAAGACCAGCGAACTGTATTCAGATGCTGCCGGACGCTCGTTCTATAAGCACTGGTCAAAATTGATGAACACCCCTGCATGGCATGAAAAGAAGGAAGAAGCATGAGCAACTCACTGAACATCGGATCCGTTGATGACATTGATGAAGGCGAAGCAAAGGTTATTCCGGGCGATGAGAACGGCACCGGTAACGACATTGCCGTCTTCCATGCAGAAGACGGTAACTTCTATGCACTCGATGACACCTGCACCCACGAAGAAGCTTCGCTAGCGGACGGCTGGATTGAAGGTACCGAAGTGGAATGTCCAGTGCACTCGGCAAAGTTCTGCCTCAAGGCAGGCACTGCGCTTTGCATGCCAGCGACCATCGCCGCGCGTACCCACAAGGTTGAGGTTACCAATGAAGGCTTGGTGCTTTACCCGAATGTTGCAGCTAACGCTGACGCCTAAACGGTAATCACGAAAACGAATACGGACAGGAAAATCATGGCACTGGAATCAGTGATCATTGCAGGTGGTGGCATGGCAGGATTCACCGCAGCTCGCCAGTTGCGAGACCGTGGATATACCGGGAAGCTGACCATCATTGACCCCGAGGGTATGCCCTACGACCGTCCGCCGCTGAGCAAGGACTACCTGCTAGCCAAACGTGATGCAACACAAATTCTGCTAAGTGCCGCAGACTGGTTCAGCACCCACAACGTGCAGGTTATCACCGGTAAGGTCGTGGAACTGGACGTTGATACTCCCACGGTTACGCTCTCAGACGGTCAGCAGCTCGGTGCGGACAAGATTATTTTGGCTACCGGTGGCACCGCCCGACGCCTACCGATCCCTGGTGGGCAACTGCCGACGGTGCTCGAATTACGCACTATGAATGACGCGGACCACCTTCGATCCGTACTTGGTGAGGGCGTTCGCATGGCGATCGTTGGGGCGGGGCTCATCGGTGCCGAGGTCGCTTCCTCAGCGTTGCAGCTCGGTGCCACCGTGACCTTGATTGATCCGGTGGACCCCCCGCTGGTTCCCGCGGTCGGTGAGGTTTTGGCACGCCGTCTTCACCAAATGCATGATCAGCAGGGCGTCAGTGTGGTCACCGGTGTACCTACCGAGATCACCGTGGATGGCAGCGGAGTACACACCATTTCCTTGCAGGATGGCTCGGCCATCGAGGCAGACACGGTGCTTGTCGGTATCGGCATTGTGCCTGATACCGGGCTCGCCGCTACTAGCGGCCTAGACACCGACAATGGAATTCTGGTCGATGAATCCCAGCGCACTAGCCATCCAAATGTTTACGCAATCGGTGACACCGCACGCACACGATTAGCAGACGGAACGCTCTTGCGCCGTGCCGAACATTGGGAACACGCGATGAACACCGGGACCACGGTTGCCGCCGCCCTGCTCGGTGAAGAATTACCGGTACACGGTGCCTCTTGGTTCTGGTCGGACCGACATGGGGTCCACGTTGAAGGCGTGGGATCGATGCTCGGCGAAGGAACGCAGGTAATTCGTGAGCTTGAAGGAATCCCCGTTGCTGCCTTCCGCATCGATGAGCAGGGAATGCTTGCAGGCTGTGCGGCGATTGATGGTGGGCTGATGGTACGTGCAGCGCGTCGCATTATTGACAAGCAAAAGCCAGTGAACGCAGAACAACTGGCTGACCCCACATTCGATCTGAAAAAGCTAGCCCGTTAGGGCCACAGAGAAGGAACGAGGATCTGTTCATGACACAGGATGCAACTGCAACTAGCGAGAGCGAAGAATTTGGGCTGGCAGGCCAACTTGTCGATTCCGAATTGTCTTACCGTATCGCCCAGTTTTACTTCCGTGAGGCAGAGCTGTTGGATGACGGACGCTTTGCCGACTGGTTGGAAATCTTTGAAGAGGACCTATTCTATTTCGCACCGCTACGCACCAACAGGTTGCGTCGACAGGCTGCTCTTTCTATTGGTCGTGAAGGTGAAGCCGCTTACTTTGACGAAACAAAAGAGTCATTGGCTTGGCGAATCCGCCGATATGACTCGGGCATGGCGTGGGCTGAAGATCCGCCTTCGCGTACTCGTCACCTGATCTCAAATGTGACAGCCCACTGGGTGAGCAAAGACGAGCTGAGCGTGCGTTGTGCGTTCTTGGTTTATCGCAACCGGCTTCAGACCGAAACAGATATATATGCAGGTGGCCGAACCGACATTATCAGGTTGCGGGAAGACGGCAGTTTTGGCGTGGCTCGCCGCGAGCTGCTTTTCGACGCAAATGTGCTTCAGGCAAAGAACCTAAGTACCTTCTTCTAACCACTACCCAAAAGAGTGTGTCCGTCCACGAAGGCGGCGGGTGGCTCTTCACAGATATTCAGGAGAACAGTCGTGAGCACAGCTAAATCAGCGAACGGATGGCTCGACGGGGACGTCGCGCTCATCACCGGTGGTGGTTCGGGAATCGGACGCGCGGTAGCCGAACGATTCTTGGCTGAAGGTGCCAAAGTCGCAATTATCGGACGTAACCAGGACAAGCTGGAGCAGGTTGCGGAAGAGTCTTCCTACCCGGAAAACATGCTGACGATTGCAGCTGACGTGCGTGACTCGCAGGCGTTGCATGTTGCCGTCAAGCATACGGTTGAACACTTTGGGAAATTGAATATCCTAGTTCCCAACGCAGGAATTTGGGACTTTAACCGTTCGGTTACACGCTTAGACGGACAGCAGCTCTCCGATTCATTCGATGAATTGTTCTCGATCAACGTCAAGGGCTATTTGCTCACCGTGGAAGCTGCTTGGCGTGAGCTGGTCGACAGCCGCGGGTCAATCGTCATGACCCTTTCGAATGCATCGTTTCATACGGCCGGCGGAGGTCCGGTGTACACCGCAAGTAAGTTTGCGGTGCGTGGACTGGTTAATCAGCTGGCCTATGAACTTGCGCCGAAGGTACGAGTGAACGGTGTAGCCGTCGGTGGGATGAATACCGATCTGCGAGGGCCCGAATCTATCGGGCTGGCCGATCGATCGATCGCAGACTCCTTCGCCAAATCCTCGATCACCGGGAACAACCCACTGATTCCGTTACACGACGCCTCGACAGACCCAGTCGATTTCACCGGCTCATACGTGCTGCTGGCATCGAAGAAAAATTCAAGTAATATCACCGGACAGATCATTCAGGCTGACGGCGGTATCGGCATTCGCGGTTTCGGTGACCGCGCCGCAGGAGGAGACCAACTGTGAAAGATATCAACATCAACGCGGTCAGCGGGGTGCTTCGCCAAGCAACCTTCTTTCCTTCCCAAGAAGCACTGGTCTATGGTGACGAAACCTGGACCTATGAACAGTTTGTGGCAAGGATTCGCGACTACGCAAAGGCCTTCGTAGCCAATGGCGTCAAAGAAAATGACCGGATTGCTTATCTTGGGCTTAACAGCGCGAATTTTTTGTTTATCAATCTCGCCGCTTGGTGGGTTGGGGCAGTCTTTGAGCCACTGAACTTTCGTCTGGCCCCGCTGGAAGTTGAAGATTTGCTCGAGCGTTCGCGGCCCAACGTGCTGTTCGTTGAGCCTGATCACCAGGGA
This sequence comes from Glutamicibacter sp. AOP38-B1-38, assembly GCF_052377485.1. Classification (NCBI taxonomy): domain Bacteria; kingdom Bacillati; phylum Actinomycetota; class Actinomycetes; order Micrococcales; family Micrococcaceae; genus Glutamicibacter; species Glutamicibacter sp. AOP38-B1-38. The sequence goes on along the minus strand of NZ_JBQSWU010000030.1, from coordinate 28,517 downwards.
GTCGTAGAGACGATTTTCAGTATCGAAACTCTCGCGGCCAACACCAAGATGGTGATGATTGACAATGATGTTCAGGCACCGCTGAAAGCGACAATTCTGAACCTCTTTCAGTTGGCCACCGCGTATCTGGTTGCTGGGGAGAACACCAAACTTGGCGACCCAATTGAACGGTTCGATTCTGATTTAGGGATCTTGATGTTCACCTCCGGGACTACCGGCCGTCCCAAAGGTGTGCAGCTAAGCCACGGTAATATCTGGTGGAACTCGATGAACGTGGATTCGCTGGTCGACACTCGACGCGGTGATAGCAACCTTGCGGTTGCTCCGCTCTTTCATATTGGTGGTTTAAACGCGCTGACAATCCGGAGCATGGTGCGTGGCGGGCGCACCATTGTGAGACGCAACTTCGATCCGCGTAAAACTTTGCAGGACATCGAAAAGTACTCTATCAATCAGAGCTTCCTAGTACCTGCGATGCTTGCGGCTATGCAACAGACTGATGAGTTTGAAGAAGTCGATATTACGAGCATGCGTGCGTTAATCTGTGCGGGTGCACCGGTTCCGCCGGTGCTTCTCCAGCAGTACTTGGTCAAGGGCGTAGACGTGCAGCAAGCCTGGGGGCTTACCGAAACCGCTCCTTTCGCAACTTATCTACCAGCCGAGTTGACACACCAAAAACCCGGATCGTGTGGCATTCCGATGCCATACACCGAAATTCGCATTGTCGACCCGGCTACTGGAGAAGATGTTGAAAAGACCGGCGATACCGGCGAAATGTGGGTGAAGGGACCGAACGTCACTTCGGGGTATTGGGAGAACCCGGAAGCCACGGATTCAGCATTCTCTGAGGGTTGGTTCCGCTCCGGAGATATTGGGTACCGCGATGGAGAGGGGTATCTCTACATCGTTGACCGACTGAAAGACATGATCATCTCCGGCGGAGAAAACATCTACCCTGCAGAAGTAGAACGTGCTTTGGCCGGATTTCCGGGCTTAAGAGACGTCGCGGTAGTTGGCATACCTGACGAACAGTGGGGCGAAAAAGTGGTCGCACTGATCAGCTGCAAGCCAGGAGTGGAGCCCACGATCGAGGAAGTTCGTGAATATGCGACCTCCCACGTTGCGCGCTACAAACTACCTAAAGAAATAATGCTGCTCGAAGATGTGCCGCGAAACGGTGCAGGTAAGCTCGATAAGTTCAAAATACGCACAATCGCCACGGGTAGGTAAACACACAAATGAGCCACGACGAAGTAGACCTAATTAAATGGCCTGACTCATTACCGGAAAGCTGGACATTGGTTGAGGTTGCGTCAGCAGAAGGCTTCGATATTGCATTCGAAGTATTCGACGCAAATCAGACCCGCGGTCGATGTGATGTAGTTCTTGCTTTGCATAGTGAACTTAGAGACGCCTATCCGGTATCGGCACACGATCGAGTGCTCAGTGTCTCTCCCAATGCTGTCGCGCAGAGCATTCAGCTGGTGTCCGAAGAACTCATGCGCCGCGATCCAGAATGTCGTCGCTTGGTGATCGCCACAGATGAATCCGATGTCGCGCAAATAGCGCGTGCAGAGGCGGCGGGCTACCGCTACGTCGTCGACGTCGATTTATATGATCGAGCGGTAAGTCTGATGACCGCGGAACCAGCCTGGGTCCTAGAAGAATCCCGCCGGATCGACGAAGTTCCAACGCGTTAATTCAAGATGCAAGGCAAAACCGGATGACTCACAATAATTCGTGAGTCATCCAGTTTAAGCGTTAAGTGACTATTGGTTACTACGTTCGTTGCGCGGCAGCGCTGACCGCTGCAGCTGCACGAGAGGCTTCGTATGTCACACGACGTAGAACCGAGGTCTGACTCTCAGGGTTGAAGCGTCCCGTCGGGCCAGAAATAGAGAGGGCCGCAACTGCTTGCCCGGTACCGTTGAACACGGGTGCGGCTACGCAATTTAGCCCCACCAAAACTTCATCGCGGTCGTAACCCACATGATCTTTTCGGATATTGGTCAGTTCGAGGGACAATCTGTCGGCGTCGGTAATGGTGTTTTCGGTCCAGGCGTACATTTCTTTACTTAGTACGGTTTGGGCCGCATCTGGGTTGTACGCGAGAAGTACTTTGCCTACCGCGGTGCAGTAGGAAGGCAGCCGTCCGCCGATGCGCGAAGGGCTGCGTACCGCAAGCTGTCCATATAGTTTGTTTAAATAAACCACGTCTGTGCCCTGGAGTATGGCTAAATGGACGGTTTGGTGAGTAGTTTCATACAGATTAACCATGAACGGCGTTAACGCGTCACGTAGTCGAGCATGGAGGTCAGATTCTTGCGTTGTACCCAAATTCTGGATCATCTTGCCTAACCGGTATGCATTACCAGCACGTTCCACTGCATCATTGGACTGAAGAGAAGCCAAGAGCCGAAAAGCCGTGGACTTCGAAAGTTCTGCACGACGTGCAAGTTCGCTGACGCCGACTCCAGTGGTAGCTTCTTCACCGAAGGCGCGTAGTAAAGCCATCGCCTTGTCTACGGCGGTGCGATTATCACGAGAAGACGCGGAATTTGATGACACGCAATACTCCTATTGGCAAAACGCCGGGGGGAAGACACTTCAACATGGTGACTTTTGAGCTTTACTTAATGGTCGCCCTCGCAAGAATTAATGTCAAACATGACTGACAATACGTAAATTATAAGTGACAATAATAGTGTGAAACACAATGAAATTATCGCGATAAACATCCGCAGGTTCCGCCGTGAGCGCGGACTTTCGTTGGGGGAGCTGTCAAAACGTACCGGTACTTCAAAACAGACGCTTTCCCGTATTGAATCCGGCGTCGGAAACCCCACCATTGAAACGCTTGAAGCGATCTGTCTGGGTTTGGGCACAAGTGTTCCAGCAATCCTGAGCGACTACGGAAGCAATATCCGATTGCAACGTGTAGCAGACGCACTAGTGCGTGAACACCGTGTGGGGTTCATCAGAGACCTCGATCGTATTTACGGAACAGGTTTCGTAGAAACGAGCATTATTCGTGTGTCTGTGCAAAAGGAAACTGTATTTAAAGCGCATGCACGAGGAACCTTACATCAGACCTATGTAATTTCTGGCGAGGTAGTCATCAGCGGAGAATTCGAGCGGGTCCAGCTATCTGAGGGAGATAGTTTTAGATTTCCAGGGGATATAACTCATGGGTACCGAGCCAGTGGTAACGAAGCCATTTTGCACATCACCACTACGGTTCCCCAGGTTGCTCAGTTTAGACCCATGGTTGACTAGCCACGATCTTCACGTGCGGCGTATTGCCCAGGCATAGTAATGACCGCCAAGGTACACCGCGAAATACACACCAGCTTGCCTTGCTCGTTACGAATATGAATCTGCCAAACATGAGCTTTGCGACCGAGATGGATAGCAGTTGCCTCACCATAAACGAATTCACCGGCAATGCCGGGTCGCAGGTGATTCGCGTTGATTTCCTGGCCGACCACGTGAAATTGCGAACTATCGATCACTAAGTAGCCAGCCCAAGAAGCCAAGGTTTCTGCGAAGGCCACCGAGGCTCCGCCATGAAGTACACCTGCGGGCTGTACAGTGCGCTCATCTACGGACATTCGGCCCTTCAAAGAATCATTGGTGATTTCTGTAATCTCAATGCCCAAATTGTGGTTGAGCGTACCTTCGGCTTTGGAATTCAGATCCGCAACTGAGGATGTTGCATGCCAGATGCTGTCGTTAGTTTTGCTCATTGATACACCAAAAAATTCTGCTAGGAAGTAGACCTTTCTCCTGCCTGACTGTATAAAGATTAGCCGCGCTTTCCTAGTAACCATTCCGGCTAACGGCACGTTTACTAGACATGTGGAAATGATGCACTGAAGACTCTATGAAGAGAAGAGCTTCGCCGTTTGCCGAAGCGACACAGCCATATTTCCTAGGAGCACAGAAAATGCGCGCAGCTGTTGCCATTTCCCAGAACCCAAACGATCCGTTATCAGGGCTATTGATCAAGGACGTGCCCGAGCCGCGGGTAGAACCAGGCTGGGTGAAAGTTCAAGTCAAAGCATCCTCGGTGAACATGCATGATCTGTGGACGCTGCGAGGTGTCGGTCATGATCCCAAAAACATTCCCATCATTCTTGGATGTGATGTCTCGGGTGTCACCGACGACGGTCGCGAAGTCATCATCCATCCGGTGATTGCTGACGCAGAAGCTGGTGAAGGTGATGAGACTTTGGATCCTAATCGTGCGCTATTATCCGAACGGCACGATGGCGGCTTCGCTGAATACATTGTTGTTCCCGAACGGTGTGTGCTGGACAAGCCGTCCACACTGAGCTTTGAAGAAGCGGCTTGCCTCCCGGTGGCGTGGTCTACCGCCTACCGAATGCTTTTTACCCAAGGCCAATTGCGCAAGGGGCAGAAAGTTCTCGTTCAGGGCGCTGGCGGGGGAGTTGCCAGTGCTGCAATCAGCCTAGCCAGTGCCGTTGGAGCGACGGTCTACGCGACTAGCCGGAGCGTGAAAAACCGAGAATTGGCGACCGCGATGGGTGCTGCTGAAGTCTTCGAATCTGGTGAACGGCTTCCAGAGCGTGTGGATCTAGTCATTGAAACCGTGGGCGAAGCCACCTGGGCGCACTCTTTGCGTTGCCTGAAGCCCGGTGGCGCAATCATCATCGCCGGTGCCACCAGTGGTACTAACCCGGAGGCGGACCTTGGGAGAATTTTCTACCAGCAACTTCGGGTCATCGGTTCAACAGGCTCTACGCAAGAAGAGACGGCTGCAATGCTGAAATTCGTAGAAAAGCACCAGTTGCACCCAACCATTGACCGTGTACTTCCGCTGGACCGGATCCATGAAGGATTCCAGGCCATGATTGATGGTGGCTTGTCGGGCAAAGTGGTCATCACAATACCGTAGCGCTATTTGATCAGTAAGAGTTTGCTGGTGATGCTGCGTTGGAATCAATGTACTTTGCAGCTATTGCCTCGGTATGGCGGGCAAGGATGGAAACGTCGGCTGCGACATTTACGAAATCGGCGCCTGCAGCCAGATACATCTGGGCCATCGGTTCGGCGAATGCGTTTACGCCGACAAACTTCCCTGCCTCTTTGCACGCCTTGATGGTAGACAGCACGGCTTCTACCACTCTCGGGTGATCCTGCTGACCGAGCAGCCCCATGGACGCCGAGAGGTCTGCGGGCCCAATAAAAACACCAGACACCCCATCGGTACCTGCAATCTCGGCTGCGTTACCCACGGCTGTCTCGGTTTCTATCTGCACTACGAGCGTGATGAGGGAGTCAGCCTTCTGCAGGTATTCATCCACCCTGTTCCAACGCGCAGACCTGCTCAGCGAGGCGCCGATGCCGCGGATTCCCAGAGGTGGATAGCGCACCGCAGCCACAGCAGCCTCTGCCTGGGCGCGATCGTTGACCATCGGAACGATCAGTGACTGTGCGCCGGCATCCAAGTACTGCTTAATGATTGTCGCGTCGTTTTGTGCAACTCGGACGATGGGAACCGTCGGATACGCGGCGATGGTGCGAAGTTGGCGCTGCACAGTTTCGAGCCCCATGGCACCGTGCTCTGCGTCGATCAACAAGAAATCCAGTCCGGCACCAGCACAAATTTCGGCTACAGTTTCGTCTCCGGAACATAAGAAGATCCCCACGCTTGGACGGTTATGCTGCGCAATGAGGTCTTTAAAAGTTGCTGGACGGTGCAATGCGATATTCATGTGATGGACTTTCTGAGAAATCTCTCCGTGGCGCTGGCGAAGCAAAGAGCGTTGGACTCAAGGGCATCTGACAATTTCTGGGATTAACCGCTCGCCGGTTGATTCGAAAGAGTGACCAACGAGCTGGGCGAAAATTGACTTCTTTGAGCTTCGATTACCAATGCAATTCTAGGTTTCGGGATAAAATCCACCTTCGCACTGGCCGACGTGCTGGCTATCACAATATGCGAGAGGCGATAGCAGTGAAAGCCGGTTTTCCAGTAGTCGGAAATCTTTGCAAACGTCGTTCAATACCAGGAATGCGAATGGACGCTTACCTATGGTGAGCTAACCAAAGATCGTTGAGATCTGCATACACAATAGGATGGTCTGGTGAGTGAGCATACCGAACGAGAACCAGACGAGTTAGTGCAGCCCATCATCTTGCGGATCGATAAGGAAGACCCCTCCACCGAAGATGAGGGAATTTCGGCGGTCGCCCGAGCTGCGGTGATCGCGTACCTGCAGGACCCGCACAATGAGCAGTGGCAGATCTGGGCCAGCCAAGCGTTCGCTAAATCAGTACGCCGGGCTAACCCGAAAATGTTCGCCAAAGTGCTCGAACTCTTCCCCGAGCAAATGGTCAGCGAGGTGGGCAGTGCCCAAGCTGTCGGGTTGCCGCCGCTTCCCGCGGCCGCGCTGCCCAAACTAATTGCCAAGCTGCAGGTCTCCGGAACCGAGCTGCCCAAAAGTGATGAAGTGCTGGTAGCACCGGTGAACATTGTGCTCAATAAATCCTTGGAGATGTCCACCGGGAAAGCCGCAGCGCAAGCTGCCCATGCACTCTTCGCTTGGCTGACCGAAGCACAGCCAGAACTCATTGAAAACTGGCTCAAATCCCATGCGCCGGTGGGGATCAAGCAACTGCCGCGCACCGAGTTCGACAAGCTTTGCCCGCAGGCTTCCGGACCGGTGATTCAGGACGCTGGGCGTACCGAGATTGAGCCGGGATCCACCACCGCCTTTGTGCTCTTGACACAACAGTAGGTAGTTGCAGAACTCAGCATTTACCAAGCGCACAAATGCTGACATGTTTTTTCTGCACGCCGAATCCGTTGTTGAAGTCATCGTGGTGAAGCAACGGGCATGAACAAATCGGCGGATTATTGCGGAGTCGAAGCGAGATAGGTTTCAAGTGACTGCGCAGCGGTGCCGGTGATGGTCTCGACGGCTTCGCTAATAGGTGCCATGGTGTTGCTGGCTACCGCGGTATAGGTACTTACCCAGGCATCGACCTGCCACTCTGGGGTGCCGTAGCTGGCGCGCGAGGCATAGGCCTCTTCGATGCTTTCGTCGTAAAAGCTGATCTCGCGCCCGCGGACTCGGCCGATGGTCGCAGCGATCTCCGCGAAACTCAGTGCCTCCGGACCGGTAAGGTCATAGGTCTGCCCGATATGTGAGCCTGGGTCGCGCAGCACGGCCGAGGCGGTCCGCGCAATGTCTGCTCGTGCAATGATCGCGACTCGGCCGTTGCCGCCGGGACCGCGGATCACACCGTCTTCACCGACCATGGCTTCCATGAAGTCGATGTAAAAGCTGTCTCGCAGCATCGTCCAAGCCATCCCGGAAGCCTTGATGTATTCTTCGGTTTCGAAGTGGTCACGCGCGAGGGTAAAAATGGCGTCGGGTGCGGCACCGGCGAATGAGGTGTAGACGATGTGCTGCACGCCGGCTTTGGCTGCGGCATCGATGAACGAACGGTGCTGGTCCAGACGATCTGCAGATTCGGAAGCGGACACCATGAGGAGCGTCTGCACGCCTGTGAGAGCCTCGATAGCGGCGGTTTGGTCGCCGTAGCTGAAAGGGTGGACGGAGCTATGGGGCAACTGCGGCGCCTTTGCGGGCGTACGGGCCAGCAGCCGCTGTGCGACACCGTGGGCAGCAAGTTCGTTGGCGATATATCCGCCAAGGACACCTGTTACGCCGGTAACTGCGATACTCGCGCCGGTGGTGTTGTTCATGAACAAATCCTTTCCTACCCGGCCACTAATTGACCGTTCGCTATGGACGACACCGCCATCCTATCGGGTGCTATCTGTCCGGCGCGCGGGCAGTAGATAGCTCAGCGTACTCATCGATTACGGCGGCCGCACGGTGGTAGTTGGCCGGGGTGCTCTCAGGAGTTGACGCCGGTGACCATTTTTCCTGTTTCCTCGTCTGCATCTTTCGGCTTAATGCCAGTAAACTTTGATGAGCCATCAAGAAATGGCATCAAAATCTTTTCGCGAGAGTGAACAATAATATGGGCGTTAACCGTGTACTGGGTCTGGGGCTTACGTCTATTTTGACTCTCGGGCTTGGTGCTCCAGCTATAGCGGCTGCACCGCTACAGCCGGCCACCGTATTTGCAAGTACGGTGGCCACAGCAAAGATCATCAAAAAGACTAAGGCAAGCCTGACGATGCGTAAGACCGCGTCAAGCAGGGCAGCGTCGGTGCTCGTAATTCCCAAGAACACCACACTGAACGTTTCGCGGAGCAGCTCCGGCTGGGACCAAGTCAGCTACAAAAGCAAAATCGGGTGGGTCCCGGCTCAGCAACTGACACCAGTCAAAGCCCAGACGCAAGCAACGCCAAAAACCGTTGTCTATCGCTACCTCAAATCATTCCAGTCGTTGCGGCAGAAACCTTCGGCAGCGTCTGCCTCGCTGACCGGGGTCATCCGCAAAACTAAGGTTCAACGTCTAGGCTCCTCCGGATCATGGACGCGCATCAAGGTCGGACGAAGCATCGGATTTGTTCCCACAAATCAGCTATCCTCGGCGATGCCGGCGGCTGTCTACAAGTATTCGAAAGCCAAGCAGCCTCTATTCCAGAAGAACTCGAGCAATTCGAAGAGATTGGCTACTGTCGCCTCTGGCGCCAAAGTTGAATGGTTCCGCACTTCCGGTAGCTGGGCTCATGTCTCGGTGTCGGGGACAAAGGGATGGATCTCGGCTGCAAAGCTCAGTAGTACAAAGCCGGATACCACCAAGATCATCGGCTCACGCTGGCTCATCGCGGACACGGTGCTTCGTGAGGGAAATTGGAACAAGACCAAATCTTTGGGCACCATAAGGGCCGGAGAAAAACTCGGTCTGGTTCTCACCAAGGGGTCGTGGAGCAAGGTTCGGACAACTCGCGGCATCGGGTGGGTCCCAACAGCAAATCTGACAAGCAGAGCGTTCAAAGCAATCCCCGCCACCCCGCGATGGGTCGTGAAGAATACAACCCTGCGTACCGGAGCTTCCAGCAGCACGGCAAAAAAGGCAACGGTGCTTGCCCGCGAAAAGGTGACTTTGTACGGCACCTCAAATGGCTGGTCCCGCGTCAAAACCTCGAAGGGTCTTGGCTGGATTTCTTCGAAGGATCTCTCGGCGAACAAACCCGTGTCCGACGTGTTGAAGGGCAGCCGGTGGGCCATTAGTTCGGTAGCGGTCCGGGCCTCCACCTCGTCAACAGCAAAATCTTTAGGGACGATTCGCCCCGGCAGCAAAGTAGGGTTCTATCGCAGCAGCGGCTCTTGGTCAAAGATCAAAACCGGACAGGTTATCGGCTGGGTGCCGAGTTCTACGCTGATCGACAAGACCTATGCCCCACTGAATAACGTCAAACGCTGGGCAACTACCAACGTGAATCTGCGTGAAGGCGGATCCACCTCATACCGGTCTTTAGGCGTCATTCCCAAAAATCAGCAAGTCACCGCGCACGGAACAGCTAACGGGTGGACTCGAATCACCACTGCGCAAGGTGTCGGATGGGTCAGCTCTGCCTACGTGACGTCCAATCCTCCTAAAGCACCGGTTCCCGACAAGCAGCAGGTATTCCGGTGGACTACGGCGAACGTGAACCTACGAGCCGGTGGCGGAGTTGAGCACCGAAGCCTAGGCGTAGTGCCCATGGGCGAGAAGGTCACCTTCCTTAAGATGAGCAATGGCTGGTCGCAGATTAAATCTTCTCAAGGCACCGGGTGGGTCAGCGCCAAATACCTGGCTACTAAAGCGCCAGTGAGTCTGCATCCCGATGCGCAACGCGTGCTCAAGGCAATCGACCATCGTTTCGGTGACACCGTGAGCAATATCTATACCATCAGGAGCGGGTCGGTGGGGCACAGCGCAGGCAAGGCAGTTGACCTGATGATCCGGGATTACAAGAACAAGAACCGTATTGCCCAGGGCGACCAGATAGCCCAGTTCTTGCTCGATAACCGGGAACAGCTCGGCGTGTATTACCTCATCTGGCAGGACCAAATTTGGTTGCCAGGTTCGGGGTGGAACGAATACTCAGCTTCGGGTAAATACGGGACGCAGTTCACCAATAATTGGAATGACACCACCAAGCACATGGACCATATCCATGTTGAGGTCTATGGCGATTCCGGGTCCGATGGCCGGCTGGACCTGAGCGCACTGGGGCACTGAATTCGTCTGGAGGGCTAAGCCACGTGGGTGGCTGCCCTCGTGGGGTATCCGCGGTGCAGTGGGTTACCGGCTACTTTGGTGAGTCTATCCAGTGTGCACAACGGATGTTCTGGACTCGCACTTGCCCGCCTTTGGCTTCCCGGAGCTGGTGCGATGGCAGTCAAGGACATTCAATTCCCGCCCAAAAGAGCGGTAGTCCGAAATTTCGGACTGAATTGGCCCCGGGTGCTAGTGAGCAGGTCTTGGATCTGATCTGCTGGTGACATGGAGAAAAATGCGTCGCATGCCAAGGTACAGGTAGACCGGCCAGCTGCACCCTGGGGTGGTCGCATCGACGGGACCGGCGCCGAGCACCTGCGCTGGCACCAGCACGTTCACACCGGGGAGATTTCAGCTTTAGAGACCGGCGCCAGCCTCCGGCCGGCATCCCTGCTGGGGTTCGCCTCGGACGCAGGCGTACTTCGAAATCAGGGGCGGACCGGCGCAGCCAACGGCCCGCAGGCGTTGCGCGCAGCTTTAAGTTCGCTGGCGGTTCACCACCCACGTGCCGTGCATGATGCGGGTGACATTGTGGTGCTCGGTGACGAACTCGAATCAGGCCAGGTTCGACTGGCCCAGGCGGTGTCGGCGCTGCTGAACGCCGGCACGATGCCGGTAGTGCTTGGCGGAGGGCACGAGACAGCCTACGGATCGTTTAGCGGACTCTTTGATCATTTTCGCGCACAACCCGGCACGCGCATTGGAATCTTGAACTTGGACGCTCATTTTGACCTGCGTAGCGCACCGCGCCGGAGCAGCGGGACACCGTTCAAAGATATCGCCAATGATATGCAAGCGGCCGGACAAGATTTTAACTACGCCGTCATTGGCATCAGCGAAGCAAGTAATACCCCGGTGCTCTTCGACCAGGCTCAGGGGCTCGGGGTCCAATATCTTGTAGATGAGCAATGCGGCGCGGGGAATCTGGGAACGGTCATCGAGTTTGTTGATGGATTCCTGGATTCTGTTGACCAGCTGTATCTGACCATTGACCTTGATGTTCTGCCAGCCGCGACAGCCCCGGGGGTCAGTGCGCCGGCAGCCTACGGGGTGCCCTTGGAGGTTATTCACGCGGTGTGCCGCTACGTTGCGGACAGCGGAAAACTTGGACTTGTTGATGTGGTGGAGCTGAACCCGAGCTTTGATATCGACGGGCGTACCGCGCGTACCGCTGCCCGACTCATCAATACGTTGATCGGCACTTAGCAGGCGCACGCATTCCGCGCTGATTGCGACATCAACTTTGAATGTTTGACCCCTCAAACATTATGCTGTGTAAAAGCGGATTTCTCGCGGGCAGTCAAAGTGAAATGGTGTGAGCAACGGTGCAAGCAGCAAAAGGTCCACGGACCAGAACAACGCATTCTCGTGTTCTGGCGCTGGCCTGCGCAGTCACCTTGATCCTCAGTGGTTGCAGCGCGTCGAGCCAACCGGAGACGGTGTCACCCCAGGATGCTCGGCCGGTGGTGCTGACAACCTTCACGGTACTGGCCGATATTGCCCAAAACGTGGCAGGCGAACACCTGCGCGTGGAATCGGTGACCAAACGCGGGGCGGAAATCCATGGTTATGAACCCACCCCGGACGATTTGCGCAGGGCCTCCCATGCAGACCTCATCCTAGATAACGGGATGAACCTGGAAGCCTGGTTCGAACAGTTTGTGCACGATAACCCCGCACCCCATGCCACCGTCAGCAACCGGGTGGCGCCCATCAGCATCACCGGGGGCGCAGGCAAGGGAAAGCCCAATCCGCACGCGTGGATGAGCCCGCTGAACGTCAAGGCCTATGTCGATACGATGGTCCACGCATTCAGCGAGCTGGATCCGGCACATGCCGATGACTTCCGGAGCAATGGCACCATTTACAAACGCAAACTGCAGGCGGTTCAGGACTCGCTGGTGGCCGATCTTGCCCAGGTGCCCGAAAGCCAGCGCGTGCTGGTCTCCTGCGAAGGAGCCTTCAGCTATCTGGCCAGGGATGCCGGATTGCGCGAAAAGTACCTCTGGGCGGTGAATGCCGAGTCCATGGCCACCCCGCGCAAGGTGGCCGCAGCCATTGACTACGTGCGAGAGCATCAGGTTCCTGCGGTCTTCTGCGAATCAACCGTTTCAGATGCGGCCATGCAACGAGTCGTCGAATCCACCGATGCGCACTTCGGCGGAACACTCTACGTCGATTCGCTGTCCGGACCCGACGGTCCGGTGCCAACCTATCTGGATCTGATCACCCACGACGCTCAAACCATTACCCGCGCCCTCCGAGGAGAACTGCCATGACGCTCGCTATCGATGTTGCGCAAGCGACGGTCCACTATGGCCCGGTCCTTGCCCTGGACAAGGCCTCGATCCAATTGGAGCGCGGATCGGTCTGCGGACTGGTCGGCATGAACGGCTCGGGAAAATCCACGCTCTTCAAAACCATCATGGGGCTGGTCAAACCCGATACCGGCACGGTCCTGGTCAACGGGCTCAATCCACTGCAGGCACGCAAGTCAGGGGCAATCGGCTACGTTCCGCAAAACGAGGCAGTGGACTGGGACTTCCCGATTTCGGTGCGCGAGGTAGTGTTGACCGGACGCTACGGGCGCATGGGGATCACCAGAACACCTAGGAAAGCTGACCATGCAGCCGTGGAAGCAGCGCTGGAACGCGTAGAACTCACCGCGCAGGCGTCACGGCAGATCGGCCAGCTCTCCGGGGGCCAGAAGAAGCGCGCCTTCGTGGCACGCTGCATCGCCCAAGAAGCAAGCATCATGCTGCTCGATGAACCCTTCGCCGGGGTGGACAAGCGAAGCGAAGCAACAATTACCAAGCTGCTGCGCGAGGTCGCAGACCTCGGTGGAAGCGTGCTGGTCTCCACCCATGACCTGCACGCGCATCCGACCTTGGCGGACCAGGCAATCCTCTTGATGCGCAAGGTCCTGATGCACGGAGCTCCGCAGGTGGTTCTGCAACCGGAAAATCTTGCCATGGCCTTTGGCCTGGATCCTATGAATCGAGGCGACAGCGCGTGAATCTGATCGAATTACTAGCCGAGCCGCTGGGCTATACCTTCATGGTGCGTGCGCTCGCCGTCACCGTGATCGCGGCGATTCTGTGCGCGGTGCTTTCCTGCTGGCTGGTGCTGATCGGTTGGTCGCTGATGGGGGACGCGGTATCCCATGCGGTATTGCCCGGGGTAGTGCTTGCCTATATCGTCGGTGCGCCTTTTGCCTTGGGGGCATTGGTCTTTGGATTCTTGGCCGTTGCGCTGATCGGGGCGGTGCGTGACACCTCCAGACTGAAGGAAGATGCGGCCATTGGGATCGTGTTCACTACGCTCTTTTCCTTTGGGCTGGTGCTGATCTCGGTCACCCCGAGCCACCTGGATTTGAACCACATTATCTTTGGAAATCTGCTCGGAGTTTCCGCAGCGGACCTGTGGCAAGTGATCATCCTGGGAGCGGTGACGTTCCTGATCCTGATCCTCAAGCGCAAAGACTTCACGCTATACGCTTTTGACTCGACCCATGCCCACGCACTGGGGATGAATCCGAAATTGATCGGGGCGGTGCTCTTGGGACTGCTGGCTATGACCTCGGTGGTGGCCTTGCAGGCCGTGGGAGTCATCCTGGTCGTGGCGATGCTGATCATCCCCGGGGCGAGCGCTTACCTGCTGACAAATAGCTTCGGCAAGATGCTGGTGATCGCCCCGGCGCTGGCAGCGCTGGCCGGGATCATCGGGGTGTATATCAGCTACTACCTGGATGCTTCCACCGGCGGCATGGTGGTGCTTTCGCAGGGTGCGATCTTTGTCCTGATCTATCTGTTCAGCCCGCGCCAAGGATTGATTGCGCATCGATTTGCGGTGGCGCGCCGACGCAAGAACCTGCAGCAAGCCTGATGATGTGAGCTATTGACCGCGTTTCGGCGCGCCTTATTTGCCGAGGACACCGCCGCGGCCAAGCCAAGGCGAGCTTGCAAAAACGCTGTGGATTCACAAGATGGAAGGTCTCATCGGCTTTATTGACCGAGCCGTGAGTTCGTAGCCCACACGCCGGTGCACCCTTGGGAAGTACGCTCAGTGTCCCCGTCTTAGCGCACGGAGTCCAGCAGCGAAACCCAGACCGCTTCGGTGGCTCGGGCCCCGAGGCGGATTACCGCCTCGTCGCCATGCACCGCTATTTCTACGGTGTCGGAAAACGGGGCGCCGGTGGTCACGGTGAGTTCGGCCCCGACAATAATTCCATTTTCCGAAAAGTACTGCAGCAATTCCGAATCCGAATCGGAGATCCGTTCCACGGTGACCTTCTGGCCCGGCTGTGCCTCGGCGAGCAGGATGGCGGCGGGAATTGTAATGGTGCCTTCTGCGGTGGGGATGGGATCCCCGTGCGGGTCGCGGCTCGGATGCCCGAGCAACTCGTCGATGCGTTGGATCATGAAGTCGGAGACCGCATGCTCAAGCTGTTCGGCTTCCTCATGCACCTGGTCCCAGCGGTAGCCGAGCATTTGGACCAGGAAGGTTTCGATCAGCCGGTGCCGGCGCACCATGGTGACCGCGTACTCGCGCCCCAAATCGGTCAAGGTGACCGCGCCGTAGGGGGCGTGGTCTAGCAGGCCCTGCTGGCGCAGCTTCGACATGGCTCCGGAGACGGTGGAAAGCTTAACCCCCGCCTTCTCCGCGATCACCGTAGGAGTCACCGCCTCAGTGGACCATTCGTTGAGACTGAAAATGATCTTGAGGTAGTTCTGCGCGCTATCTGAAAGTTGAGTTACCGACACATCACCCATCATAGACAAACTGCGCTGTGCGCGCCGTCGAGCACAACTCGTGGCCAGGAATAAATCTGAGTTATTTGGTGACCGCGCCGTGTTTGGCTAAAAAATCGAAAGTCATTGTGGTCTTTTCCAGGATTCGTCCGCGGCCTCCAATTTTGTCCATCCGTACCGTCTTGACTTGCAAAACTTGTTAGGGAAGACTGTGTAATCGATTCCATGGAATCGATTACATGAGTAAGCAAGGGAGCTTATCGGCCATGAACGCCGTCACCATCAAGGACGTTGCCAGCGCAGCAGGAGTATCTGTTGCCACCGCTTCGCGCGTCCTTTCAGGTCACCCGGCGACCTCGCCAGCTTCCCGGACCAAGGTTGAAAGCGCCGCGAAAGAACTGGGCTTCATGCCCAACGCGCAGGCCCGCTCACTGCGCTCCACCAAAACAGATTCCATCGCGTTGCTGATCTCTGACTTGCGCAACCCCTACTTCTCAGACCTGGCACATGCGGTGGAACAGCATGCGCGCACCGCCGGGCTGATGACCTTCATTGGCAATGCCAATGAAGATGCCGCACAACAAGATGATTTCCTGGCCACCATGCTTTCACGCCGTGTGGACGGGCTGGTCATCGTGCCGCAGGGACTGAATGAAGAATCAAACCAGCCCAGCGAAATGATGAATCGGGTGCTTTCCAGCGGCATTCCCACCATCTTCGTTGACCGGGCACTGCCTGGTGTCCAGGTTCCAGCCATCACCGCCAACAGCGCCCAAGCGCTGGATGAAGCGGTAGCAACACTGAAATCCCTGGGCCACCAGAACATTGCCTTTGTCGGCGGACCCAAGCACGCCTCCACCGCCCTTGAACGCTACAGCGCGTTCGAAACCGCATTGGCGAACAACGGGCTGGTTGGGGATGAAGCATTGCACTTTGTCGGTGACTTCCAGCCAGCCTCCGGCGCGCTGGCAGCTCAATGGCTGCTGGAAAACCCCGCTAAACCCAGTGCCGTGATCATTGCGGATGCTCCGATGTCCATCGGAGCGCTGCGCGTCTGGCGCGAACTGGGTGTCAGGGTCGGCGCCGACCTGTCGGTGATTACCTTCGACGAGGTCGATGCGATGCTCATCCACGATCCGCCGATTGCCACTATCGGCCATGACCTGAGCCAGATGGGAAAAATGGCAGTTCAGGCCCTGCGCGAAGTGATGGCCGGCCAGAAACCGGAACCCGAAGAACTGATTAGCAAATTTACGCTGCGCCCCTCGGTGGCGCCAGCCAAGGCAACACAAGTGATGGAAGGAAAGGTGCGCCCATGAGCAACGACGCTCTACTGGTCCTTGACCGGGTCTGCAAGTCGTTCGGCCCAGTCCAGGTAATCGATGAGGTTACCGTCGAGGTCCACGCCGGCAAGGTGTCGGTGCTGCTCGGCGAAAATGGTGCAGGCAAATCCACCTTGATCAAGATGATCGCCGGAGTGCACAGCGCCGATTCCGGACGCATCTTGATGGACGGCAAGGAAGTGCAGATCCCGGATACCAAGGCTTCCGAAGCCCTGGGCATCGCCACCATCCACCAGGAACTAAACCTGGTGCCCTCGATGACCATCGCGGAAAACATCACCCTGGGTCGGGTGCCGCGTCGCTTTGGCATTATCAACCGCCGCGAGATGCGGCGCATTGCCCGCGAAGCGCTGGACCAGCTGGGTCTGAACCTCGACGTCAACACCCCGGTAGGCGATTTAGGGCTAGCCGAGCAACAGCTGGTGGAGATCGCCAAGGCACTATCCTTGGACGCCCGGGTCCTGATCCTTGATGAACCAACTGCGGCCTTGACCAACGCCGAGATTGCAGGTCTCTTCGAGGTCGTCAACCAGCTCAAGACCAAGGGCGTGGGCATGGTCTTCATCAGCCACCACCTCGATGAGATTGCCGCCATTGGCGACTTCGTCAACGTGCTGCGTGATGGAAAGTTCATTGCCACCGTCCCGGCAGACACCGCCGAGAACGAATTGGTGCGCCTGATGGTGGGCCGTGACATCGACGCGCAATTCCCGCGCCAAGCTGCCATTCCCGGCGAGCAGAACCTGCTGAGCGTGGAAAATCTCAGCGTCGGAGCACTGCAGAATATTTCGCTGTCGGTTCGTCCCGGCGAGGTCGTGGCGCTGGCCGGATTGATGGGTGCTGGACGCACCGAACTGATCCGCGCGATCGCTGGAGCGGATAAATACACCTCGGGCACCGTAAAGGTTGCCGGCAAAAAACTGCCGCGCAATGACGTTGCCGCGGCCACCCGTGCAGGCTTAGGCCATGTGCCTGAAGACCGCAAAACGCAGGGACTGGTCCTGGACGCCTCGGTTGCCGAGAACATTGGCTACGCCACCATGGCATCCACCGCCAAAGCCGGACTGGTGGACCGCAAGGGGCAGCGTGAACGCGCCGAGAAGGTCGCCGCCCGCCTGCGGATCCGCATGGGGAATATCGACCAGCCGATTCGTTCGCTCTCCGGAGGCAACCAGCAAAAGGCGGTCTTTGGCCGCTGGTTCTCCGCCGGGGCCAAGGTGCTCTTGCTCGATGAACCAACCCGCGGCGTCGATGTCGGGGCCAAGGTTGAAATCTACGAATTGATCAATGAGATCACCGCCTCCGGAGGCTGCGTACTGATGGCCTCCAGCGAACTGCCCGAAGTGCTGGGTATGTCCGACCGCGTCCTGGTGATGAGCCAGGGCCGGATCGCCGGAGAATTAGCCACCAATGAAGCAACTCAAGACAGCATCATGGCCCTTGCCGTGAGCAATGTGCACCGCGAAGATGAAATGGGAAAGAAGTAATGAGCAGCGTAGCCACCACACCCAAGAAGGGCTTTGACTTCAAGGCATTCCTTGCAAACAACGGTGCCCTAGTCGGCCTGGTTGTTCTTTGCCTTGCCATGTTCATCGCGACCCCGCGCTTTTTGACCGGGCCGAACCTGATGAATATCGGCATCCAGGTTTCCACCATCGCGGTGATGGCCTTCGGCATGACCTTTGTGATCGTCGCCGCCGGTATCGACCTGTCCGTCGGTTCCATCGCAGCGATCTCCGCCATGACCTCCTCCTACTGGGTGACCACCGCCGGGCTGCCCGACGGACTATCGATCGTGGTTGGCCTGGCCATCGGCGGGTTGTGCGGCTGGGTCACCGGTGCCATGAGCGCCTACGGCAAACTACCGACCTTCATCGCCTCGCTAGCAATGCTCACCATTGTGCGCGGGCTGACCCTGGTCATCTCCGACGGTCGCCCCATCGCTACCGGCGATTCGGTGTCCTGGCTGGGCGGGGACCTGGGCTTCATGCCGGTGCCCATCCTGATTCTGATTGTCTCCGGGCTCATCGCAGCGTTCGTGCTGAACCGCACCATCATCGGCAAGAACGCCTTCGCCGTGGGCGGCAACACCGAAGCCGCACGTCTCTCGGGCATCCCGGTCAAGCGCGTCCTGGTGACCGTGTTTGTCATTTCCGGTATCTTCGCCGCACTGTCCGGCATGATTCTGGCAGGCCGGCTGGACTCGGCGCAGCCGACCTTGGCCAGCGGATACGAGCTGGACGCCATTGCGGCGGTGGTCATCGGCGGCGCGTCGCTTTCCGGCGGCGTGGGTCGTATTTCCGGAACGCTCATCGGTGCACTGGTCCTGGCGGTCATCCGCAACGGCCTGAACCTGCTCTCGGTCTCCGCCTTCTGGCAGCAGGTCGTCATCGGCCTGGTCATCGCGATCGCCGTGGGCTTCGACGTGCTGCGCCGCAAGAACGTGCGCCACTAAGACTTTTATTGATCAACCACCCAACATTTAGTTCAAAGGAGAACCCGATGAAGCACATCGTGCGCAAGACCACCGCCCTGACCCTGGGCCTGGCCCTCGTACTCGGCGCCAGCGCCTGTGGCCGCGGCGAAGCGGCAACCGAGGGCGGCAACGCGACCCTGGCCGTCTCGACCCTGAACAACCCATTCTTCGTAGATCTGCGTGACGGCGCAGAAGCCGAGGCCAAGGCGCAGGGCATCGAGCTGTCGGTGGTCGACGCGCAGAACGACTCGGCCAGCCAGGCGAACCAGCTGGCCACCGCCGCCACCGACGGCAGCGCCGGGGTCATCATCAACGCGGTGGACACCGAAACCGCGGAAGCCGGCCTGGCTCCGGTAGTCGCGGCCGAGCTTCCGATCGTCGCCGTTGACCGCTCGGTGGGAGAGACCGAGGTCGCATCCTTCGTCGCCTCGGACAACGTGGCCGGCGGCGAGCAGGCAGCCAAGGCACTGGCGGAGTCCCTGGATGGCAAGGGCAAGATCATCATCCTCGAAGGCGTGCCGGGGGCCTCGGCCACCAACGAGCGCGGCGAGGGCTTCACCAAGGGTCTGGAGGAATTCGCAGGCATCGAGGTCGTTTCCAGCCAGACCGCCAACTTCGACCGTGCCGAGGCACTGGACGTGGTCACCAACCTGATGCAGTCCAACCCGGACGCCGACGGCGTGCTGGCCATGAATGACGAAATGGCACTCGGCGCCATCCAGGCGCTGGGCAACAAGGCCGGCAAGGACGTCAAGGTGGTCGGCTTCGACGGCACCGAGGACGGCTTCAAGGCAGTCGAGGCAGGCACCCTCGTGGCCACCATCGCGCAGAACCCAGCCGAGCTGGGCAAGCAGTCGGTGCAGATCCTGGCCAAGGCCATGAAGAATGAAACCGTCGAGGAAAGCGTCCAGGTCGCGGTGGACACCGTTGACACCGAAAACGTCGCCGAATACATCACCAAGTAATTCCAGGCAGCACCCCATTCGCCGGCCGAGAGCCCATGCGGCTGCAACAAGCTAAGGAAAAATCATGAAGGACAACGTACAGGTCACCATCGTTGGATCCAGCAACGTGGACATCACCGCACTGATGAACCGCCTGCCCGGCCCCGGCGAGACCGTGTTGGCCGATTCCTACCAGCTCTCGCCCGGCGGCAAGGGGGCCAACCAGGCGCTGGCCGCTGCGCTGGCCGGCGCCGCCACCGAATTCATCGGCGCCGTTGGCAACGACTCGCACGCCGGCATCGCTCTGGGGCAGCTCGAAGAGGCCGGGGTGAAGCTGGATCGCGTGGCCCGTGCCAGCGAGCCCACCGGCGTGGCCATCATCCAGGTGGATGCGGCCGCGGAGAATTCCATCGCGGTGGTTTCCGGAGCCAACTCGACGGTGACCGCGGACGCGGTCAGCGCGGCCGGCGAGCTGCACGGGATCCTGGTGCTGCAGGGCGAGATCCCTGCCTCCGGCATCAAGGCAGCCATGGATTCGGCCACCGACCGGGTTGTGCTCAACCTGGCGCCGGTGATTGAACTGGACCGCGAGTACCTGCTGAAGGCCAACCCGCTGGTGGTCAACGAGCATGAGGCCGAAGCCGTGCTGCAGCAGCTGAACCCGCACCCTGCCCGCCGTTTCGACAGCAAATATGAGCGCCTCGCCGGAATGCTGGTTGATGAGGGCATCGCCAGCGTGGTCATCACGCTCGGTGCCAACGGTTGCCTGGTCGCCGACCGGGTCACAATAGAAAACGGCGGAGTCCAAGTTCGCGCGCTGCCAGCGGTCAAGGTCAAGGCCGTGGACACCACCGGTGCCGGCGACGCCTTCACCGGTGCGCTGGCCGCCCGTTTGGCCAACGGCGATAGCTTGGCTCAAGCCGCAGAATTTGCGGGCAAGTTCGCAGCCCTGACCGTGCAGGCGCACGGTGCCCAGGCATCCTACCCGCGTTCTCTAGAGAACCTCTAAGACCATTTCGAGCAAGACCTAAGGAAGCCTTCGTGCTGAAATCCGAAATCCTCAACGCCCCGCTGCTTGGCGCACTGGCCAAGTGCGGGCACACCGACACCGTGGTGATCGCCGATTGCGGCCTGCCGATTCCAGAAGGTCCGGTGGTCATCGATCTGGCGCTGACTCCGGGTCTGCTCAGCTTCGAGCAGGTGCTTCAGGTGCTGACCCGCAACATGGTGATTGAGCAAAGCACCTTGGCTGCAGATGCCGAGGGCGGGGTGGTCCAGGAACTATGCGTGTCGCGGGGGCTTGAACCGGGGTTCATCTCCCACGAGGAGCTGAAATCCGCATTGCCCCAGGCCAAGATCATTGTGCGCACCGGGGAAGCGACCCCGTTCGCCAACGTGATTCTGCACTGCGGCGTAGCCTTCTGACCGACCTGATTCCAGCCGGTGTCAGCAGCTTGCCGGCACCGGCATTGCTGTCTGCCAAGCAAAGAAATGCATTGGAACATGAATTGACCGGCAGTCCACTTCATACCTAATTCGCGTGCACCCGGTAGCTCAGTAAGGGGATATGTGCTTGGTTCTCTTCTGGTGGGTTAGTCGAGACGAGCTGCTGTTGACGGGAGCTTGGATTAGCATCGCGCACAGCGCTTCACTCGCAAGCGCACCGGAATGAGCATGGTGTTAGCGTCATGCCGATCTTTTATGGAGGATAGCCAATGAAGATAGCTTTTTATGCAGCATTTGCTGCTATGGCGATCGGCGCGGCAACTGTGATCCTGACCGTGCCAGCACTATTCCATGAACCTAGCCAGTTGCAAGCAGGCTTGGTAATTTGGGCGGGAATAATATTCTTGGCTGGGCTTACCATCGTGAAGCTGCTGAAGTACGTGGCCACGAAAGAAGCTTGATGCTTCTGTTCCCAGATTCTGACAGGGCTTCCTCATGTTTGCCGGCTACGCGGGGGAAGCCCAGATAGTTGTTTCACAAGCTGGTCCCTAGAATTGGCCTCATGAGGCAACGCAAGATGGCAGGACGACACGGTGAGGTTTTTTCCCTTATTGCGCCCGAAGCCGGGCTCTTGCTCGGCGCCGGACGGGCGATCCTGCTGCAACTCGCCCACCCGCAGATTGGCTTGGCCATCGCCAAGCATTCTGATTTTGCTTCGAATCCGCTCGGCCGGTTGATCCATACCCTTGGCTATATTTACGCGCTGAGCAACGGGACCCCAGAACAGCAAAGAACCATCATCGACTACGTGAACACCGCGCATCAACCGGTACACGGTACGCGAAACCCCGATCGGGAAACTCCGGCCTACTCGGCGATGGACCCAAAATTGCAGATGTGGGTTGCCGCAACCCTCTATGACTCGGCACGGGTTATCGCCGCCGAAATCCTCCCCATGGCTGAATCCAGCGACAACGAGAACCTGTACCGGCAGTACGCCGCTCTGGGTGATGCTCTGCAAATGCCGGCTCACTTCTGGCCGGACAGCCTTGGCGAATTTGATGAGTATTTCGACCGAACCCTCAACACGCTGAGCGTCACTCCACAGACTCGTCGCCTGGCCGATGAACTCTTTTTGGGTAGCAACGCCCCGTGGTGGATCCGCATTGGACTGCCCTTGATGCGCGATGTGACCATCGCCCAGCTTCCACCCACGGTGCGCGAACAATTCGGCTACGAGCTTTCCGCGAAGGCCGCCAAACGCAACGCGCGAGCCATCTCCTTCGTGCGGTTGGCCACGCGGATATTGCCCAAATTTATCAGGCACGCGCCAATGCGATGGATGCTACGTCATGTGGACCGGATGGGCTAGCCGCCGGTCTTTGCTTGGCCAACATCTTGGAGTCTGCCTGGAAACAGGATGCGTGGCAAGGCAAGCAGCAAGAACAACGTCACCAGGATCAACGAGCCACCGATCCAAGCACCGGTTTCCCAGCCGAAGAATACCTGCAACACGAACCAGACGCAGCCAGAGACAAGCAATCCCACCCCGATACCCACGATTTTTAGCACGATATGGCCAAGGTTTACCGTTTTTTCCTTCAGCCGCTGGCCAAAGAAAAAGCGGTGAACGGCCACGGGGGTAATCAGTAGCAGGATCAGCAGGGTCGCAGCGACCAGCAAGACGACGTAAACAATTTCATCCTTGTGGGTGAGCACTTCAAATCTCGCCTGGAAAGGCAGGACCACCAAAAAAGCTGCCAGAATCTGCAGACCTGTCTGCATCACGCGCATTTCCTGGAGCAATTCGTTCCATTGGCGATGCGGGGCACCATCGCTGGTATCTGGATGGGAACGCTTATTCATCACAGCTCTCCTCGATCAGAAGGCGACCGCCAGCGGAACAGGTTCGCCAGCTGAGGCTACGCCAATTTTCTTGAAACTAGACAAGACGTCGGGTTGCAGACTTTCCAAACTGTCGGCCTTCATGGGTAATTTGAGTATCCCAGTAGGAAAACTATAAGGGAGGTCATGATGAAACTCGAGAACGAAGCACGCATTCAGCCAGATATCTGGACCATGCCTGACAAAGGACTCTCGTGGTGCGATTGCGGCGCGGCGCATGAACTCAGCGCCGACATTGTGTACGGATTCGCCGAAGAGCTCGGGCTGGATACACGTGAGGCGATGACGCACCCCCAACTGGTTGAACTCACCATGGAGGTATGGAACTTTGAAGCGGTTTGTCGTTTCTTCCACCTCGCCTTGAACGAAGCGACACAATTTATCCACGGCACCGTAGCTGAGGAATATCCGTTCGCCGAAGGGATCGATATCGTCGGATACTTCTCGAAAACCTGGCAAGGCTGCCCGGCGGCAGAGTGCCGTGGCGATGACTAGCCAGAGCGACCGGACAGGTTCGGGTAACTAGCGTTCACAAGAGCCAATCGCACGGCGTGGAAATTGGGCGGTGAGGCTCGCGGCGCATACTGTGGGGAAGATGAAGAGTATTGCACCGAGCCAGGCGGCGGCAAACCATGACGGATACATCCATGTGCGCGGCGCAAACGAGAATAACTTGGATAACGTGGAAGTGCGGATACCGCGCGACGCGATTGTGGCTTTCACCGGGGTCTCCGGCTCAGGAAAGTCTTCCTTGGCCTTTGGCACAATTTTCGCCGAATCCCAGCGGCGCTTCCTCGAATCTGTAGCGCCCTATGCGCGCCGATTGATCGCCCAAGGCCATGCCCCGAAGGTTGAATTCATCTCTGGTCTGCCGCCGGCGGTCGCCTTGCAGCAGCGTCGGGGGACCGCCAGCTCCCGGTCCAGCGTCGGGACGCTGACCACGTTGTCCAACTCGGTGCGGATGCTCTACTCACGTGCCGGGGATTACCCGCAAGGAGCGGCCCGGCTCGATTCGGATGCCTTCTCCACGAATACCGCTGTCGGCGCATGCCAACAATGCCATGGAGTGGGCACGGTGCACTCGGTCAGCGAGCAGTCGCTGGTTCCCGAACCATCGCTGAGCATCCGGGACGGCGCGATTGCCGCCTGGCCGGGAGCCTGGCAGGGTAAAAACCTGCGCGATATCACCACCCACCTCGGCCACGACATTGACGTTTCCTTCGGCAGCTTGCCGAAGGAAACGCGTGACTGGCTGCTCTTCACCGAGGAGCAACCGGTGGTCGAGGTGACCCCCGAAAGAGATCGTGTAGCAAAACCATATAAGGGACGGTTCTGGAGCGCCGAACGCTATGTGCGCCATACCGTGGCGACCTCCAAGAGCGAGAATTTACGCGCCAAGGCGTTGGCCTTCATGCATTCGCAACCCTGCGCCGAGTGCTCCGGGACGGGGTTCCGCCGCGACTCGCTTCGGGTGAAGTTCGCCGAGCTGGACATTGCCGAATTCAACGCGCGCTCGTTGCAATCCTTGGCTGAGCTCTTGCGCCCCTTCGCGACCGTGGCCGGTGGCGAGGCCCAAGCCGATGTGGTGAGCATGATCAGCATCGACCTGCTCGCCAGAATCGAAGTGCTCCTAGAACTCGGGCTGGGGTACCTGAGCCTAGACCGCAGTACTCCAACCCTTTCACCGGGGGAGATGCAGCGGCTACGCATTGCCACGCAGCTGCGTGCCGGATTATTCGGCGTCATCTATGTGCTGGACGAACCCTCGGCGGGGCTGCATCCGGCCGATGTGCAACCCCTGATCGAGGTGCTTTCCGCCTTGAAAGACGAGGGCAACTCGGTGTTCGTGGTGGAACACAATATGGACGTGGTCACCCGCGCCGAATGGATCGTTGATGTGGGACCCGGGGCGGGCAGCGGTGGTGGCCAGGTGCTTTATAGCGGGGAGGTCGCCGGCCTGGCTCAGGTCGAAGAGTCGGTGACTCGCCGGTTCTTGGACGCTTCTCCGGCACCGGCGCGCAACCTGCGCAACGCCACCGACTGGCTGGAACTGCGCGGGGTGAACCTGCACAACCTGGTGGATGTCGACGCGAAATTCCCCTTGGGTGTTTTCTGCGCGGTGACCGGTGTATCAGGTTCGGGAAAATCCAGTCTGGTCTCCGGGGCGCTGGCCCAAGGCGCGGGCGGTCCGGCCGTACCAGCCCAAGATGAACCCGAAGATGCACCGGTGCAGGCTGTCATCAAGGAAGTGACCGGGGCGGGTCAGATCAATCGGGTGGTGCTGATGGATCAGAAACCCATCGGACGTACCCCGCGTTCCAACGTGGCCACGTATACCGGCCTGTTCGACGCAGTCCGCAAGACCTTCGCCGACCAGCCACTGGCGCGTGAACGCAGTTACGGGGCAGGCCGGTTTTCCTTCAACGTCGCCGGCGGCCGCTGCGAGAACTGTCTGGGCGAGGGCTTCTTGGAGATCGAGTTGCTCTTCCTTCCCGGCACCTATGGACCATGTCCGCAGTGCCAGGGAACCCGGTACAACGAACAGACCTTGGAGGTCGAATACCAAGGGAAGAACATTGCGCAGGTGTTGGAGCTGAGCGTTGCTCAGGCAGAGGAATTCCTGGCCGGAACTCCGGCCGCGGCCCGTGCGCTGGCGACTTTGCGGGAGGTCGGGTTGGGCTACCTGTCATTGGGACAGCCGGCCACCGAAATGTCTGGTGGTGAGGCCCAGCGGATCAAGCTGGCCACCGAACTGCAACGCCAGCGCCGTGGTCATACCCTGTATCTGCTGGACGAGCCGACCACCGGGTTGCACCCTGCCGACGTGCAGCTGTTGGTGGCGCAACTGCACCAGCTGGTGGACCAAGGACATACCGTGATCGTGGTGGAACACCATATGGATGTCGTCGCAGCCAGCGATTGGGTGATCGATTTGGGGCCAGCCGGAGGGGACGGAGGCGGACGAATTATCGCCGCGGGAACACCGCACCAGGTGGCGCAGAACCAGGCCAGCCGGACCGCGCAATTCCTCGCACTTCGGCTGGCCGGAGACGACAGTTAATTAGTTGCCGCGAAGCTGCGCGTACGGCGGACTCTGCACGCCATCGGCAATTGCTTCGGCTGGGTCATCACCGAGATGAATCATCTTGTTTTGACCATCCACGTGGACCACGCTTGGCACGTAGGCGCGGGCCTCGGCGTCCTGCATCTGCGCGTAGCTGATGATGATCACCAGGTCTCCCGGATGAACTAGGTGGGCGGCGGCACCGTTGATGCCGATCACGCCGCTGCCTGGCTCGCCGGCAATGGTGTAGGTTTCCAGACGTGCCCCATTGGTGACATCCACGATGCTGACTAGTTCGCCCGGCAGGATATCCGAGGCCGCAAGCAGTTCGGAATCGATGGTGATCGAGCCGACGTAGTGCAGGTCGGCCTGGGTGACGGTCGCCCGATGGATTTTGGACTTAAACATGGTGCGTTGCATGGAACGAGTTCCCAATCTAAAAGAAGGTTTGCCGTGCCAGTTTACTACCCGGCACGGCAAACTTCCTGTGGGCTATCGTCCCTGTGCGCGATGCAAGGCCTCAAGTACCGTTCCGTCGGCTACCAATCCGTAGGCCGCTTCGAGCTCTGCGGAGAGGAACCGATCCTCGCCGGGGCCGGCAACTTTGGTGCGCAAAACGTCGTGCACGGCTCCGGTGACCGGTGCCGGGGTCAGCGGCTGGCGCAGGTCCAGGGCCCGCGCGGCAACCACTAATTCGATGCTCAGCACTCGGCGTAGATTGTCTACCGCGGTGCGCAGCTTGCGGGCCGCGTGCCAACCCAAAGACACGTGGTCTTCCTGCATGGCGGAAGACGGAATCGAATCAACGCTCGCCGGCACAGCCAATCGCTTATTCTCGGCAACCAGTCCTGCCTGCGTGTACTGCGCGATCATCATGCCCGAATCAACTCCGGGATCATCGGCGAGGAATGCTGGCAAGTCCCGCGAACGTGCCGGATCAAGCATTCGGTCGGTGCGGCGTTCGGCGATGGACCCTAGATCGGCCACGGCGATTGCCAGGAAATCCAATACGTAGGCAACCGGGGCACCGTGGAAGTTTCCGTTGGAAGAAACCTCACCGGTTGACAGCACCACCGGATTGTCGATGGCGGCGGCCAATTCGCGGGTGGCGACCATGCGGGCGTGGGTGATGGTGTCGCGAACGGCCCCGGTGACTTGCGGAGAGCAGCGCAACGAATAGGCGTCCTGCACCCGGCCATCGCCCTCGCGGTGCGAGGCGACCAGCTCGGAGCCGTCCAGCGCGGCGAACATGTTGGCGGCGCTCACTGCTTGGCCGGGGTGCGGCCGCAATGGTTCATGGAGTTCGGGGCGGTACACCTGATCGGTGCCGAACTGGGCCTCGACGCTCATCGCAGCGCTGAGATCGGCAATGTCAGCCAAATCTTCCAGATCGGCCAATGCCATCAGCAACATGCCCAACATTCCGTCGGTGCCGTTGACCAGCGCAAGACCTTCCTTTTCTGCAAGCTCCAAAGGCGCAATGCCCGCTTCTGCAAGGAGTTCGGGAACCGGACGGATCATTCCATGCTTATCGGTGGCCTCACCTTCACCCATCAACACCAGCGCACAGTGCGACAGCGGTGCGAGGTCACCGGAGCAACCCAGCGAACCGTATTCGCGCACCAGCGGTGTGATCCCGGCATTAAGCAGCGCCACCATCGTCTCTAGAACTATCGGGCGCACACCGGTGTGGCCGCTCGCCAGGGTTTTGGCGCGTAAGAACATCAAGGCACGAACCACTTCACGTTCCACCGGTGCACCCATGCCAGCAGCGTGCGAGCGAATCAGCGAGCGCTGCAGCTTGGCGCGGTCTTCCGGAGCGATGTGCCGGGTGGCCAGTGCGCCAAAGCCCGTGGAGATCCCGTATACCGGAGTTTCGGATGCAGCCAACGCATCGATATGTGCGCGAACCTCGGCCAATTTCTCGCTGACTTCAGCTGAAATATCAACGTGGATATCCTGACGAGCCACGCGCAATACATCCTGTGCGGTGGCGTTCGATAGGCGAAGCGTTACCGAGGGTTGGTTGGAATTCATTGAAGCTCTTCCGTTTGTTCGTGAAGTTGTCTCTGCCGTCTATTCTTCGCCAGATACCTCTCAGATTCTCGTATTCTGGTGCTCATCTGTCTGGTATCTCGGACATAGTGGCGAAGCGGATTCTAGATTTATAAATTTCAAAAATGTTCACCTCGTTGTCGCAAATCAATTCCCTAATTCCGCATATTTCATTCTGTGGCAGAAAGCGTGAGTGATAGTTACGAGAATTTCGCGAATTGACTTCATGAATACCAAAACTATGTTGAAGTTGACGTAAGCTCTGGAGACCAAAGCACAAAGACGTGACATGGCTTTGTTAACAAACCGGTTAACGAG
>NZ_JBQSWU010000029.1:0-50107 GCF_052377485.1 Glutamicibacter sp. AOP38-B1-38 | reverse complement strand
CGCTGAAGTTGTTCTGCCCAAAGCGACAGGCACAGGTCTCTAGTCGACGGACCTTTACGCACTCTCGAGCGTGCGCGAGAACTGTGCCGAACTATGCGGTATCTAGCTCTTCAAAGCGCCCTTTGGGAAGCGCTAAGACATAAACGGTGGCAGATGCGATGAAAACGAGCACGAACGACAATAATCCGATACCAGCACTTTGGGTGTTGGAACCATTGGGTTCTTGCCCTAAGGTGCTCATGACTGAACCAAGCCCAACGCCAAGCACCGCATAGGCGAATGATTCCGTGCTCACGACGATCGATTTCTCAATCTGATACCAGTGTCCGGACACGAAGAATCCCCTCGCGGTGACTCCTCCAACGATGAATGCCACCGTGGCGATGATGCAGCAGGTCACGAACATGCGCAGTGCCGATCCGTAGCCAACTCCGTCGGGACCGACATGTATTGCCACATGGTCCGGGATCCACGGGCTGGCCACCCAATAGGCCAGCAGCGTCAAGGCGATCGACAAGGCAGGGGCGAGAATGAATAAACATCGAGTTCCAGCAGGGCACGCGATATGAGATTTGGGCGTATCCACTAGGCTTTTAGTCATTTTCATCTCCCATCGGTATCGAATAAACTTCCTACTATGATCAGCAGCAACATCTTTTAGCCTACCGGAATGAGAAAGACCATGCTAGCGCCAATGCTTATTTCATTATTTTTGACGCTGGTATTTATTGGGACTTTCTGCTGGGAACGCCAAGATCGGAAGCGAACTCATTCGAAAGAGAACAAGTTTTTTAGCAACTGGGCCTTAGTCGCATTCTGGATCGCTCTGTTCTTCACGGTCGTATTTGCACTGGACCTCTTCACAAGCCTGGCAAACTAGCTGTTCAATTAGTTGAACCATTGGTACGCTCGGCGACTGCTTGGCAATCACGAAGGGGCAGGTAATTTGGCATTTGACCAAAAATCGAAGACTTCAAAACAGACGATTATTTAACTGAAAGTCGTGCGCAGGCACTACTGACTAGAGATCTCGCAGTTTAGCCATCGCATCCGCTTTGGCTGGTCGTTCTCGTGGCCAGCTTATTAAATACTCAGAGGCAGTGATTTCACATCAACAACAGGAACGCGCTGACGCCCGTGAGCTACGTAGTCATTCGCGATAGGCATCGAGTTCTCCTGCAGCGCAGGCAGGGCTCCGGTTATCTAGACAATTACTGGTCAAATGCTGCCGCAGGTCACGTCGAAGCGGGTGAGTCGGCCATCCAAGCGGCCGTTCGTGAGGCAAAGGAGGAACTCGGGATCGAACTGGATGCCATGCAACTCAAGCCGCTAACCACTATCCACCGGCCGCAGTGCGGCAACGAAACCTCGGGTGGTCGCATCGATTTCTTCTTTGAATGCACCGCTTGGACCGGTGCGCCCCAAATCATGGAGCCGCACAAGGCGTCGGCACTTACTTGGTTCGACCTTGGACAGCTGCCTGGCAAAGTCGTTCCACACGAGCGGTACATCCTCGAACGGCTAGGCAACGGCCTTCCGGCCATAATTGCGGCCAATTCCCTCATGGCGCAGTAACTCACG
This sequence comes from Glutamicibacter sp. AOP38-B1-38, assembly GCF_052377485.1. NCBI lineage: Bacteria > Bacillati > Actinomycetota > Actinomycetes > Micrococcales > Micrococcaceae > Glutamicibacter > Glutamicibacter sp. AOP38-B1-38. The sequence goes on along the minus strand of NZ_JBQSWU010000029.1, from coordinate 48,526 downwards.
ATGGGCTGCAAGCGAAGGTTGGACACCTTCCAGGGGAGGTAATCGAGGAGATCTGCATCGCCAAGGTGCGCCCGAGTGGTGGGTCGGCCCGCGCCCACGGCTCCAAGCAATCCCTGAGCCACCCCGCGGCGATAGGGCTAATTCTCTGGCTGCGCGAGGTGTTTGGCCGGAAGCAGGTTCTGTTATGGGCTCAGCGCCGCGTCGAACCATCCGGTGATGCTCGCCGGGTGGGTGATCGCGGTGCCGACCACAACGCAGAATGCTCCGGCATCGAGCGCGGCACGGGCTTGGGCCGGGGTGTGGATGCGCCCTTCGGCGACCAGCGGCCGTTCGAGCCCCGCGGCGGCAATGGAGGCGAGGAGCTCCAAGTCCGGGCCCTCGGTTTTGGCCCGTTCTCCGGTGTACCCGGCCAGCGTGGTGCCGATCAGATCGGCTCCGTCCGCGGCGGCCGCCAGCGCGTCGTCGAGCGAACCGCAGTCGGCCATCACCAGCGCACCGGTTTGTTCGTGCACCGCGGTGATGGTTTGCCTCAGGGACTTGCCATCGGGACGAGCCCGGCGCGTGCCGTCCAGCGCCACGATGTGCGCTCCGGCCTGGGCCACGGCGAGGGCATGGTGGATTGTCGGGGTGATGAACACGCCCTCATGGCCATCCTTGAACAAGCCGATCACCGGCACCTCGACCGCCGAACGGGTGAATTGGATATCCGCTATTCCCTGCACGCGGACGGCGGCCGCCCCACCGATCACCGCGGAGGCGGCGACTTGCGCCATGGTCTGCGGGTTGCGCATGGGTTCGCCCGGATAGGCCTGCGCCGAGACGATCAATCGTCCGCGCAGGGCTTCTAGCTGCGGTTCGCTGAGCAACATGGTTCTAATTCCTCTCGTTGGCCGGCCAGAATAAGCTGGCCGCCCCGTAAAATGCTGCGTCGTTGCCCAGTTGGGCGGGCACGATTGCGGTGTGCGCCAGCGGGTCAATGGCCGAGGCGGCATATCCGGCACGCAGTGCCTGCCACCAAAGATCACCGGCGCCAGCCATCCCACCGGAGACGATGATCAGCTCCGGGTCCAGCACATTGCCCAGCGAGGCCAGCGCCATGCCGGCGGCCAGGGCCCCGGTATGCAGCGCACGGCGGGCGAGCTCATCGCCCTGTCCGGCGCGAGCCGTCAGCTCTCGGGTGTCCAAGACTCCTTCATCTCCGCCGAGGCGGAGATAATGCCGGTGGATTGCCGGACCGGAGGCGATGGCTTCGACATGTCCGGTGCGGCCGCAGGAGCAGGGCAGCCCGGTCGCCAGCGGCGAGTCGATGTGCCCCATATGCCCTGCGACATGGTGCGCGCCGGAGAGCAATTGGCCGTTGACCAGGTGTGCTCCGCCGATGCCGGTGCCGACCGCGAAGAGCAAGACCTGCTTCGCCGCGCGTCCGGCACCGGCGCGGGCCTCACCCAGTCCGTGGGCGTGCACGTCGTTGACCGCGCGGACCGGCAGCCCGGTGCGGGCCAGCAGTTCGGTGCGCAAATCCGTTCCGGCCCACCCGGCGATGGTATCGGTGGCGGAGGTGACCTGCGCGTTCGCCGGGTCGATGACTCCCGCCGCGCCCAGGCCGAGGCCCAGAATTTGCTCGTGCGTCTTTCCGCGCAGTTGCCCCACGAGTCCGGCCATCGCGTCGAGCACCGCCAGCGCTCCAGCGCTCGCTGGGGTAGGCACCTGCCCGGTGGCGATGATCTGCCGGCGGGAATCCAGCACGGCGCCGGCGATTTTGGTGCCGCCCACATCCAGGGCGAGCACCGCGCCGGCGCCGAAGCGGTGTTCGCTCATGCCTAGCTGGCCGCCGCGGTGAGCAGTCCGGTTTCGTTCAGGATGGTGCGGATGGCGGTGGCCTCCTGCGCGTTCAGCGCTTCCATCGGCACGCTCATGGTGTTCGCCGCGATCACGCCGAGCTCGACCAGCGCGGTCTTGAAGGCGCCCAAGCCTGCGGCTCCGCCGGAGACACGGGCCGAATCCGGGGTGTAGACGATGTTGAACAGGGAGGAAAGGCGGTCCTGTTCGGCGGCGGCTGCGGCCCAATCGCCGGCCACTGCCAAGTCGAACAGGCGGCGGTAGCCGGCCGGGTCCACGTTGCCCAGACCCGGCACGACGCCGTGCGCGCCGCCGAGCAGCGCGCCGTCCACGACGACCTCGTGGCCGGTGAAGACCGAGAAGCCTTCGATCTCGCGGGTGGCCAGCAGCAGCTGGCGGAAGGACACGTCGTCTCCCGAGGAATCCTTCACGCCCACGATGACTCCATCGTTGGCCAGGCGGATTGCCACGTCCAGCGGCAGCTTGTGGTGGGTGCGCACCGGCACGTCATAGGCGAAGATGTCCACATTCAGCGCGGACTTGATCGCGCGGAAGTGCGCCTCGATTTCCGCGGCGTTGCTCAACGCGTAGAAGGGGGTGGTGACCACCAGCGCGTCGGCACCGAGGGCCAGCAACCGCGCCCCTTCCTCGATGGTGCGCACGGTGGTCTGCTCGCTGGCGCCGGCCAGGATCGGCACGCGTCCGGAGTTGGCGGCCACGATGGCGCGCATCACCTGCTCGCGTTCGGCGTTGGACAGGTAGGGCACCTCGCCCGAGGAACCGAGCACGAACAGCCCGGAGACTCCCCCGGCGATCAGGTGCTCGACCACGCGCTGCAGGGATGGGATGTCGAGCTGGCCGTCGGCCGAGCGCGGGGTGACTACCGGTGGGATGACGCCGCTGTACTTCGGGTTATTAACAAATGCCACGTAACTGATCCTTCTGCTTGGGGCCCAATTCTTCGGGCCCTGAAATTGTGGGTGCCTAGAACTGGAGCAGCGAGGGAGCTGCGCCCAGCAGGGTGCGGGTGTATTCGTTGGTCGGCGCGTCGAAAACCTGTGCGGCGGTGCCTTCCTCGACCAGCTCGCCGGAGTTCATCACGCAGATGCGGTCCGAAACGTAGCGCACGGTCTGAATGTCGTGGGAGATGAACACCATGCCGAGGTTCAGCTGCGCCTTCAGGTCGGTGAGCAGGTTGAGCACCTGGGCGCGCACCGAGACGTCCAGCGCGCTGGTGGGCTCGTCCGCGACGATCACTTCCGGCTCCAGGGCCAGTGCCCGGGCGATGGCCACGCGCTGGCGCTGCCCGCCGGAGACCTGGCTGGGCAGGGCGGTGGCGGCCGAGGCCGGCAGGCCGACCACGGAGAGCAGCTCCAGTGCGCGGGCGGTGCGCGAGGCGGCGTTGCCGATGCCGTGCACGCGCAACGGGTCGGTGAGTGTGTCCATAATGCTCATGCGCGGGTTCAGCGCGGTGGCCGGGTCTTGGAAGACCACTCCGACGGCCCGGCCGAAGGCCTTGCGCCCGGCGGCGTTGCGTTTGCCCACCGGCTTTCCGGCGAAGAGCACCTGCCCGCTGGTGGGTTCCTGCAGGCCGACCAGCACCGAGGCGAGGGTTGACTTGCCGCAGCCCGATTCGCCGACGATGCCCACCGTTTCGCCGCGGGCCACGGAGAAGTCCACCCCGTTGACCGCCTTGATCAGCCGCGGGGAGAACAGCTTGCCGCCGCGGATCTTGTGGTGCACGTGGATGCCGCGCAGCTCGATCACTGCCGTGTTGTCGGTGCTCATCGGTTGACTCCTGCGTTCTCGTGGCTGGCCCAGCGGTGCTCGGGATTCCCGGTGACCGGCACGAAGCTGGTGGCTTGGTGCGGGTCCGTGTCCGGGCGCTGGCTGCGTTCGGCGAAGCGGTCTCCGGGCACGAAGTCATACGGGCTGGGCACGGTGCCCGGAATCTGGTGCAGGCGCTCGGCCTGCGATTCGATGGAGAGCACCGCGCCGAGCAGGCCGCGGGTGTATTCGTGCTGCGGATTGGCCAGCACCGAGCGGATCGGGCCGGCCTCGATGACCTGCCCGGCGTACATCACGGTGACCCGGTGGGCCAGCGAGGCCACCAGCGCCAGGTCGTGGCTGACGAAGACCATCGCGAAGCCCAGCTGCTCGCGCAGCTCGTTGAGCAGGTCCACCACCTGCTTCTGCACGGTGACGTCCAGTGCGGTGGTCGGCTCGTCGCAGACCACCAGCTTCGGGCGGCGCGAGAGGGCCATGGCGATCAGCACGCGTTGGCGCTGCCCGCCGGAGAGCTCATGCGGGTAGGAGCGCATGGTGCGCCGCGGATCCAGTTTCACCAGCGCCAGCAGTTCTTCGGGGCTCTTGCGCCCGCCGCGGCGGGTGAGCTGGCGCAGCTGCTCGCCGATGAGCATCGAGGGGTTCAGGCTGGAGAGCGCGTCCTGGTAGACCATCGCGATCGATTCTCCGCGCAATCCCTTGTAGACCTTGTCGTCCCCGGCCAGGGTGCCTCCGTCGGCGGTGGCCGGCAGCAGTTCCTTGCCTTCGAAGGTGATCGATCCGGACAGCTGCGCGCCGGGGCCGAGCAGGCCCATGATCGCCAGCGAGGTGATCGACTTGCCGCAGCCGGACTCGCCGACCAGCGCCATGGTTTCCCCTTCGCGCACGGTGAAGGACACGTCCTGCACGATCTGCGTATCCCCGTAGCGGTCCGGGAAGCGGATCGAGAGGTTCTTGACCTCCAGGATGGTGCGCGGATCCGCCTCATCCAAGACGAGCCGGTCTGTGCGCTGGGATTCGGTGCGCGCCAGCAGGTCCAGTTCGCGGCGAAGCCGTTCGTGGGCGTGCTCGTCGGTGGCAGCCTTGGCCACGGCCGAGCGCTCTGCGCTCTTCGCGCGCGGCTTGCCCGCGCCCTTCACGTTGACCAGCGCGTCGGTCATGCCCTCGGCGAGGATATTCAGCGCCAGCACGGTGAGCAGGATGGTCAAGCCGGCGAAGGTGGTGGCCCACCAGGCGCCGTTGAGCACCAGGGTGCGTCCATAGGAGATCACATTGCCCCAGCTCGGGGCCGGGTCCTGGATGCCCGCACCGAGGAAGGAGAGCGAGGCTTCGAGAATGATCGCGTCGGCGACCATCACGGTGGCGAAGACCATCACCGGGGCGGCGCAGTTGCGCAGCACATGGGTGCCGAGGATGAAGAAGCGTCCGGCGCCGATCACGCGTTCGGCGCGCACATAGTCTTCGCCCCATTGGGCCAGCACATTGGCGCGGACCACGCGGGCGATCTGCGGGGTGTAGATGATCGCGATCGACAGGATGATCACCGGCAGCGAGTTGCCCAGCGAGGCCAGCAGCGCGGCGGCCAGGGCGATGCCCGGGAAGGCCATCAGCATGTCCATAATGCGCATGATCGTCTCGTTGGCCCACTTGCTGCTGGTGGCGGCGAGGGCGCCGAGCAGTCCGCCGAGCACCAGCGCCAGCGCCACCGAGCCAAGGCCCACCAGCAGCGAGGCCTGCGCACCGTGCAGCAGCCGGGAGAGGATATCGCGCCCGAGGCGGTCGGTGCCGAAAAGATGCTCGGCCCCCGGAGCTTGGGCCGGGGTGCCGGTGGACAGTGGATCGTGCGGGGAGAGCACCGGGGCCAGCAGCGCGAGCAGGCCCACGAAGACCAGGAAGGCCAAGGAGATCTTGGAGCCCAGGGTCAGCGCGCGGAAGCGGCTGCCGCCTTCACTGAGGCGTTGCACCAGATTGTTGCGTGGGGCCATGATGGTCATCGCTACACCGTCCTAATACGTGGGTTGATCAGCAGGTACAACAAGTCGACGGCGATGTTCACGAGCACGAAGGTCATCGCGATGGTCAGCACCACGCCCTGAACCAGGTTCGTGTCCTGATTGGTGATGCCGTTCATGATCAGCTGTCCCATGCCGGGCAGCGAGAAGATCATCTCGATGACCACCGCGCCGCCGAGCAGGTAGCCGATGCGCAGGCCCAGCACGGTCACCGGGGTGACCAGTGCGTTGCGCAGAACATTGCGGCTGACCACCTCATTGCGGGGCACGCCGTTGCCGATGGCGGTGCGCACGTAGTCGCGGTCCAGCTCCTCGACCATGGAGGTGCGCACCACGCGGGTCAGCGAGGCGGAGACCGGAATGGCCAGGGCCAGGGCGGGCAGGGCCATATGGCTCAGCCAGGTGCCGAATCCTCCGCCTGCCGGGGCGGCGCCGCCGGAAGGGAAGAGCGGATTCGCGCCCAGGGCGAACCACTGGATGAGCAGGATGCCCAGCCAGAAGGAGGGGGTGGCGATCGCGGCGATGGAGAAGATGCGCACCAGCTGGTCCGGCCACTTGTCGCGGTAGAGCGCGCCGAGCACGCCGAAGACCAGGGAGATCACCACGGCGATGACCACCCCGAGGAAGGTCAGCTGCAAGGTCAGCGGGAAGGCGCCTTGGATCATGGTGCTCACCGACTGGGCCGGAGGGGTGGTGCTGCCGAAGTCCAGCCGGATCAGCCGGGCGAGGAAGGCGAAGTACTGGATGAAGATCGGGTCATTGAGCCCGCGTTCTTCCCGGTAGGCTTCCTTGGCGGCCGCCGAGGCACCTTCGCCCAGGGCACTGGTTGCCTCGTCGCCGGGGGCGAGTTTGAGGATGATGAAGACCAGCAGCGAGATGCCCAGGATCATCACGGGCAGCGCCGCGAGGCGGCGTAGCAGCAGGTTGAGGAAATTTCCCACGCAAGGACTCCGTTGGGTTGGGAAGTGGATGTGGCTCTTCTTCGGCCGGGTGCCGCCGCGAAGGCGGCACCCGGCCGGGCGGTGCGGTTAGGCCTTGGGCGCTACTCCGACGAAGGACACTCCGGTGGTCGGCAGCGGCGCGAAGCCCTCGACCGCATCGGGGTTCCAGGCGGTGGGCAGCTGGCGGTGCAGCACCGGGTAGAGCGGCACTTCGGCGGCGATCAGGTTGATGGCCTGGCCCCACGCTTCCTTGGCCTTGGCCGCATCTTCGGCCTTGACCGCCTGGTCCAGCAGCTTCTGCAGGTCCTTGTACTCCTGGGTTCCGTTCCAGCGGAAGCGGGATTTAGGCCAGACATCTCCGCGGTAGAACCAGGACAGCAGCAGGTCCAGGTCGTTGCCGAAGACCGATGGGTCGCCGGGGGCGGCGACCACGGTAAACTTTCCGGAGTCCACATTGTCGGCGTACAGGGCACCGGACTGCAGGTTCTGCATGGTCACCGAGACGCCCGGGATCTTATTCCAGGATTCGAGGATCAGCGGGGCGATGTCCTTCACCCAGGAGGTGTCGGTGGTCTTCAGCTCGAAACTCAGGTTGCCCACTCCGGCTTCCTTCAGCAGCGCTTCGGCCTTGGCCGGATCGTAGTTGTAGACGGTGTCGGCCTTGAGGTACTCCGGGTGGGTGTCCTGCACATAGGAGGTCGCGGCCTTGGCGTTGCCCAGCAATGCGGTCTGGATGATGGATTCGGTGTCCAGCCCGTAGTGCAGCGCCTGGCGGACCTTGGCATCGTCGAATGGTTTCTCGGCGCAGTTGAACATCAAGAAGAGCAGCCCGAAGGACTGCACCGATTCCACGGTGACCTTCGCCTTGAGCCGTTCCATATCCAGGTAGGGCACGTCTTCGATGGCCTGGACGCGGCCCGATTCCATGGCGGTCACGCGAGCGGCCGCATCGGAGAGCAGGAACCAGGTCATCTTTTCGGCCGTGGCCGTCTGGCTGCCGTTGTAGCCGGTGTGCTTGGCGAATTCGATCTTGTCGTCCTTGGTGGCGGAGACGAACTTGTAGGGGCCGGAGCCGATCGGGGTGGCGTCGAAGGCCAGCTGGTCCTTGGAGGCGATGGCCTTCGGGACAACCTTGACCACCGAGATCCGGGTGGGGAACAGCGGGAAGGCGTAGTTCAGGGTGAAGGAAACGGTGTTCTCATCCTTGGCCTTGACCGACTTGATGAACGGGATGAACTGCGCGAACAGCGAGGCGTTCTTGGCATCCAGCACGCGTTCGAAGGAGTACACCACATCCTCGACGGTAACCGGCTTGTCATCGTGGAAGGTTGCGTCCTGGCGCAGGGCGACTTCCCAGGTGGTGTCGTCAACCTGGACCGGCTGCGCGGCGGCCAGCGCCAGATACGGTTCGCGGGTGGCCGGGTGCAGGTCGACCAGGCCCTCGAAAATGTGCATGTTCGCCGCGTAGGGCGTGGCCCCCGAGGAGGTCATCGGGTCAAAGCCGGTGGACAGAGCGTAGGAAATGCCGGCGGTGAGCAGGCCTGCGGTGGCAGCTGACCCGGATCCGGCGGACCCTTCGGTGCTGCTGCCCGATGAGCACGCGGCAAGGCTGGCGGAGAATGCCGCGGCCGCGCCGACCATGCCGGTAATCTTCAAAAAGTCTCGACGAGCATAGGGCTTGTTTGCCACTTCATTAAGTGCCATCGATGCCACCTCCAAGGAAATAATGTCAGTTCATCGGACGTAGGATGTCCGATCTATAGCCTAGACTGTAATGGTAATCACTAGCGGTGGTCAACTAGCTCACAGCCGCGAATTGGAAAATTGGAGAAGTTCATGACGATTAATGGGCCACGCCGCACCGATGCAAAGTCACGCCTGCGGGCGCTGACCTCCGATATCACCGCGTTGATCCTGGAACGGAACTTGCTTCCCGGAGACCCGTTGCCTACCGAACAGGACTTGATGGCCGAACTGGGCGTGGGGCGCAATTCGCTGCGCGAAGCGGTGAAGGTGCTCCAAGCGCTGGGCATCATCGACACCCGGCACGGATTCGGCATGTTCGTCGCCGAGAATACGCTCAGCGCGCTGCACGATTCGCTCTCCTTCCGCGGACAGATGTCGCTGCGCCACCGCGGCCACGAGGCCGGCGAGCTGGTGGATGTGCGCCAGGCCCTGGAGACCGGATTGATCGGCCAGGCCATCGGCGCGGTGACCGAGGAGCATCTGCTTGCGCTGGAAGCCGCCGTGGTGCGCATGGAGCATTCGGCGGTTGAAGGCGACATGTTCACCGACGCGGACCGCGACTTCCATCGGATCCTCTTCGAGCCGCTGAACAACACCCTGCTCAGCAATCTGCTCGGCGTGTTCTGGGAGGTCTACCATTCGATCCACGACGTGATCGGCCAGGCCGAGCCGGACAAGCCGACGCTGCTGGAGACCGCGGCGGCCCACCGCGCGATTCTCGAGGCGGTTCGCGCCAAGGACATCGAGCAGGCACGCCTGCTGCTGGCCGAGCATTTCCAGGGAATCCGCCAACTGCTAGCCCGAATGCACGCCGCGGCAGAATAACTGCCACCCCTCGGGGCATTATCAAACATTTATTTCACAGCTAAGCTGTAAGGGTGGACACATTAGAACGCTATGCACCCAATGAGAACCTGCGACGCGACGAGGCAGCTTGGCGCGCCGCCAACATCGGCTGGCACTTCGCAGAAGTCGAGCTTGATCTGCGCAACGCCACCGACGCGGCGGAGACCTCCTTCGCCGCGGTGACGACGCTGAATTTCTCGGCGGCCTCCCCCGAAACCTTCATCGACTACATACACGAGTCGATCCAGAGCATTGTGCTCAACGGGTCCGAAATCCCGGTGGCCGATGCGGTGCTCGACGCGCGCATCTATCTGCGCGGATTGCGCACCGACGCTCCGAACACCGTGCGGATCACCGGACGCTCGAGCTATTCCCGCTCCGGCGAGGGCCTGCACCGCTTCGTGGATCCGCAAGACGGGCAGACCTATCTCTACACGCAGTTCGAGCCCTCCGAGGCGCGCCGCGTCTTCGCCTGCTTCGAACAGCCGGATCTGAAGACCAGCTACCGCTTCACCCTCACCGGCCCGGAAGGCTGGCATCTGGCCAGCAACCAGCAGGTCCTCGACGAGGTCAGCAATGGCGACGGCAGCAAAACCGTATCCTGCGCGCCGACCGCTCCGATCTCCAGCTACATCACCGCGGTGCTCGCCGGCCCCTACCATGTGGTGCGCGGAACGCACCTGCAGAAACTGGCCGACGGCGAAGAGCTGAGCATCGAGATGGCGGCCACCTGCCGCGCCTCGCTGGCCGAGCACTTCGACGGCGAAGAGATCCTGAAGCTGACCAGCCAGGGCCTGGAGTACTTCCACGAACTATTCGACTTCCCCTACCCCTGGGGCAAATACGATTCGGCCTTCGTCCCCGAATACAATCTGGGCGCCATGGAAAACCCCGGACTGGTGACCTTCACCGAACGCTATGTCTTCACCTCGCAGGCCACCGAGGCCCAGCATGAGCAGCGCGCCAACACCCTGATGCATGAGATGGCGCACATGTGGTTCGGCGACCTGGTCACCATGAAGTGGTGGGATGATCTGTGGCTGAAGGAATCCTTCGCGGACTACATCGGCACCCTGGCCAATGACGAGGCCACCGACTTCACCACCGCCTGGACCACCTTCGCCGCCCGCCGCAAGGCCTGGGCCTATGTGGCGGACCAGATGCCGACCACCCACCCGATCGTGGCGGATATTCCGGATCTGCTGGCCGCGGACCAGAACTTCGACGGCATCACCTACGCCAAGGGCGCCTCGGTGCTCAAGCAGCTGGCCGCCTTCGTCGGAGCCGAGGCCTTCCGCGATGCGGCGCGCGCCTACTTCCGGCAGCACGCGTACGCCAATACCTCGCTGGAAGACTTCCTGCAGGCCCTGGAAAAGGCCAGCGGGCGCGATATGCGCGGTTGGGCCGATGCCTGGCTGAAGACCAGCGGGGTGCCGAAGCTCGCGGTGCACTATACGGTGAACGAATCGGGCCTGATCACCGCGGCGCAATTGGAGCAGCGCGGGATCGATCCGATCAGCGGCGAGCAGATCATCCGCCCCCACGTGCTGAGCGTGGCCGCCTACACGCTGCGCGCCGGCATCCTGGAGCGCACCGAATCCCAGCGCGTGGAACTGCTCGGCGCCAGCGTCGAGCTGGATTTCCTGATCGGCCAGCGCGCCCCGGACCTGCTGCTGCCCAACGACGGTGATGAAACCTATGCGCTGATCGAATTCGATGAGCGCTCGCTGCAGACCCTGCTGGAGCATCTGGGCGCGCTGCGCGATTCCTTGCCGCGCGCCACCTGCTGGGCCTCGCTCTGGGACGCGGTCCGCCAGGGGAAACTCGATGGGCAAAGCTATGTGGCGGCTATTCTGGAGCACGCGAACACCATCGAAGACTCCGGAGTGTTCTCGGTGCTGCTGGACCAGCTGGCCACCTCGATCGCCAAATATGTCGCCCCGGAACTTCGCGCGGCACTGCGCGAGCAGGCGGCTCAGGTGCTCACCGGCTGGCTCGCCGATTTCGCCTCCGGCAGCGACCAGCAAACCACCACCGCGCGCATGCTCGCCCGTCTGGCGCGCTCCGGAGTGGCGCCGGAGATCATCGACGCATTCCTCGCCGAGGAACCGAATCCCTACCGGGTCACCGTCGATGAGCAGCTGCGCTGGGCCAGCTATATTGCCCTCGCGGCCTCCGGCCGGATGGACTCCGCCGCTCAGGCGCGGATGCATGAGGCGGCGAAGGCCAACCCGACCAGCGTCGCGCAGAATTCCGTGCGCACCGCGCTGGCCGCCCGCCCGGATGCCGCGGTCAAGGAAGCCGCCTTCGACACGGTGCTGATGGGCCACGATGACAACGGCCCGCTGTCCAATGACGCGCTCTCGGCGATCGCCCAGGGGTTCGCCATGGGATCTCCCAGCCTCCTGGCCGACTGCCAACGGCGCTACTGGGCAGCCATCCTGCCGGTCTTCGAAACGATGAGCATGGAATTCGCCACGCGCGTGATCGAGGGGCTCTATCCGGGCATCCAGGATCTGACCGGAGACCCGGCGCAGAACCCGACGCTGCTTGCGGCCGACGCCTGGCTAGAGGCCAATCAGACCGCGCCGGCGGCCCTGCAGCGCATCCTGGTCGAAGAACGTGCGGAGCTCCAGCGCAGCCTGCAGGCGCAGTCCTTCAGCCGGATCAGCCGCTAGGCTGCCCCGGCGCTAGGGAACGCGAGCCGTCCAGGCCTTGGTGTCGAATTTCGATTCGGCCAGGTCCTGGGCGGCTTTTCGCGTCTGCTCATCGAGCTGCGCCCGGGTGGCGCCGGTGCGCTTAAACATCGATTTAAGATGAATCACTCGGGCACTTATCGATAGATAGCTAGGATATCCAATGTAGCCGCAGGACCAGATAAATATTGGCTTTCCTGGCCTTCTTGCGGTTTGGTACGTTCCATCGCGCGTCGCTTTTCGCGCGAAACAAGATTCATTCCAGGGAATGATACATACGGCTTAAACTGGCCTTCTCCGAGAATCTTCGAAATCTTTCCGACTATGATCGCCCGATCATCAAAATCATCTACATCCGCATGTATACAATCGCTCTTGATTTTTCCAGAGACTTTCCAGTCGGTTTCAGAATCGTCGCCGACAATTATAAGATTTGACCCCATTGAGTTGACGATACTTTGAACGCCGGATAGTTCTTTCTGTCCCGGAATACCTCCAAAGTCAAAATTGAAACTTTCAGCCAATGGTCGAATCGCTTCTATTGTTGAAATTGCAGCTGCCAATTCGCCTCCCGACGAGAGCACATTGCTTATCTCTGGAATGTAAACATCGCATTCCCAGGAAACCATTGCTCCAACTGCTACCTGTGTAAAGTCTGACGTTGGATCCATAACTTCCAGCCAAGTAGAAACATCATTTTGATCCTCCACAATTTGGACAAGTCGTTCAAATTTCGATTCTGCAGTGTCCGAAAGCGTCAGTGAAACTTCGTTACCAGAATTCCTTTCGTGTTCTACACCTAATTGCTTGATTCCCGCTCTGCCTTGCGTAGCTTTGCCATCTTTTTGGCGGACAACATGTTCTACAGTGCGGCCACCCTCATATGCGCTTAAGTACTGATCCAACGCAGTTTCATCGAGGTATAAAAATCGCTTTAACATAATTCGGATGCTACGCGACAATACCGACGTTATAGTTCGTCCGAGCGCGGCCACCATTCTCGGAGTGCACAAACAACCTGACCTTGCGGTCACTAGCCATTGGTTATGTTGGAAGATACTAGGGAACGCGAGCCGTCCAGCCCTCGGTGTCGAATTTCGATTCGGCCAGGTCCTGGGCGGCTTTTCGCGTCTGCTCATCGAGCTGCGCCCGGGTGGCGCCGGTGCGCTTGGCGAAGGTGTCCATCATCGTCGAAATCAGCTGCGAGCGGTTCTGGCTGGTCTGCGACTTGAGCGGATCCACGCGCTTGACCGCCGAGGTGATGCCCTTGTCGGAGATCTTTTCACGGCCGATGCGCAGCACCTGGACCATCTTCTGCGCATCGATGTCATAGCTCATGGTCACATGGTGCAGCAGCGCCCCGTTGGCCAGGCGTTTTTGCGCCGCGCCGCCGATCTTCCCGCTGGGCGTGGCGATGTCGTTCAGCGGCTTGTAGTGCGCCTTGATGCCCACTGATTCCAGGGCCTGCATCACCCAGTCATCGAGGAATGGGTAGGAGTCTGCGAAGCTCATGCCGTCCACCAGCGAATCCGGGGCGTACAGCGAATAGGTGATGCAGTTGCCCGCCTCCATGAACATCGCGCCGCCGCCGGAAATACGGCGAACCACCTTAATGCCGTGGTGCTTGGCCTGTTCCATGTCCACCTCGTTGCGCAAAGACTGGAAGGAACCGATAACCACCGCGGATTCATCCCAATCCCAGAAACGGATGGTGGGTTTGCGTTCCCCGGCGGCGATTTGCCGGGTGAGCACCTCATCCAGTGCTACCTGTTCGGCAACTGGGATGATCTGCGGGCCGAGGATTTCCCACTGGTGGTCGTCCCATTTGGTCGCGTGGCCCAGGCTCCGGCGTACCGCACGGGCCACCGCATCGGCGTCGAAGCCGAACAGCACCGCGCCTTCGCGCAGATTCGCGTTGATCGCGTCGCGGATGGTGCCGTGGCTGGCTTCGGTGGGCAGCCCGTCGAGAGCCGTATTGAGGTCTTCGAGGGCTTCGTCCGGTTCCAGGAAGAAGTCGCCATTCACCGAAGCATTGGCGATCACCCCGTTGACGCTTTCGAGATCTACGACGACCAGCTTGCCGCCGACTACCTTGTATTCGCCATGATGCTTCATGGGACGATTCTATCGTCTCAGGTTGGCGGGGAGTTAAAGCGCAAAGGGCGCGAGGGGTGACTAATTGCTCCTTGCCGGCGGTTACGCACTGCGGCTATTGACCGGCTAGCGCTCCAGCCTGGTTTCCGCCTCCACGCGGCCGAGCTTCTCCGGATTCCGCATGGCGAAGATCCGTGCGACCCTGCCTTCCTCCACCAGGCTTATGAGTGAGGGACCGCCTGCTTCATCGTCGATGCGGATGCCCAGGCCCCCGTTGAGCCAGAGAAGCGCGATCTTCGGGTTTTGCGCGGCCTCCGGGAAGAGCCGCAGCAGATTGGCCACCTTCTTGGCACCGTACACCGGCACCCGAACGGCCTGGGCGACGCCGCCGCCGTCGGCGATGAGTATGACCTCGGGGGCCAGCACGTCCATCAGGCCCTGCACATCCCCGGTGGTGACCGCCGCCAGGAAGCTTTCCACGACTTCCCGCTGCTCGCCGCGATCCACGCGCATGCGGGGGGCGCCGGGCGGCCACATGAGAGCGTGCGCGGCTGGCGATCTGGCGCACGGCGGCCGCCGACTTGCCCACGGACTCGGCAATTTCCGCGTAAGGCACGTCGAAGACTTCGCGCAGCACGAATACCGCACGCTCCACGGGGGCGAGCGATTCGAGGATGGTGAGCATGGCGATCGAGACGCTTTCGGCCAGCTCCACGTCCTCGGCGACATCCGGCACGGTGAGCAGGGGCTCGGGCAGCCATTGCCCGACGTAGTCCTCCCGCCGCCTGGACAGCGTGCGCAGGCGGTTGAGCGCCTGGCGGCTGACGGTGCGCACGAGGTAGGCCCGCGGGTCGCGGACGGCCGTGCGGACGCCGGGGTCCAATTCGGCCCAACGGAGCCAGGCTTCCTGCACCACGTCCTCGGCATCCGCCGCGGAGCCGAGCATCTCGTAGGCGACGGTGAAGAGCAGGCCGCGGTGCACGAGGAACGGATCCTGCAGGTCAGCGGCGCCGAGGTTGCTCATGCCGCCTATGCTACTCCGCGGCCGCCGCGCTCCGCGAGCGGTTTCAGCCCGCAGGAATCGGCGAATCCCTCGGATTCGATGCCGAGGGCGACGTTGCTGCGGGTGGTGAGGTTGGCGAAGCCGATGACGCTGGTCAGTTCGACTAGCGCCGGCGCGCCCAATTGCTCGAGCAGCCGTGCCGAGAGTTCGTCGGTCACCGAGACGGGCGTGGCGCTCATGGCCTCTGCATACTCCAGGACGTCGCGCTCCGTCGGAGTGAAGACCTCGGACTCGCGCCAGCACGGGATCTGCCGGGCCTTGTCCAGGTCCAGGCCGTGGTTGTGCGCCATGAAGTAGTTGTAGTCCAGGCACCACGTGCAGCCGATGAAAGAGGCCACGGCCATATGGGCGTAAGACTTCAGCGACTCATCGCAGCTGTCCCACTTCTGCACCTTCTGCCCGATGCCCATGGATGCCTTGAGCACGGGCTTGTTGTGCCACATCACGCCCAGGGATTCCGGGACTTTGCCGAACATCTTCGCGCTGAATTTCTTGATGAGTGCACCGTAGAGACCGGTGATTTCTGTGGCCGGGATCCTGCTGGTCATGACTCCTCCTGCGGGTCGGTTCTGGGTCCTATGACATGAAGACACCGCCCGCGCCGGATCTGTGACACCTCGGCTGCGCAGGCCAATCGACCGGCGGTGTGCTGCCGGTTAAAAAGCAAACGGCGCGATTCCAGTCAAACTGGAATCGCGCCGTTTTAAGCTTGCGAGGGGCGAAGAATTACTTCTTGCCGCCGAAGCCCTTGAAGCGGGCGTTGAAGCGCTCGACACGGCCAGCGGTGTCCATGATGCGCTGCTTACCGGTGTAGAACGGGTGCGATGCAGCCGAAATTTCGACGTCGATCACTGGGTAGGTGTTGCCATCTGCCCACTCGATGGTCTTGTCCGACGAACGGGTCGAACGGGTCAGGAACTGCTCGCCGGAAGCCAGGTCGTTGAAGACAACTGGACCGTACTGTGGATGAATATCAGCCTTCATAGCTATACACCTTTTGGTTTATGGCCACTGGATTTTGCCAGCAGCTACTTGCTCGGAAAATTAGCCTGCGACCTCGACCAGGGTCGATACACAGACATTCCATCCTATCCCACAAAACCAAGTTCTGCGAAACTCAATTGCGTGGCGCGGAGCACAGGTGCCAGAAGGCAATGGCGCTGGCCGCGCCGACGTTCAGCGAGGAGACTTCGCGGCGCATCGGGATCATCACCGCCTGGTCAACCAAGGCCAGGGTCTGCTCTGCCACTCCCCTGCCTTCGTTGCCCAGGATCATCGCAAATTTCTTTCCTTCGGTCATCTCGACCTCGTTGAGCGCCACCGCGTCCTCGGTCAGTTCCATGGCCAGCATCGTGTAGCCATGGTCCTTGAGGATCGCGATATCCTCTGGCCAGGAGTTCAGCCGCACCCAGGGCAGGTCGAAGACGGTGCCCATGGACACGCGCGCGCTGCGCCGATACCAGGGGTCTACGCACTTCGGGGTGATCAGCACCGCGTCGACGCCCAGTCCGGAGGCCGAGCGCAGGATCGCGCCGAGATTGGTGTGGTCGGCGATGTCTTCGAGGATCGCGATCCGCGAGCTGGCGGTGAGCACCTGGCCCAGGTCCAGCGGTGCCGGACGGTTCATCGAAGCCATCGCGCCGCGGTGCAGGTGGAAGCCGACCAGGTCCTGCAGCTGCCGGTCGTTGCCGATGAAGATCGGCACCTCGGGGAAGCGTTCGAACTCTTCGGCCAGCTGGTCCAGGTGCTTTTCGGCCAGCAGGAAGCTGCGCGGCACGTGGCCGGCGTTGATGGCGCGGGTGACCACCGTGGTGCTTTCGGCGATGTACAGGCCGTTTTCCACGTCGGTGCGCATGCGCAGGTGGGCTTCGGAGAGGCGCAGGTATTCGTCCAAACGCGCATCATCATGCAGATCTTCGACCCGCAGGATGCGTTCGGGGTTGGTGATCTCAGGCACCGGCTACCAGCTTGTAGAGCATATTCGCCAAGGCGACGACGCCGAGGATGACGATGACCAGGCGCAGCCATCCCGGGGAGAGCTTGCGTCCCACCTTCGCGCCGATGAACCCGCCGATCAGCGAGCCGACGGCGATCAGCAGGACGATCAGCCAGTGGATGCGTTCCGGTGCGATCAGCAGGTAAATCCCGGCGGCGACCAGGTTCACGAGCAGCGAAAGGATCACCTTGATGGCGTTGGACTGCTGCAGGGAAGCCTGCAGGAAGACGCCGAAGACCGCCATGAGCAGCACGCCCTGGGCGGCGGTGAAGTATCCGCCGTAGACGCCGATGACAAAGACCAGCACGTAGAGGATCAGCGGGATCTTCGCGCGGTCCGCGTCGTCCGGGTCGCTTCCGCCGCGCTGCGCTTGCCGGGTTTTGGCCCAGGCGGCGAGCTTCGGCTGGTAGATGACCAGCACCAAGGCGCAGAGCAGCAGCACCGGGGCGACCACACCGAACACCGATTCGGGCAGGTTCAGCAGCAGCAGCGAACCGATCAGTCCGCCGATCAGGGAGACCGGCACCAGTTTCAGCAGGGTCTTCTTCACGCTGGCCGCTTCGCGGCGGTAGCCCCAGGCGCCGGAGAAGCCGCCGGCGATCAGGCCCATGGCGTTGGAGACGACCGCGTTGACCGGGGTGATTCCCAATGCGACCAGGATGGGGAAGGTCACCAGCGTGCCCGACCCCACCACCGTGTTGATGGTTCCCGCCCACAGTCCGCCGAGCAGGATTAACGCTTCACGCCAAAATTCGATCACAGTTCAGCGCGTCCTTAGCCTTGGCGGCGCGCGACGGCGGAGTAGCGGCCGGCGTCTTCGCGCATGCTCAGCTCCATCCCGTAGGTTGCCTTGAGGTTTTCCTCGGTCAGGGTGGAGGCGATATCGCCCGAGGCAACCACTTCGCCGTCCTTGAGCATCAAGATGTGGGTGAAGCCAGGCGGTATTTCCTCGAGGTGGTGGGTCACCAGCACCAAGGCCGGGGAGTCTTCATCGGCGGCCAGCTCGGTGAGCTTGGTCACCAGTTCTTCGCGCCCGGCGAGATCCAGGCCTGCGGCTGGTTCATCGAGAATCAGCAGTTCCGGGTCGGTCATCAGCGCACGGGCGATGAGTACGCGCTTGCGCTCGCCTTCGGATAGCTTGCCGAATGGCTGGTTCATGAAGGTGGACATGCCCCACTGGTGGAGCATCGAGAAGGCCCGGCGTTCGTCGAGGCGTTCGTACTTCTCGCGCCAGCGCCCGGTCATCCCGTACGCGGCGGTGAGGACCACGTTCAGCGCGGTCTCGTTGCCGGGAATGGCGTTGGCGACCAGTGCCGAGCTCAAGCCGATCAGCGGCCGCAGTTCGAAAACATCGACCTTGCCCATGGTTTCGCCCAAAATGCCCGCGGTGCCGCGGGAGGGATGCAGACGGGTGGCTGCAATGTTCATCAGGGTTGACTTGCCGGCGCCATTGGGGCCCAGCACAATCCACCGCTGGCCTTCTGTGACTTCCCAGGACACGTCTTTGAGCAGGTCTTTACCCCCGCGCACCACGCTGACATCGTTGAAAGTTAGCACTTCGCTCATGGTTTTTAAGCCTAGACTTTCGTTCTCTGATTCACTAATTGAAAACACCGCTGCAGCTGTGCAATATGACTCCACAGCCGGTGGTGGACCGGCCGAGCACCGAATAGCAGTCTAGCCGTGGCGCGTACCCCGCTTGTCAAGGACGCGGATCACCGGCAGGCTTCCCGCTGAGTGCGCGGCGAGAAGCTAACCCGGCACCGGGCAGTTTCTCGCTTTCGGCATCGGTGAGCCGAATTCTGCTGCGGAAATCCTCACTCGCTCGGTGGTCAAGGACAAGAAACCAGACTCACCCGAGCAGATGGTGCGCGCCGAGCTGGGTAATCCCGGCAACGGATCGCTCGCGCCCATCAGGCCTGCTGGCAGATTGGCCATCCGAAACTCATTGAACCAACGTGTACAAGTGCATTGGCTCTACCGCCAGCGGAAAGGAACCGACCGTCATGTTTGGTCGTACTTGGCTCCAGAGACGAAAATAGTTTCATGGCTTCAACTTTGACCCTCGTCTCCCGCCCGGCACTACCCCGCGAAACTTTCGATTCGCTCATCGACCATGTGGGCAAGGCCCTGCCCCTCGCCGCCGACGCCGCCTTGAGCGTGCAGCATTCAGCCGAGCGCATGGTGGCAAGGGTGCGCATCGAGAATGCTGATTCGACCGCATTGCGAATCGAGGCGCAAGAGGCCTTTGACGCCTACGTCGCAACCGGTGCGCTTGCGGCTGCGGACGCCTGCGTGACCGTGGTGGATTCCGCGCTGACCGATGCGCCGCGCATGCTGCTGCTGATGGATGTCGATTCAACCCTGATCAAGCAGGAAGTCATCGAATTGCTTGCGGCCCATGCCGGGCGCGAGGAGGAGGTCGCCGCGGTCACCGAAGCTGCGATGCGCGGGGAATTGGACTTCGCCCAATCGCTGGTTCAGCGTGTGGCCACACTCAAAGACCTGCCGGAAACCGTCTTGAGCGAAGTCATTGCGCGCGTGGTCTACTCCGACGGCGCACGCGAACTGGTGCAGCGCTTCCATGCAGCCGGGCACCTGGTCGGCGTGGTCTCCGGCGGATTCCAACAGATCCTGGACCCCTTGGCGGCAGAGCTCAAGCTGGACCACGCGCTGGCAAATACCCTGGGCATCACCGCGGGTCTGCTCGACGGCACCGTGCATGGCCAGATCGTGGATCGCGCCATGAAGGAAAAGATGCTGCGCGCCTGGGCGGCCGAACACGGCATCGGCATGGAGGCAACCATCGCCGCCGGGGACGGTGCCAACGATTTGGACATGGTCAACGCCGCAGGACTGGGTGTAGCCTTCAACGCGAAGCCGGCGCTGCGTGAGCAAGCGGGCGCGCGCATCGATTTTGGCCGCCTGGATGTGATCGCCGACCTAGTATTGAATGACCTGGCGGCCTGAAATCCAACAACTCGATAACAATTCAGGCGATTGCTCACACAACACCGCGTGTCGGTTGCTCCACCCGTTAGTATTTCTTTTGGTGCATTGCTGTACTTGGAAGTAATAATTCACGTACCGTGCCCGACCCCAATCGCTTTTCGAAAGAGCTAACAGACAAGTGCAGACTCCCTCCCCGGACAGTTCATCCTCACCCTCCGCTCGCAACGGTTCCAAGGGCAAGGCCAAGAGCAAGGCCAAGCCCTGGATCATTACCGGTTCGTGCGTGGTGGCTGCCGCGGCGCTCTATTTCGGCGGTGCAGCCTTCGTGAGCGCCCAGATCCCGGCTAATACGAGCATCGCCGGGGTGAACATCGGTTCGATGAGCCAGGACGAAGCACGAGCTGCCCTGAGTGAATCCGTGGCGCCCTTGGCGGAGGAGCCCTTCGAGGTCCTGGTAAATGCCCAGAGCTACAAAATTGATCCGGCCAAGGCGGGGCTGACGCTCAACATCGATGACACGGTCGCGGACCTGACCGGATACGAAGCAAACCCGGCCGATCTGCTCGATCGCTTAACCGGCAAATACACCGCCACCGCGAGCATCGACGTAGACAACGACAAGCTCAACACCGAACTTCAGGCGCTGGCCAAGAAGGCAAACGCCGAGGTCGCCGAGGGAGATGTCACCTTCGCCGAGGGCAAGGCAACGCTCGTCGCGCCCGTTGATGGCGTCGTATTGAAGCAAGATGAGGCCGCCAGCTTGCTGAGCGAAGAATGGCGCATCGGCGCCGCCGGGATTGAGCTGCCCAGCGAGGTCACCAAGCCGGAGATTTCCCCCGATGCCTTGCAGTCCTTCTATGACGACCAGCTGAAGTCCTTGCTCAAGGACAAGGTCACCTTGACCTCAGATCAGAAGAAAGTCGACATTTCGACCGCTTCGATCGCCGCCGCGGCCAGCTACACGCCGAAGGACGGCGCCCCGGCCATCACCCTGGACGACAAGAAGCTCTTTGCCGCGGCGACCAAGAATTCCGAGTTGAGCAGCACGGCCAAGAACGCGCGCATCACGCTGGCAAATGGCAAGCCCACCATCAAGGAATCGGTGACCGGCGTCGCGCTCGAGACCAAGGGCCTGGGCGCCAAGGTACTGGCCGCGACCGAAACCAAGGAGCGCACCGCAAAGGTGGTGCTGAGCGCTTCGGAAGCCGATTTCACCACCGAAGACGCCAAGAAGCTGGGCATCAAGGAAGAGATCGTCGAATTCTCGACCCCCTACCCGACCAATGACACGGTCCGCACCAAGAACCTGCGTGCGGGCTCGGCACGCATCAACGGAACCGTGATCGAGCCCGGGGAGAACTTCTCGCTGCTCAAGGCCCTGGGCCCAATCACCGTGGCCAACGGCTACTTCGGTTCCGGCGTGGTGGTCGACGGCTTCTCCACTGAAGCGGTTGGCGGAGGCCTGTCGCAGATCTCCACCCAGTTGTACAACGTCGGCTTCCTTGCCGGCTACGACGACGTCACCCACAAGCCGCACTCGCGCTGGTTCGAACGCTACCCGGCCGGGCGCGAAGCCACCCTGTGGGAAGGCTCGGTCGACATGATCTGGAAGAACAACTCCCCCTATGGTGTGATGATTCAGGCCTGGGTATCCGGGGACCGGGTGCACACCCGGCTGTGGAGCACCGACTACTGGAAGGTCTCGCAGAAGAGCTCGGGCAAGTACAACCAGACGAACCCGGAGACCAAGTACAACACCGCCGAGGAATGCGTTTCCGAAAGCGGCGGCCAGAAGGGCTTCACCATCGACATCACGCGCAACCGCACCACCGTTGATGGTTCCAAGACCCTGCCACCGGATGTCAAGAGCTGGACCTACCAGCCATGGCACAAGGTGGTCTGCGGCGAGAAGCCGTAACCGCACATCGTCCCAGGGCGCCTGCTGATTATTCAGGAGGCGCCCTTTTGATCCACCAGGCAGGTACTAACCAAGGGCGCAGCATCAGCCGCAGAATTTCTTGGTTTATACGACGAGCAACTTCGCACCGATGCAGAAACGCCGAGCGCGCTCAACCTGGCACGGCTCGGTCCACTACGCCTGGTGAGCTTCGCGAGGGGCCGAGGGTTCATCACCTACCCACACGTTGACCGTGCCCGTGCGGTTAATTCTTCCAGCCTAGTTGGCGAGGCATTGGCCCACTACGAATCAGCACCCGAGATCACCCGGGTTGAGTGGAAGACGCGCGGCCACGATCATGCACCCGGACTGCACGACGAGTTGCTAGCCCATGGATTCGTTGCCGAAGAATCCGAGTCCATCATGATTGGGCCGGCAGCGGATCTCGCGGTGGACGTCGAGTTGCCGGCGGGCGTTCGGCTGCGCCAAGTTTCAACCGAGACAGAAGTGCGCGCGATGTGTGCGATGCAGGATGAGGCCTTCGGCGATCCGGTGTCGGAGCATCACGCCGAGGCGGTGTTGCAGCGCCTGGCCACCGATGACGGGATGGAACTCTGGGTTGCCGAAGCCAATGGGCAGATCGTCAGTGCCGGAAGGCTTGAACCCGTTCCCGGAACGCAATTTGCAGGCATCTGGGGCGGCGGAACCCTTGAGCAATGGCGCGGAAGAGGGATCTACCGTGCGCTGACGGCTGCCCGGGCCCGCTCCGCGCTGAAGTTGGGCAAAACGCTGATCCATAGCGACTCTACCGAGTACTCCCGTCCCATCCTCGAACGCTATGGTCTGCTGAAGGTCTCCGCAACCACCCCCTATCAGTGGACATGCTAACCTCAGCGGATTCTTCGCTGGCCAGCCACGACGGCATGCCCCCTCGATAGGATGCTTAAAAAGCCTGTTGCCCGCCCCCAACTATGGGGGCGGGCAACAGGCTTTGGAGTTGATCAGCTGATCAGCAGGTAGTTACTGGCCTGCCTGCTTCAGGAAGTCCTCGGCGCCGCCAACGTACTCGGTGTGACCGGTTTCCACCTCGGCGAAGACCATCTTGGCAACCTCGGCGCCGAACTCCTCGACGGAGTACAGCTTGCCGGCGGCCTCACGGCGGGCCTCGATGGCGCCTGGTTCTACGCGGTTGAGCAAGGTCGCGGTGATGGTGCCCTCGATCATGTCGCCGGAGACGACAACGAAGTCGATATTCTTCTCGGCCAGCCTCGGGATGAACTCGCGCAAGGCGTCTTCACCCGCACGCTTGGACTGCGCGACTTGGTCGTAGGCATCCATGGTGGAGACCTGCTTGATGAAGTGCGCCTGGTGGCTGGTCACGAAGACCACGCGGCCGCCCTCGCTCAGCTTTGGCAGGGCCGCCTCGAGCATTGCGACCTGCGCGTCACGGTTCAAGCGCAGCGCGTAGTTCTCCCCCATGGAGGTTTCCATGCCGCCGGAGGCGTTCAGCACCAGCACGTCGAGGGAACCGAAGTTTTCGACCGCTGCGTCGACCAAGGCCTGCGGGCCCTCGACGGTGGTCAGGTCCGAGCCGACGGCGACAGCCTTGCCGCCCTTTTCCTCGATGGTGCTCACGATCTTGTTGGCTCGTGGCGCCTTAGCGCGGTAGTTGATCACCACGCCGACACCCTGTTCGGCGAGGATCTGTGCGGTGACAGCGCCGATGCCGCGGGAAGAACCGGTGACAATTGCACCCTTGTATTCGCTCAACTTTTCTTACTCCTTAGGATGATTGAAGATTGGGGGTAGTTCTAGTGGCCCATGCCCAAGCCGCCATCGACCGGGATCACGGCACCGGAGATGTAGGCCGCTTCGTCGCTGGCAACCCAGCGGACCACGTTGGCAACCTCTTCGGGTTCGGCGAAGCGGTTGGCCGGGATGGACTGCAGGTACGACTTCTGGGTTTCTTCCGGAAGCACGGCGGTCATTTCGGTATTGATGAAGCCCGGGGCGACCACGTTGGCGGTGATATTGCGCGAACCCAGCTCGCGGGTCAGCGAACGGGCGATACCCACCAGTCCGGCCTTGGACGCGGCGTAGTTGATCTGGCCCGGCGAGCCGTAGAGCCCCACCACCGAGGAGATGAGCACTATACGCCCACGCTTCAGGCGCAGCATGCCCTTGGTTGCGCGTTTGATCACACGGAAGGCGCCGGTCAGGTTCGTATCGATCACCGAGGTGAAGTCGTCTTCGCTCATGCGCAACAGGAGGGTGTCTTTGGTAACACCGGCGTTTGCGACAAGCACCTCGACCGGGCCGTGAGCCGCTTCGACCTCTTTGAAGGCCGCGTCGATCGACTCCGCGTCGGTGACATCCGCCTTCACGCCCAGCAGCCCGGCAGGCACCTCTCCACTGCGGTAAGTGATCGCTACCTTGTCGCCGTTAGCTTCGAAAGAACGCGCAATGGCCAGGCCGATTCCGCGGTTTCCGCCGGTGACCAGTACGCTGCGGCCGTTGGTGGTATCCGTGCTCAATGTTTTTCTCCATCCATGCATCTCCTGCACGCCGTCGATTTGCGGGCGAAGGATCAGGCACTTTGCTTAGGTCAGTAGCTACTCCGAGAACAATCCTATTAGCTACCCCGCAGTATTACCGCTTCGACGGCATGTAGAAATTCGGTTCTCACAGGCTCAAGTGAGAGAATAGGGGCAGAAATAACCCCGTTGAGCGAAGTTCGAAAGCCATGTCACACCAGCACTCGAACCCCGGTCCCAAGGACCAGCCGGTTCATCGCATTACCGAAGCGCACGAGTCCCATAGCTCCGAGCGCGATCTGCGTGTACGCAAATACACGATATCCATGACCGTGCGCATGGTGTGCTTCATCCTGGCTTTCTTTTTTGAGGGCTGGATTCGCTGGGTCATGCTGGCCGGGGCGATCGTTCTTCCTTATATCGCGGTAGTCATCGCCAATGGCGGTGCAGATCTGACCAAGCGTGAGCCGCCGGCGGAGTTCTTCACGGGCACCGAACCGGAACAGCTTGAAAACAAGGTCCAGGCCACCGGGGTCGAGGAACCAGAAGTGGTCATCATCGACGGCACACTTATCGAGCCCGCCCCGCCAACCGAGACTCCGAAGGAGCAGTAAATGGATCTGCTAGGTTCGCTTGGTGGCGCAAATTCCGCCCCGGCCCCGGTGCAGTGCTCCCGCAAGGGATGCCGCCAGCCAGCCGAATTCCAGCTTTTGTGGAATAACCCCAAAATCCACACCCCGGAACGACGCAAGATCTGGTTGGCCTGCCAAGAGCATCGCGAATGGCTGGAGACCTACCTCAAGGAACGCTTGCTCTATAAGGAAACCCTGCCAATGGGCGAAGGAGCCAATCAGTAAATGTACCGTTTTTTGGCCAGCACCCGCTGGGTGGGCTGGTTGCTGCTCGTCGTGATCTTCGCCGCAGCCTGCACGGGTCTTGGCAAATGGCAGGCTGATCGCCGCGCCGAAGTGCTCACCGCGATCACCCACGTGAACAACAACTACGATGCCGAACCGGTCTCCGGGAATGCGGCCCTGGCCAAGTTCGACGCGCTGCCCGAAGAAGATACCTGGATGACGGTGAAGCTCACCGGCCAGTACCTCGCCGAGGACACACGTATCGTGCGCAACCGCATCAAGGCGGCCCGTCCGGGCTATGAGGTGCTGGTGCCTTTCCGCACCGAAACCGGCGCCACGGTCATTATCGACCGCGGCTACCTGCCCATCGGCAACTCCGAAAACGGTCGCCCCGATGAGGTCCCGGCTCCCCCAACGGGCACCGTCACGCTGGAGGCTCGGCTGAAGCCAACCGAAGTCAAACTGGATCGTGGTGCCCCCGAGGGCCAGCTAGCCTCCATCTTCCTGCCGGGCTATGCCGCGGATCTTGGCTACCCAATCGCCGAAGGCGCCTACGGCATCATGTACGCGGAAGATCCGGCGCCGGCCACGACGCCGCTTGCGCTGGACAAGCCAGACACCGATGAAGGCCCGCACCTGTCCTACTCCTACCAGTGGTACGCCTTCGGCGTGCTTGCCTTCGTCGGCTTCTGGTACGCGGTGAAGCAACAGCGAAAGATCAACGCCGAAGACGCCGCCGAGCTGGCCGAGGCGAAGGCACTGGGCTTCGACGAACCGGTGCACCGGGTGCGCAAGCTGCGCGCAAAGCAGGAGAAGAAGTTCAGGCGCGACGGCACGCTGACCGACGAGGCCTACGAGGACGCGATGCTCGATGAACCGCGCGACGCCGGCTCCTCCAGCGAATCGCGCTGAGTACAGCAAAACTTCAGACCCTAACCGGAACTCGGTTAGGGTCAGTTGTTTCAGCTGAGAATCTGCCCCCAAGCGAGGTGCGTCGGCATCTTGGATCAGCCCCCCGGGTTGCTGCTTGCGTCCAGGGATCGTCTCCACATCGCAGGCTGGTATCCGAGCTCCAACGAGATATCTCGGTGCCCTAGCCATTTCGCCAGTGATTTAGCGACCCGGAATATCTTGGAAAATTTTGCCCGGGATTGCGTCAGGCTACCGATAATTTACAAAACGTTGGTTCGGCGGCCGGTTCAAGTCAGTTGAATCTGTTGAATCGCAGGAAGGCGCGGAGCGCTGTGTGCGGAACCAGTCGTTCCGGCAGCTTGCGCTGTCCTATCTTGAGCGGATTGAACCGTACTGCGGTGAGACCAATCTATACCCCCCTGCATTAATTTGCGGTTGGGGCGATTGGGTAACCATCAGAACAGGTTCAAAATTGTGAAGCTACTCCAAATCCAGTGGCTAGTGATTCTGAACAACGAATCAGCTACCGTGATGGTCGCATCTGATCAACTGACGTTCTTACAATTGGTGAAAACTGTATGCGATTCCGAGAGTGCGGCACGCCAGACGAGTTAGATTGTGAACCTGCTGGAACCGAACAATTTTATAACGGACGATCCACTGCTGCTGAATTAGCTCAGATCTTCGCCGTGCCCAGCTGCAATTTCTTGAAGCGCTGCGAGATGACGCCTAAATGCGGCAGTTCCTGCCGGAGTCGCACGCACCCAAGTACGTGGTTTATTTGCGACATACCCTTTTCGCGGCACAACATAGCCAGTTTTTTGCAGGTAGCTGATCGCTTTGCTAAGGGTTGAATCTTCTGTTTCAATCATGTCCCGCAATGTTGCAAAATCGAATTCTGCGTCTTCTCGCACCGCGGCCATGAGCGAAAACCGAACTGGTGTGAGCAAAGCATCATCCAGTTGGTGTCGTGGATGCTGTTTCTCATTCTCTCCGCCGCTCATGATCGTTGCTTGCTAAGTAACGCGCCGAGAGCCATGGGAAGCGCAACAACGATCGCGCTTACGACTCCAACTACAGGAGAGTCCCATGTCGTGCGTATAGCGACCAGCATGGACAACTGGTACAAGAAAAACGACAATCCGAAAGCGAACCACTCTTGATCTCTCCAGTGGGCACCGAGTTTGACCAATCCTCTGCTGGAGGCACCTAAAATGACCAGCGCCAACATTAACATGCTCATTACGAACTGGGCGAGAGCGAACCAGGAAAAATAGAGCGAGAAAATCGCGATTCCTAAGTAGAGGGCCGCTGCGAGAGTGCCAAGCCGAGTACGGAGGTTCAGCGGCGCGAGATTCCATGCTCTGCGACTCTGCTGCACCTGGTTCCCGGTGCGCCGGCGCCCGGCCAACGTGCTCGCAGCCATCGGTAAGACTATGAGCGCTGCGGTTACAAGACACATCCACCACGGTATGGCGATTCCCAACATACTTGCAGTCGGCAATGCCGCAAATAAAAGGACGGCGAATAAGACACTAACCAACTTGCGACCTTTCAACACAATAACTGCTGAGGCCGATTCCCGATGATTAGCACCCTGAATCAATAACGTGTACATAAGCATGGGCAGGATTAGCAATGTCGCACATAGCCGCCCGGCGTATGCATCCGAAATGCCAAGATGCCCTAGAGGTCCGGTAAATACCAACAGAAAAGTTGCTATATATGTAAAGAACACCGCCGGTTTCCATTTGCTACGGGCGGACTGGAGGTTCTGGGCCACTAGTTCCTGTGTGCGAGCATCTACCCGTTTGGCCTCCTCCAGCATTCGAGCGGCAGTCTTCGGGTCGGGGTGCGGCCACCCATCAAGACCATCGTCAGCAGGTGAACTATCCATACTTCCAAGATAGCAGGAACTTTCTCCTTGGAAAGTGGATATGGATCAGCACTTCAACCGGCTACTTCGAGCCAGAACCTGTTAATTCCGATAGTTTTAGCCAGGTGCTCAAGTTCCCGGAAGCGTGCACCGCCTCCGGATTTTCTAATATCCCCGTCTTTGGACGAATTTTCACGAGCCGACGGCAGACAGTGCAGACTTAACCTCACGGCTGGATATAACACCAAGGGCCGGCACACTGTGCAAGTGTGCCGGCCCGCGATGAATGTGCAGTCGCTGATTTAGGTCAGTGAGACCAATTCCAGGTAGCCGTCGTTGAACAGGTCTTCGTCGCCATCGGGCAAGATGACCACGCGTTCAGGCTTCAGGGCCGACACCGCGCCCTCATCGTGGCTGACCATGACCACGGCACCCGGGAAGGTGGACAGCGCGCCAAGCACCTCTCCGCGCGAGGCGGGGTCGAGGTTGTTAGTCGGCTCATCGAGCAAGAGCACATTCGCGCTGGAAGCCACGATGGTCGCCAGGGCCAGACGGGTCTTCTCGCCGCCGGAGAGCACCCCGGCGGACTTGGACACATCATCGCCGACGAACATGAACGAGCCGAGGATCGAACGCACGTCTGCATCGTTGAGGTGATCGGGCGCGTTGCGGCGCATGTTCTCCAGCACGGTGGCTTCGGTATCCAGGGTGTCGTGCTCCTGGGCGAAGTAGCCGATCTTCAGGCCGTGGCCCGGAACGATCTCACCGGTGTCTGGTTCGGAGACACCGGCCAGCATGCGCAGCAAGGTGGTCTTACCGGCACCGTTCAGGCCCAGGATGACTACCTTGGAACCGCGGTCGATTGCCAAGGACACGTCGGTGAAGATTTCCAGCGAACCATAGGCCTTCGACAGGCCCTCGGCCATCAGCGGGGTCTTGCCGCAAGGGGCAGGATCCGGGAAGCGCAGCGCCGCGACACGATCGTTGGCACGCACATCCTCGAGTCCCGAGAGCATGCGGTCCACACGCTTGAGCATCGACTGGGCGGCGGAGGCACCGGAGGCACGGGCCTTCATCTTGTTGGCCTGCGCCGTCAAGACCGAGGCCTTCTTCTCGATGTTGCCGCGCTCGCGCTTGCGGGCGCGCTCGTCGGTTTCGCGCTGGACCTGGTAGCGCTTCCAATTCATGTTGTAGACATCCACCGTGGCGCGGTTGGCGTCCAGGAAGAGCACCTTGTTCACGGTGGCGTCCAGCAGGCCGGTATCGTGGCTGATCATCAGCACGCCGCCGGCATAATTCTTGATGAAGTCGCGCAGCCAGGTGATGGAGTCGGCGTCCAAGTGGTTGGTCGGCTCGTCAAGCAGCAGCGTTTCGGCGTCCGAGTAGAGGATGCGGGCAAGCTCCACACGGCGGCGCTGACCACCGGAGAGCGTGCTCAACGGCTGGTCCAGGATGCGTTCTGGCAGATCCAGATTCGAACAGATCGCGGCGGCTTCGGATTCTGCGGCATAACCGCCGGCGGCCATGAACTCGGCTTCCAGTCGGTCGTAGCGGCGCATGGCCTTGGCGGAGATGCTGGCGTCTTCGCTGGCCATCTCCTCGCGGTTCTTGGCCAGCTTGTTCAGCACGATATCCAGCCCGCGGGCCGCCAGGATGCGGTCGCGCGCGAGCTGCTCCATGTCCGGAGTCTTCGGGTCCTGCGGCAGGTAGCCGATGGAGCCCTTGTTTGACACGTCGCCGCCGGTTGGCTGGGTTTCCCCGGCCAGAACCTTGGTCATGGTGGTCTTACCGGCACCGTTACGACCCACCAGTCCGATCTTGTCGCCCTTGTCAATCCGGAAGTTTACTTCGTCCATCAGCAAGCGGGCGCCGACGCGTAGCTCAAGGTTGGCTACGGAAATCATATGGTGTGGCCCTTTCGAAACGGGGTAAGGAAAATCTATTGGCCCTATCAAGGGCAACTTTACTATCCTACCGGTCGCCCAGCTGGGTTATGCCTTACTGTGTGCGAATCGACATCGGAAGCAAAAAGCCGCCGCCCGCCACCGGGTCTTGGTGGCGGGCGGAGGCAGGTGGCTTAGCCGCGCTGCGTGGAGCGGAAGTCCTTCATCTGAATCAGCCGGCGGCGCAGCGACGCCTCGCGGCGCAGATCCGAGCCGCTGGTCTTTTCGATATGCTCCTTGCCGAAGCGCCACAGCAGCACGTCGTCGAGCAGCCGGTCCGGCCCCGGAGAATACCGGTGGTCCAGCGCCGCGCGGACCTCGGTGACCACGTTCGCGTCCAGGAGCTCGGCCAGCTGCCAGGTCGCGTCGATGCCGTGCGCGCCGAGCAGTTCGGCAGCCCAGGACCAGTCGTCATCGCGTTTGCGGTCCACATGGGGCAGCAGGGTCTGCCAGATTTCACCGATCTTCTCCCCCGAGAGCTTCTCGGCGCCCAGCCCCTGCCGGTCGTGATAGCCATTCATCCGGTGGTAGAGATCGTCGATGTCGGTGAAGTAGTTCTCCACGGTTTCGAGCATCGCGGAGGTCGCGGTGAAATGCCGGTCGATCTGCGGGTTCCAGGCCGCCTCGCCGGGATGCTTAAAGCGAATATCGTGCTCCATCTCGCTCCAGGCGTGCTGGAGCACCGTGCGGATTTGCACCTCGAAGACGAAGTTGCCGCTGGGAACCACCGGCTTGCCCAGGGCCTCCTGGAATTTGGAAACACTCGGTTCATTGCGGGTTTTGAGCAGCAGGTGGCGTGAGGAGTAGCCGTAGGTTCCGGATTCCACCGAACCGATGTCCTTCTCCCGGTCGCTACGGCAATCGAAGTCCTCGCGGTGGGCCTTGATCAGCGTAGCGACCTGCTGGATTTCGTGGGGCAGCATCACGATGATGCGCAGCCCCACCATGTCGTGGATTTCGCGCAACGGGTTGGGGAATTCGAGCACCGGGTTTGTTTCCGGGGTTTCCTGCAGCTGGCGCGAGGCCTTGGACCGGAAGGACTCCGGAGTCTTCACCCTTCCGGTCACGAACAAGGGTTGGACTTCACTGCCGTGGAACAACGAACGGATCTTGGTTTTCATCGCGCTGAGCACCTCGTCGAGCTCGGCACCGACCGCTTCGAAACGAGTAACTGCCTCGTCGATCTGGTCGCTGAACTGTGCCGGTTCGGTGCTGCTGGTCGATTGATCCATAGTCTTGCCTCCTAGTGCGGTGAAATGCAATAAGTCCTTCGTATGCTGCTAAACGGGTGGAAGCCTTAGGACTGCGGACGCGAAAGCCGTTTGGCCATATCCTCGTACAATGGCGCCTTGTCATCGTTCTTCGGCTTGGCCGCGGTGGCTGGTGCGCTGGCCGCCGGAGCCTGCTTCAGCGGGGTGACCTTTTCGGCACGCGACTGGGCAATCGCCTCGGCACGGGCCCTGGCGATGGCATCCTGGTGATCCTGCTCCAGCTGGGCTACGCGTTCGGCTTCGGCCTGCTGCGAGTCGGTCAGCGCGGCGTTGTAACCGTCATCGTAGGCGACGCCGTACTTCTCGGCGTTGGCCGCATCTTCATCGTATTCGTATTCGGCGCGAAGCTTCGAGGCTTCGGACTTCTTCTGGTACATGTGTACGGTCAGGTGGGTGATGGCCAGCAGCACGATTGGCGGCATGGCGGCGACAAGCGCCGAGACCAGCGGTGGCACGCCGTTGACGATCGAGTCCACGGTAAGGATCGCGTGGGTGGAGTTGGCCGCCGTGGACACGATGGCGCCGAAGAACAGCAGCGACCACGGGTAAATCATTGCCTTGCGGTTGAACCCGTTCAGTGCCACGATCGCAACCGTAGCGGCCACGATCATACCGTCGATGATAATTGGCCAGATCCAGGCCAGGCTTGAGTCGATGCCGGAGCGTTCGGCGAGGTCGGTCAGGGCCGCAAAAGATAGGACGAATGCACCGATCGCGATCAAGACCGTGGCACCCACGGCGGTTCCTAGGACGGCGCGGTGAGGCTCGCGCGGAATTTCTGGCTTGTTATCCATGCTGCGGGGCAGACCTTACTTTCGAGAAATGAATAGGAACGTCAACAAAGCGAATGTAGTTACCAGCGGTATCGGGCACCGGCTCCGGAACTATTTTAGCCTCATCGGCTGGGCGTTGTGCGGTGCGCGCTTAGCGCATTCGGCGATCGACAAATCTGGTGCCGGTGATCCGCCCGGCCAAACCCTGGCCGGAACGATCAAAGAGCAAGAAGAGCGAGCTGAGCACCACGTAGCCCAGGACTAGCAAACTCAGCCAGGCCCAGGGGCTGACCGCCCAGATGCTGTCGGCGATTTGGAAGGCGAAGGAAATTCCGCCGAGCCCCAAAAGGCTGCGCAGCAAGGCTTGCCACGCGGAGGCTTCGCGCCGCTGCTTTCCGGCGATACGGATCCAGGCGCAACGCTGACCCAGGCTTGCGCGTCCCGGCGCGAGGGTGGGGAGCAGGAAGACCAGCAGCACGGAGATGGAAGGAATCCACCGCTCGGTCAGGTTGTAGGAGGCCTGCGGTGCGCCCAGTTTTTCGGCGATTTCCAGGACAAAGGTGGTGAGCATGACCAGCGCCAGCACAAAAGCTATATCGAAGGCGTTGGCCATAAAACGGCGCAGCCGGGTGACCTCGCGCGGCGCGGCATTCGCAGCGCTCGATTCGCGGGGTCCGGTCAGCCAGCTGAAGATAGGCAGGTATGCCACGATCGAACCGATCAGGGCGCCGAGGGTGTTGGTCAGCACATCGTCCACGTCCGCCACGCGGTAGGCGCAGGTGTAGAGTCCCCAGATGCCGGTGTACTGGGTCAGCTCGATTGCTAGGCTCGCGGTGAGTCCGATGAACGTGCCGAGGAAGATGTTGCCGCGCAGCCAGCGAACCGCCAGAATACCTAAGGGCATGAACAAGATCACATTGAATAAGACCTGCCACAGCGTGAAACTCGTCAAAAAGTGACGCATGCCCAGTTCGTAGGACAGCGCGAAGTCGTTGAGAAAGTTCAATGGATTTAGTTGCGGGATGGCCACCCCGGGCCGGCAGAATGCGGTACGTGTTTCGGGCAGCGGAAGCATCGTGTAGCTGAATAATCCAAAACCATAAATCACCGCGGCGCCGGTGGTCAGCGTGCGCCGCCACGATAAGCGACCGTGGCGGTGGTACTGGATTGCGAGCAGGAAGATACCGGCGGCGCCAAGGAACAGAGCAGCGCCGAGCATGGCTATCGTTGCGGGCCAGAACATCGTTTGCATATTTCTATCTAAGCGGAGAAAGATACCAAGAAGCTGGGATGCCAGGTGTGAGCTTCGTTAACGCCCGGTGGGAGATTCCGGGATGGTGGCAGGACCGGTGTTTCCGCTGAGCACGGTGCGCGTCTTTGGATCGAATCGGAAAAGCCCGGCGATCAGTCCCACCGCGATCACCGCCGCCAGGACCCGCATCAGCCAGACGATATGCCACTGTTCGATGGATAGCTGGTCGACGAATACCACCAGCAGGATCAAGCTGGACAGGTAGATCATGAGCTTCTCCGAAGACCACGAGACTCGGTGCGAGATCGCGAAAAGGGCGATCATCCACAAGATGTACCAGGGCTGGATGATCGGGGCGAGCAAAACCACCGCGGACAGCGCCCAGGCGGCCAAGCGGACGGGCCGAGAAATATCCTTCGCCAAGGCGAGCCGGGCGACGATCAGCAGGGAGAAAGCCTGAAAGAGTGTCACCACGATCGACTGAGTCAGCGCTACCGGTCCACCGAGGATCCCTACAAGATTGCCGAAGGACCAGCCGATCAGCCCCACCGGGGCGTAGGGGAATGCCGCGTCGCCGGCGGTGAACATCGCCGGAAGCCAGCCGAACCAGAGGTTGGTCACCGCGCCGATCACCGAAAGCCAGGCGAGGCAATAGCAGGAAACCTTCAGCCAGACGACGCAGCGCGCACGCAGCCGGTGGTTCTGACCGAGCAGGATCAACCCGATGAAGGGCAGGACCAGCAGCACGATTGGTTTGACGGAAACCGCGATGGCCAGCGCAAAGGTCGATGCGATGGCGCGGCGGTCATAGGCCAGGGCGAAGGCGCTGAACACTCCGGCGATCATCAACGCATCGTTGTGCGCGCCACCGATCATGGTCAGCAAAAACAGTGGGTTGCCCACGATGGCCCAGTTGGACCAGTTCGGGTTCTGCCCCATTTTTTGGGCGAGTTTCGCGGTGAAATGGAAACAGCCAATGACCCCGAGCAGCGCGACGACGCGCAGCAAACCCACACCGATCTCCGGCACGCCGTTGGAGACGAAGTAGATGATGCGCGACAAGACCAGGAAAAAGGGCCCATATGGCGAGGGCGACTGAGCCCAGAGCCCATCGGATCCGCCATCGAACCAGCCAGGAAGTGCAGAAATACCCTCATGGTAGGGCGATTTGTCCGCGTGCAGCATCCGCCCTTGGGCCAAATATGAATAGACATCACGGCTGAGGATGGGAAAGCTGAACATCAGCGGCGCGGACCACATGGCGATCAACTTGCCCAACTGCCTTGGGTGGATCGTATCTGCGGTTTCGACTAGCGGCCGAGCCAAGATCCAAGATCGAGTCAGCCACGCCAGCCCCAGCGCCATCAGGATAATGCAGCTAATCACGCCCCATACTTCGGTGCGGAATTCGATAAAGAAGCCGCTGCGTGCCAGCGGGGAGAGCTGGCTGCGGGGAAACCAGCCGATCCCCCACGAAGCCACGGTGATCAACGCCGAGGCGGCGAATCCCTGCCACCCCAGGGTTCTCAGCGGCGTGGCATGCCGCTCATAATTTCGCACTTGCACGCTCACTAGGCTTTCTTTTTCTTCTTCAGCCAGTTGGTGGAGCTAAGCAATTCGGGGCAGATCGTTTTAGTCTTCGGATCAAGGAAGACCAGGTACAAGGCGCAGATAATCGAAATGCTCCAAGAGATCAGTTGAACTCGGGGCACCAGGCTCTCTTGCAGGAACTGCCAGACGAAAATCTGGTCCGCGGCCTGATAAGCCAAGAAGAAGATCGTGGTCAGATGCAGCCAGAGCATCTGCCAGTCGTCACGCAGTCCCGTGACGGCGAAGAACGGCAGCAACCACAGCAGGTACCACGGTTGGATCACCGGGGATAGCACGACGATCCCCGCATAGGCGATGCCCATGCGCTGGACCAGATGCGAGTATTTGCCACGGAACATCAGCATGATGGCCAGGCCCACGGCGAGCAGCTGGCCACCGGCCTTCACCACGGGAAGCACCCAGCCCGATTCCAGACCGAAGGAATTGAAGATGCCAGAAAGTCCGACGGTGAGCATGCCCAGTGGCGCGATAATGGACACACCGACGCCCTTGTAGTTCAGCAGCACGTCGAGCCAGCCGAACCAATAGCCGTTCATCCAACCAACGAGCGTCATGAGCGCCAGGAAAATCGATCCGGAGTAGGCCCAGTACAAAATACGCCGGGGCCAGCTGGCCATCGGCCCGGCCCAGAGCAAGCCGATAAATGGCAGCAGCACCAGGGTGATTGGCTTGACGCCGATGGAGGCGGCGAGCACCACGATGGCCCAGAATCCGTGGCGCTTGCAGGCGAGGTAGACGGCCCAGACCGACAGTCCGGTCATCAGCGCATCGTTGTGCGCGCTGGCCACAAAGTTCACCAGGAACAACGGATTGGCCACCGTCATCCAGGCCGCCTTGGCACCCGAGACGGAATGCAATTCGGCCAGTTTGGGAACGTAGCGCAGGCAGAGCAGTACGCCGATGAGCGCAATCCCGCGGAAGGCGAGAACTGCCGCATCGGTGGATCCACCCACGATGTTGACCACGATGTATTCAATGGTCAGAAAGAGCGGGCCGTAGGGAGTGCCGTCCTGTGCCCACATCGTGTCGGCTCCCAGCTGGAACCAATTGTTCAAGCTGGAGATGCCGTCGACGTAGGGGTCCTGCCCCGCGTCGACGAGTCTGCCTTGGCCAATATATGCGAAGACGTCGCGACTCATAATCGGCAACGCGATGAGCATCGGAATGCTCCACAGCCAGACCGCGCGGCGCACGATCTTCAGCGAACCCGCGTCCCAGCCCTTGAGCTTCTGCCCCAACCGCCACCAGGCGCGAAACAGCAGCCAGCAACCGAGCGCCAGCAAGATCACGCTGATGGTCACACCGGTGGCTTCGGTGCGGACCATGATGAAGAACGGATCACGGTTAAGCGCTGAAACGCTGGCAAGCCAGCCCGTTCCGAAGGACCCGAAGAGGATCATGGACGAACCGACGATGCCGCTGAGCAACGTCTTATTGACACCAGGGTATGGCTGGGATTCCAGCACTTCTGGTTTGCTAGCGGACACCATGACACCTCGTGCTGGATCGGACAAAAAGTTCGTTTAAAAAAATCGACGCCAAGTCCGGGAAATCATTGGAGAGCCCATAATTCAACGTCCGGAAATCTCAGATGATTTTAGCATTGAGCAAGACCGGGGTTCAGGTGTGACACCAGCATCCACCAAGCTTTCGCCCCGTGCGCTCCCCCACACCGCGCACAACGGGTAGATTGGTCACGTGTCTAGTAACTCAGAAAAAATTGTATGGATCGACTGCGAGATGACCGGCTTGGACCTGGTCAATGATGCGTTGATCGAAGTAGCTGTGCTGATCACCGATTCGGAACTGAATATCGCCGATGAGGGCATCCAGGTGGTGATCAAGCCAGCGGATGCCGCGCTGGCTCAGATGGATGACTTCGTGCGCAATATGCATCAGGTCTCCGGACTCCTGGAAGAGCTCGATGGCGGAATGCAGATGGATCAAGCCCAACGCCTGGTCATGGAATACATCCGCAAGCATGTTCCAGAACCCAACAAGGCTTTATTGGGCGGTAACTCGGTCGGGACCGATAAGAACTTCCTGGCACGCGATATGCCA
The DNA here is from genome assembly GCF_052377485.1 of Glutamicibacter sp. AOP38-B1-38. Classification (NCBI taxonomy): domain Bacteria; kingdom Bacillati; phylum Actinomycetota; class Actinomycetes; order Micrococcales; family Micrococcaceae; genus Glutamicibacter; species Glutamicibacter sp. AOP38-B1-38. The sequence continues at coordinate 11,569 of NZ_JBQSWU010000029.1, read as the reverse complement.
GAAATTATCGAGCACCTGCATTACCGAATCATCGATGTATCCACCTTGAAGGAACTGAGCAGGCGTTGGTACACCAAGGCTCATTACGCAGCTCCGGCCAAAACCGGCAACCATCGCGCACTCGGTGACATTCAGGACTCGATCGATGAACTGCGCTATTACCGGGCTGCGATCATGGTCCCCGCACCGGGGCCGAGCACCGATCAAGCGCGCAAGATCGCTTCACAACTCTCCCCGGCAGCCGAAAAGTAACGACTAGTCAGGGCCCTAAAAAGCGGGTGATGCACAACACAGCACAATAGGGCCCTTTCGAGTTGGCACTCACCCCCCGGGTGCGTGTATAGTATTTCTCGTTGCCAGATACGAAGCCGGGACGCAAAAGCGAACTGACTAGTAACGAAGCAATTATGGTGGGTATAGCTCAGTTGGTAGAGCGTCTGGTTGTGGTCCAGAAGGTCGCGGGTTCAAGCCCCGTTACTCACCCCAGACAAACGGTCTGATCCAAAACGAAAGTTACGGATCAGGCCGTTTTTTCGTAATCGCTGGACTCCCCCGCTCAAACTATCCTCCGATTGTAATTTTCGGACCGGATGCGTGTATAGTATTTCTCGTTGCTTGAAATCAGTTCGAGCGTCTCTGACGTTCCGACTAGTAGCTAAGTAAACATGGTGGGTATAGCTCAGTTGGTAGAGCGTCTGGTTGTGGTCCAGAAGGTCGCGGGTTCAAGCCCCGTTACTCACCCCAGATTATCGGTCTGATCCAAAACGAAAGTTACGGATCAGGCCGATTTTGTTTTTCTTTTTAAACTGCTGCACGCCACTCGCGGCACCGCTTGCAAATTTCCCCATAATTCCACACGCAAAGTTTAATATCCACTGGAATTAGCCCTGGTCCACTGCAATAGTAAATTGATGCGAGCAACGCATGCGTAGAGTATTCCAGTCAAGCGCCTGCTGTACAGCGCGATCTCTACCTGTATTAGGAACTTCGCTACTTGACCGGCCACGGAGCGAAGTACACACTGGTGCCTATGGCTGGTCTCCGCAGCGCACTACCGACGGTGCTTCCCTCGCTCCAAAGCAGTTTTCGGGAAGCCCGCTCGGCAACAGCGCAAGGAGCCGCGATATTTGTGGTTGGCCAGCAGGGAACCGGGCGTACGACGCTTGCCCGTCAAATCCTCTCGGGTACCGAGGAGAAGTTGTATTGGCTCACCGCGGCGAAGGCTCTTGAGCTTGTTCCTTTCGCACTGCTAACAACTCTCTGCGCGCAGCTGCCGTTGAAGAACGCCGGTTCTACACCGGGTGAAATGATCTCTTCGCTGGTTCAATACACCACGAATGAAAAACTATGCATTCTTCTGGATCAAGCCGAATTCGCCGATGAACAAAGCGCAGCGGTACTGGCCCATCTGTCGGTGACCCGAAGCATCCAATTGGTCATGGCAACCACTGCCGTCCATGAACTGCCACAGCCGCTGCGGGGCCTCCGCTCCGATTCTCATTCAAAGCGCATCGGGCTCTCCGCACTGACCTTCGAAGACACCGAAGCCATTCTCAAGCATGTGCTCGGCGGCCAGGTCAATTCCGCCACCGTTGAGATGCTGCTAGAGTTTTCCGGCGGCAACGCGCTGCATCTGCGCGAGCTCACCCTTGATGCGCGAACTGCGCGAGCGCTGACGCTGAAGGGCTGCTACTGGACCCTCGACCGGCAATGGAATCCCCAAGGTTCGCGAATTACCGACCTTATTTCGTCGCGACTCAAAGACCAGCCAGAAGAAATCCGCGAGGCCGTAGAACTGCTGTCGGTCACCGGAAGGCTGCCTTATCCGCTGGCACAGCGTTTATTCGGAGACTTGCTATCGAACCTATTGGACTCCCGGCTGGCCAAACTCATTGTGCTTTCCCTGGATGAGGCTACCGGCGAGCGCGACCTAGCGGTTGAGCTGAGTGCGGGGCTATCCGCGCAAAGCGTCTTGAGCACCTTGTCCCCAACGAAGCTTCGCGGTTATCTGCAGCGCGCCGACAGCGCTTTTCCCCGCGAGGTGTTGACTTCGCAAGCGCGCGCACGATTCACCACTCACCGCGTGCAGCTGGGGATCGAGGTTCCGGCGTCCGAGTTGTTCGAAGACGTTGTGGGGTCGGCCGATGCGCGCCGTTTCGCGCAGGTGGTCGCATTGACGGATTCCGTGAGGCACGAATCCTTCACGGACAAGCGGATGCTGGAGAAGCTCTTGGTGCTTCGGGCAGATGCCCTGTATGAACTAGCGAAGTCAGAGGCCGCCCTAGCGGTACTCAAGCCCCTGCTCCGGACCGGCAGTGCCGAGGTACGAGGCGTGGCAGCCAGGATTGCTTTTTCCGGTCTGGCGCGTCCTGACCTAGCTCTGGAAATCATTGAATCGGGACCGCAGGATCCGGTCGAGAGCCGCGCTTTCGGATTGATCCTCCGCGCCCGGGCGCAGCAAATTGTGGACTCCTCCAAGCTTCGTGAATATGCGCGTGATGAGAGGATCTCGCCCGAACTGCGCACCGCTTGCCTAGCTCATGCGATTATCGAAGATTGCTATGCCGGCAGACCGGTTGACGCGCTCGAAGAAGTTTTGGACGTGGTCGCGGACGGCTTCTGGAAAAGCGCCACCCCGGCGGTGCAGTCGGAGATAGTTTTTGCACTACCGGCATTGATGTCGGCCTTGGGCGGCGGCGGTGAGGCGCTGGCTTCAATATTGGGCGACATTGATTTCACGACTCTGGCCTTGAACCCGTCAAATTATTTGACCGGCATCGGCATTGAGTTCTTGGAACAGGGACTGGCCGTTGAGGCCCTTGGGTCTTTTGAGCAGGCGCTCGCCCTCATTTCGGTGTCCGATCCCTATCTGGTTGCCGGGTTTACCTCCTCATTCGCGGCGGCGGCCGCGGTAATGATTGGAGATATCCCCAGGGCTCGTCTCCACTACGATATGGCTCGTTCGGCCCCCGACGTGGCTGGGCAGATCATGCGCCCGCTGGCCCAACGCTACCTACTGCCGGTGATCCTTGAGCTCGAAGGCCGGCAGGCCGCGCTGGAGCATCTGCAGCGGTGCTTGGCCCATGCGGACAAGTTCGGCCGCAAGCTGCTGAGGATGCGCTTGCTTCATGACGCATGGCGACTGGAGCTTTCCGAGGACGAGGCACAGCTCCAAGCTGCCGCTGAGCAGGTCCAGGGACCCCTGGCACGGGCAATTGCCGGATACGCGGGGGTTCTGGACTCGCTGAGCGAGGAGGGCATTGAGCGGCTTTGCGAAGTGCATGCCTCAGCCGGCCGCCCGCTCTATGCGGCGGAATTTGCTCATCGCGCCTCTTCGCGGGCGCGGAATCTTGGTCGGCGAGCGCTCGCCACGCGGTTGCTCGGGCTCTGCGTGGAACTGGCTGCCCCGCTGGCAGCAGTCAACACTCCCTCGCTGGGGCGCGGGCGTATCGTCCGCTCCCTGTTAACCGAACGCGAATACGCAGTCTGCGTGATGGCCGCGCGTGGTAGCAGCAATCAAGAAATCGCCGAGGAGCTATTCCTCTCCCCGCGTACGGTGGAAGGCCACCTACAGCGGTCCTACGCTAAATTAGGCATCACCGATCGTCGCCAGCTGCTTCCGGTCAGTGATTCGGGGGCGGTCTTTGATGAAATCCTCGACGAGGGGTTCAAAACGATACCTGTATCCGGGCCAAAGACTACCTAGTGTCCAGTTTGCACTGCTCAACATGGGTTTGTCGGCCTAGACTAGGGCGCGTGGGGATCGAATTATGCATGAGGAATCTTGGGGGATTCAAAATTCGATACATTGGGGACAAAGCTTTTAGACACTCGCATCAGCATGAGCGCCTAACAAGCTCTGCGGGAGGCTAGCGCCATGGGGGCGCTAGCCTTTCCCGCTTAACACCGCAGGTACCACCAATTTGGCCGAACCAATAGTATTCGAAGGTGCATTCGAATTGATGTTCGAAGCCCCCGTTCATCTCCCTCTCCTTGCCACTCATGCTTGGACCTGCAGCCGTTGAGGACTGCGGTTTCGCGCTGAGGCGCATATCACCTGCGCCCGGCGCGGCCATCTGCAGCTCATTGTTGAAGCGCTGTCTCGGGTTCCGCCCTCTGGTCTCGGCTTCGGATATTGACTAGTAAATCAGCGGAAATCCAGAGAAACTGCCTTCCAGTAAGAGGGCGGTGGCGCCCGATCCACTCCTGACCCAGAGAACTTGCAAGCAAACTTGCTGAACCTACGCAGTGGCACAACGCCGATCAGCCGTGAAACTATTGGATAAGGACCCTCAGCACTTTGGAAAGGAACCGATCACGTGCCCATTCGGCAGATCACCGTTTATGGAGAACCAGTACTGCATCAGCGCGCAGCTGAAGTCACCGAGTTCAATGATGAGCTACGCCAACTCGTTGCCGACATGCATGCCACCATGGACGCGGCGCACGGGGTAGGCCTGGCAGCACCCCAGATCGGTGTTGGCCTGCGCATCTTCACCTACATCTATGCCGATCAGAACAGCGCGCCGGAACGCGGCGTACTGATCAACCCTGTACTGACTCTCTCCAAGGTGTCCCAGGCGAGCCCGGATCCGGACGAAGAAGCCGAAGGCTGCCTTTCCGTACCGGGATTGAATTTCCCGCTCAAGCGCGCCGACTACGCCAAGGTTGAAGGCGTGGATGAATTCGGCAAGCCGGTCTCCTTCGAAGCCGACGGCTGGTTCGCTCGCATCATGCAGCACGAATTCGATCACCTTGACGGCTTCCTGTACGTGGACAAGCTGGTGCCGCGCTGGGACAAGCGCTGGCTGAAGGCCAAGAAGTCGCTGGGCTGGGGAGTTCCCGGTGCTACCTGGCTGCCCGGTACCGACGAAGACCCCTTCGGGCACTAGGCTTCCTTGGGCTGCCTGACGGCTCTGAACTCCAAATACCGCTGATGCAGCGCCGCACCGATGGGATCGGTCGGCGCTGCTTTGGCGTTCCATACCTCTTTCGCTCGCCCGTGCTCAAGCCAGAACGCCAAGAACATCCCGTTCTTCCCCGGCGCGATCTGTTGCCGTAGAACCTCATCCGCTACGGGGCTTCTATTGGCATAGGACAGGTAATACTCATCGAATCCACCCAGCAGCCGCAGGGGAAGGCCGCGTAGCTGCGGTGCTTCCAGCCGCTGCTCGGCGTGTGAACCGTTCACCACCCAGTAGTCATCACCACGTTCGTCGGCGCCTGCCTGCACAAGGTTCGTGCCGAGCTCGCTGGCCGTGCGTTTCATGGTGGTGAGTGTTTGGCCCGAATACCAGGCGGCGTCGCGCAGTGTGGCCGGACCGTGGGAGCCCAGGTAGCGTAGCAATAGTTCATGCAACGGATTCTCCGGCTTTTGATGCTCGGTAACCCAGCGCTCTAAAAGCACGAAATCCTGGGCGGCCAGCTTTGCGTCGGGCGGAATCGGACCAAGGCAGATCAGCCCGTGTTGCACCAGCGCCATCAGCAAGTGGATCCCGCGTTGCCCGCTAGTGGATATACCGTGCGCGTTCAATTCGGCGAAGAGCGCGTTGCGGCTGGCTTGATCGCGATCAGCGAGATAGTTGGCAATGACCCCGCCGGCTTGCTCAATGGTGTTGGAATCAATCTGCAATTCACGCAGCCGTGGCGCGACCGCTCGCAGCGTCCGCTCCTTAGTGCTTTCCATCAGCCACTTGAGGTCTTGCGGCAAGCAAATGTGCAAGGTGCCGCGCATGGTCCAGGAACGTACCAGCTTGCCGGAGTTGAACAGTTCGTCTACCTGAGCCCTGGTCACACCGGCTCCCGCACGCTGAGCCAGGGCGTAGCAAGCGGCGGTGAAATCCTGGGACTGGATAGCCAGCATGTGCCCAGCGGCGCTTAGAATCGATTCTGCCGGCTCCAGCAGCATTTGGCTGGCCATCCTTGCGGGCAGTAGTAATTCTGGTCGCATAGTCGCAGTCCCCCCGGTCTTGGTGCGTCGAGCGTAGCAGAACACAATCTGCGCCCTAAACCGTAGAACATTATTAGAACATAGTTTCGAAAACTGTCATTTCTCCGCAGGCACTTGCACGAAAAATGCTTCGCCCTGCGGCTGGCATGCGGATACCGCCTCGCGCTCGGCCGCATCCAGCTTGCGGTACCCGCCGCTGAACAGCACGTCGTTGCCCACCAGATACTGTTCGTCGGCGATCGCCAGGCCCGGCCAGCCGTCGGTGAGCACCTGGGTTGCTTCCGGGAACACCAGCAATGCCGGTGGACCGTCATCGCCATCCAGGGCAAAGCATCCGCCCGGACCGACCAGCAACTCCCCCTCGCCTTCGCCGGCCTGCACTCCCTGCGCATCCGCTCTCTGCCCATCTACCACCGCACGGGGCGTGCCGGAGGTCAGGTTCAGGGAACTGGCCCCTTCGCTAGAGCTGCACGCGCACAGCGCGAAAAGTGCGGCGGCCAGCAGCGCGCCGGCGCGTAAAGGGGTTACTCGATCACCGGTCCGGATTCTTGATGGCATGCACCGAACAATAGCAACTTCTCTTCGGCAGTCGCCTTAAAGGGCGAAGCCCCGATCCTTACCGAAGGATCGGGGCTTCGCAGCTGCGCGCTGGCGACTTAGGCGTTAGCTGCCTGTGCCTGCACTGCTGGAACTGCTACCGGGTGGGTGCCTGCGATTGATTCAATCACGCGGACAACCTGGCAGGAGTAGCCGAATTCGTTGTCGTACCACACGTAAACGATGGCGTTCTTGTCCGAAACGATGGTGGCCAAACCATCAACGATACCCGCGCGGCGTGAGCCGACGAAGTCCGAGGAAACGACCTCAGGGGAATCGATGTAGTCGATCTGGCGGTGCAGGCTGGAGGTCAGCGAAGCTTCACGCAGGTAAGCGTTCAGCTCCTCCTTGGTGGTCCCGTTCTCCAGGTTCAGATTCAGGATCGCCATGGAAACATCCGGGGTCGGTACGCGGATGGCGTTGCCGGTCAGCTTGCCTTCCAGCTCCGGGAGGGCCTTGGCCACTGCCTTGGCGGCTCCGGTCTCGGTGATGACCATGTTCAGGGCCGCCGAACGGCCGCGGCGCTCGCCCTTGTGGAAGTTGTCGATCAGGTTCTGGTCGTTGGTGAACGAGTGAACGGTTTCGACGTGCCCGTGGATGACGCCGAACTTGTCGTTCAAGGCCTTCAGCACCGGGGTGATCGCGTTGGTGGTGCACGAGGCGGCGGTGACGATCTTGTCCTCGGCGGTGATCCAGGAATCGTTGATGCCGTGCACGATGTTCTTCAGATCGCCCTTGCCCGGTGCGGTGAGCAGGACTCGGGCAACGCCCTTGGCCTGCAGGTGCTGGGACAGCCCGGCCTCGTCGCGCCAACGACCGGTGTTGTCCACCACGATGGCGTTGTTGATGCCGTACTCGGTGTAGTCAACGGTGGTTGGGTCGTTCGAGTAGATGACCTTGATCAGCGTTCCGTTGGCCTGGATGGTGCTATTGGCCTCATCGACGGTGATCGAACCGTCGAAACGGCCGTGCACGGAGTCGCGGCGCAGCAGCGAAGCGCGCTTGATGATGTCATCATCCGAGCCCTTGCGCACCACGATGGCCCGCAGGCGCAGACCGTAGCCGCCGCGCTCGATGAGGATGCGGGCAAGCAGGCGGCCGATGCGCCCGAAGCCGTAGAGCACTACGTCCTGCGGCTCAACGTCCGAAGCGCCGGCCTGGCCGACCTTGTCGCCGAGCTCTGCGGTCAAGAATGCGTTCAGGTCCTGCGAACCAGATTCGATGAACTTCTTGTTCAGGCGCCCCAAGTCAACGGAAACCGAACCGAGGTTCAAGGTCTCAATTGCTTCAAGGAGGGGCATGGTGGTCGTCAAGGCCAGTTCCTTGCCATCGATCCGGCGCACGACGCGGTGGGCCTTGATGATGTCAATTGCGGACTGGTTGATCAACTTGCGCCCGTAGATGGAGGTCACCACATTGTTCTTGCGGTAAAGACGTCCGATCAGCGGAATCATGGCCTCGGCGAGCTCTTCGCGCCCGCTCCATTCTTCCTGGGCAACGACAGACTGCTGGGTCACAGAAAATCCTTCCAATTCAGCCGACTTACAGATCCATAAAGTCGGTTGGCACCGTGAGAAGCACCATTGCTTTTGCGGTGGCGCGGGGTAACAGGATCATCCCCGCAAGTACGTATCCATTCTAGACGGTGCGCCCCGGTTGCGGGGCTGGACGCCTGTGAATCATCTCACCCGAGGTGAGCGGATGGTGAATGGGATGACCGATACGCCGGGTTCTGTCCGCTTGCGCGGTGACGATCATCTATCTACGACTGCCGTTGCCGACAGCCTCTAGCGGTCCACCCGACTGCATGGGGCGAACAGCCCTCATAACGCAGTCTGTCTGACCTTGCTCCGAGTGGGGTTTACCAAGCCGTCCCGGTCACCCGGGACGCTGGTGGTCTCTTACACCACCGTTTCACCCTTACCAGGAAGCCTGGCGGTCTATTTTCTGTGGCACTAGCCTGCGGGTTGCCCCGAGTGGGCGTTACCCACCACCCTGTTCTGTGGAGCCCGGACGTTCCTCGGGCCGTTTGCACGGCACGCGATCGCCTAGTCATCCCATTCGTTAACCATTCTAGCCCCGCGAGTTTGCGCGCGCCGACATCGGTTATGAGCCGCTGGCCACAGTGATGGCCGGATAGTGGTACTCCTCCAGCAGCCGCAGCCAGATTTCGCTCACGGTCGGGTAGGCCGGGACCGCATGCCATAACCGGTTCATGCTCACCTCACCGATGATCGCGATCGTTGCCGCATGCAGCAGCTCGGAGACATCCTGCCCGACAAAGGTCGCACCGATGACCACCTGGCGCGTCTGCTCGACGACCAGATTCGCCCGCCCCGCGGAGGCGTCCGCGTGCAGGCTGGCTCCCGCCACGGCGCCCAGATCCAGCTCGACCACCCGGATATCCAGCCCCTTGCCGCGCGCCTCGTGTTCGGTCAGCCCGACGGCCGCAACTTCCGGGTCGCTGAAAACCACGCGCGGCACCGCCGCATGATCGGCCGACGCGGCATGCTGCTCCCAGGGTTCGCCCGAAACCGGTGCGCCCTCCAGCCGCGCGGCGATCGCCTCGGCCGCGGCCCGCGCCTGGTATTTCCCCTGATGGGTCAGCAGCGAGCGAGAATTGACATCTCCCACGGCGTACAGCCAATCGGTGCCGGCCACGCGCATCGTGTCATCCACGCTCAACGCACCGTGCGGGTTCAGGCCCAGCGCTTCAAGGCCAAGGCCGTCCGTGTTGGGCCGCCTGCCGGTTGATACCAGCAGCTCCTCGGCCCGAAGCTGGGTGCCGTCCGCCAAGTGGACGCTCACGATTCCTTGCTCGTCTCGCGCCACGCGCACCGGCGTGGCCCCGAGGCGCACCTGCACGCCTTCGCCGTTCAGGGCAGCCGAGACCAGCTCGCCGGCAAAGGGCTCTTCGCGGCTCAATAGGGCCCCGCGGGAGAGCACCGTGACCGCGGAGCCGAGGCTGGAGAAGGCGAAGGCAAGTTCGGTGCCCGCCACGCCTCCGCCGATGATGATCAGACGCGGCGGCACCTGCGCCACTGCCGTCGCTTCCCGGGTGCCCCACGGGTTGGCTTCGGCCAACCCTGGTATAGCTGGCAGCACCGGGACGGATCCGGTGGCCAGGGCGACGGCACATGCCGAGTACTGCCGGTCCCCGACCTGCACGAGTCCGGGGCCGGCCAGAGAACCATGGCCGCGGATCAGCTCGATCCCCGCTGCGGCCAGCCAGTCGACCTGAGCCGCGTCGCTCCAATTGCTGGTGAATGAATCGCGCCGGGCGAGGACCGCTTCGACATCGAGGCCGCCGGTGATCGCCTCGCGGGCACCGGGCAGCCGGCGTGCCGCACGCAGCGCGTGTCCGCTGCGCAGCAGCGCCTTGGACGGCATGCACGCCCAGTAGGAGCATTCTCCTCCGACCAGTTCGGATTCGACGATGGCCACACGCAATCCTCGTTTGGTTGCGTAGTCGGCGACGTTCTCGCCGGCCGGACCGGCCCCGAGCACGATCAAGTCATAGTCCCGCTTGGCGTTGGCGGGCATTGCGGTTTCCGGCGATTCGGGCATGCTCTTTCCTCACTGTGGTCACTGCTTGCAGGTTTGTGCTCCCAGCGTAGCCAGCGGTTCCCGTTTGGCATATGCCCCGGATTCGCCAGGTGCCGGCGTCCTTGAAAGAAACGGAGGTTGATCTCCGATAAGCTGGAAGGCGTGCTTATTTTGTTGCCGCCTTCCGAAGGTAAGACCGCCCACGCCGAAGGCGCTGTGTTTGACATCGAGGATCTTTCCTTCCCGGAGCTCGTCGCCGAACGCGGCCTGGTTCTGTCGGCTCTCGCGGAAGTTTCGGCTCGTGAAGATGCCATGGAAGTTCTTGGCGTGGGAGCCTCGCTGGCCAAAGAGGTGGCCCGCAATATTAATCTGCATACCGAACCTGCCGCCCGGGCCCATGACATCTACTCGGGTGTGCTCTTCGAAGCCCTGAATTATGCTTCGCTGGATGAGCCCGCGCAGCGGCGCGCCGATAAATCGATCATCGTGGTCTCCGCCCTCTGGGGTGCCGTGCGCTTTGCGGACCGGATTCCGCCCTACCGGTTGTCCATGTCGGCGAAGCTCGAACCGCTGGGCAAGCTGGCCAGCTGGTGGAAGAAGCGGCTGACGCCGGTGCTCGACGAGGCCGCCGCCGGGCAGTTGATTGTGGATGCGCGCTCCAGCACCTACGCCGCCGCCTACAAGCCGAGCAATGGCAATTCCGTGGCGGTGAATGTCTTCCAGCTGCGCAATGGCGTCCCGAAAGTGGTCTCGCATTTCGCCAAGCACACTCGTGGCGAGGTCGCGCGCTTCTTGGTGGAGCAGCCCGTGGCCCCGCAGAACCCGGAGGAACTGCTCGCGCTGGCCAAGACCAAATGGGAAGCGAGCCTGGTCGAAGACAAAAAGGGCCTCGCGCTGAACATCCTGCTTTCCGCGGATCACCAGTTCACCACCGCAAAATAATTCACTGAGCTGGGCCCGCCGGAACCGATTGCGCCCGGCTTTTCTGCGAGATTCCGCCTCGCGCATCGGCAGAACTCGGAATAGTCCTTTTCAGGCGCATGCTGCCATTGCGCGTCCCTTCGGAGCAATGGATATCGGGATAACTCGGCTTCGCAGGCGGACACCAGCTAGTGGAATCCGACGTGAAATCCCATCCGGCCGCTTCTTCTGGCACGCCGCTGAACTGCATGCGGCACGAAACAGCCCGTTCGGAATCAGCGCCAGCCTTTGCGCGCCCAAATCGACGAGGGTTTCCCGCCACGAGATCTACCTAGTGGCCTCTCGCTCGAGAATTATTGCACTGCACCCTTACAAGCGTGATGCAATTCACATAGGCTTCACGTGTGACGTCCTACGTCATACGTCCAACTTGTTTCACGGACTCCCCATTCTCGAGAGGAAGCTAGCCCGTGCGGATTTACTCCAAGAATCACCGCAGCAAGACCCTGACGGCAGCATTCGCCGCAGCCCTGATATTGCCCCTCGCTTGGGCGC
>NZ_JBQSWU010000028.1:0-53918 GCF_052377485.1 Glutamicibacter sp. AOP38-B1-38 | reverse complement strand
AAGACTTAGTGGTCTCACTTGACTTGAAAATTTCCGGCGCGAGATTAGCACTCGACAAAGACTGATACCAACGAGAAATGAACTCAGCGTAAGGTTTCGAATCTTTCATGAAACCGCCGCCGCTGAATAGCAGCGGCCTAACACGCTCCGGTGTTAATCCTTGAGCTGCGCGAACGGCCGCAGCGATGTCACCGCGGTCAACCAGTTTGGCAAGATCTTCACTCATTCGCTCCACCTGCATTCGATGCGGTCACGAGGTGGTGAGGCTTTCCCTTCGCGGTGGTTTCACCATGAAGGTCCGCTTCCTTAGCTTTGCTTATACCGCCAAGCTTAGTCCGCCTTGCTGCGACTCGATAAGTACGCGCATCGAAGGCAAAGACCCTCTGAAAGTTTCCACCATCTTGGACAGCGACTTGCACAGGCGGCAGCGAACCGACCGTGGCGCATCGAGGCTACAGCGCAGATTGCCGGATCGAACGTCCACAGAACCAAAGGATCGAGTTCCCCGAACCGACGTGATCCGAGCTGGCCACTAGCGCGGATTCCCCGGGCCGCAGGAGGGCTCTGCGCCTTCGGATTGATTCGCTGAATGCTCCAAGCTCAGGGGCACTGCTACTAGATGGAGCTTTAAAAGCCGTTGCCGAGGTCAGTTTCCTGACCTCGGCAACGGCTTGCCGGCGGCTATGCCGCCTTCTCCATTATCGGTGTGGCAGTTGCTATCCCCGATTCCGGGACAGTCTCGAGCCAGCCCTGCCAAGCTGCGTGTTCAATACTGGCTGAAGCTTCCGTGTTGCCGCTCATCGCTGTGCTCCCGTCCACAGCTGGCCTTCGTGTTCGACCAGGTGATACACCGGAAGCGGCGTCTCCTCGGCGCTGAGGCACTGCCCGGAATCCAATCGATAGATTTCCTTGTGCAGCGGGCAGGCGACCGTCGGCACGCGCTGGCCGTCAATGATGGTATCGCCGAGAATCCCGCGAGCCATCACCTTCGCGCCGCTGTTCGGGCAGTGATGCGAGGCCGCGAAGAAGTCCCCGGATTCGGTGCGGAACAACGCGATTTGCCGGCCATCGAGCAGGGCGCTTTCTCCCCACCCTGGTTCCAGGTCCTCCGGTCGGCAGACCGACGCGAGGTTGGTTGGAATGTCTAATACATACTCTTCGACTACAGCGCTCATCACTGCGCTCCTTTCAACTGGGTGCCTTCGATAGTTCGAGCTTAGAACTCCAATGTTTCGCGCCGTGCGTACTGCTGTTCCGCCTCGGTAAAGCCTGCTTCACCGCGTAGCGCAACCAAGGTGAGCCCCCGATCCCTCCCGGAATATCAAGGATCTTTACGCGACTCTTCGAGGAAACGCCGTGCGGAGCACCAGTTTTGATTCCAACATATTTCGCGCTTCTCACCGGCTATTTTTTGGGTGGTGGAGAAAATTGTGGCCCCCGAAACATAAGGGTAATTGCGGCGCAAAACTAACTTTCTAAGCTGGGATCATTCACCAACGAGCACTGATCTTTTCGAGCGAAAGTCGAGTTTCATCATGGGCACAGCAAATGGATCCCGCCGCATCGTGGTGGTTGGCGGTGGCCCCGCCGCGCACCGCTTTACGCAAGCCATCTCAAACCGCGAGCCAAGCGACGTGCACGTCACCGTGCTCACCGAAGAAACACACCTTCCCTACGACCGAGTGGCCCTCTCCCAGGCATTGACCAACCCCGGAGTCGATCTGACCCTCGGTGAGGCCGAGCTCTGGGAACGCGCTCACGTCACCCTCGAAACCGGTGCGGCGGTCACCGAGCTGGACGGCATCAACCAAACCGTGCGCACCGCCGACGGGCGCAGCTTCGAATACGACGAGCTGGTCCTGGCCACCGGATCGAATGCCGCGACCCTCCCCATTCCCGGAGCCGAGCACACCCACGTCTACCGCACCTTGGAGGATGTCTGGGCCATTGCGGAGCAGGTCCGCGAGCTGACCGAGTCCCTGGGCCGCGCCCCGGTGGTGGCCACCATCGGTGGCGGCCTGCTCGGCCTGGAAGCCGCCGCCGGCGCGCAGGCGCTGGGGGCCGAAGCCGTGGTGATCGACGGCGGCAAATGGCTGATGGGCACCCAGCTCGACGAAGGCGCCGGCCAGGCCATGGGACGGCTCATCGCCGACACCGGATTCACCGTGCACGGCGGAGTGTTCCCCAGCCAGATTCTCACCAGCGCAGAAACCGGGCTGGTCTCCGGGGTGCTGATGGCCGACGAGCGCACCATCGACGCGGATATGGTCATCGTGTCCATCGGGGTGCGGCCCCGCGATGAAATTGCGCGCAACTACAACGCGGCGCTCGATGCTTTTGAAAGCAGCCAGCCGCGCTTCGGCATCGGCCCGCGCGGCGGCATCGAGATCGACGCCGGCTGCGCCACCGCGATCCCGAACGTCTACGCCATCGGCGAGGTCGCGAACTTCGAGGGGCTGTGCATCGGCCTGGTGGCGCCGGCCAACGCCATGGCCGAGGTCGTGGCCGAAAGGCTGCAGGGCGGAACCGCCGAGTTCGCCGGCTTCGATACCGCCACCAAACTCAAGCTCTCCGGGGTGGACGTGGCAAGCTTCGGCGACGGCTTCGCCCGCACCGAAGGCGCGCTGGAGGTCGTCTATGCTGATGCTCCGCGCGGGCTCTACCAGAAGGTCGTGGTCTCTTCCGATGCCAAGGTGCTGCTCGGCGGCATTTTCGTCGGCGACGCCACCCCCTACCAGTCGCTGCGCCCGCTGCTGGGCCGCGAGCTGCCCGGCGAACCGGGTGCCTACCTCAGCGCGCTGGGCGGCGAGGCGCCGCAGGGCGAGCTGCCCGATGAGGCGGTGCTCTGCTCCTGCAACAATGTCAGCGCCGGGTCGATCCGCGACGCCGTGGGCGGCTGCGGAAGCTGCGAAGGCAGCGAGCCGGTCACCAAGCTTTCCGAGCTCAAGGGCTGCACCCGCGCCGGCACCCAGTGCGGTTCCTGCGTGCCGATGCTCAAGAAGCTGATGGAAGCCGAGATGCTGAAGAACGGCGCCGAGGTCTCCGCGGCGATGTGCGAGCACTTCGAGCTGTCCCGCGCCCAGCTCTTCGAGGCCGTGCGCCTGGCCGGGCTGACCAGCTACCCGCAGATCATGGAGCGCTTCGGGAAAGGTGCGGGCTGCGACATCTGCAAACCGGTCATCGCCTCGGTGCTCGCCTCCCAGACCTCGGGCCACCCGATGGAAGCGGGACTGGCCGGCGCGCAGGACACCAACGACCGGGTGATGGCCAATATGCAGAAGGACGGCACCTATTCGGTGGTCCCGCGCATCCCGGGCGGGGAAATCACCCCGGAAAAGCTCGGCGTCATCGCCGCCGTGGCGGCGAAGTACAACCTGTACACCAAGCTCACCGGCGGGCTGCGCATCGACATGTTCGGCGCCCGGCTGGAACAGCTGCCGGAGATCTGGAAGGAGCTGGTGGACGCCGGATTCGAGTCCGGCCAGGCCTACGGCAAGTCGCTGCGCAATGTGAAAACCTGCGTCGGCTCCTCCTGGTGCCGCTACGGCATGCTGGACTCTGTGGCCATGGGCATCGAGATGGAGCTGCGCTACCGCGGGCTGCGCGCCCCGCACAAGTTCAAGATGGGCGTCTCGGGCTGTGCGCGCGAATGCGCCGAGGCCAGGGCCAAGGACGTCGGAGTGATCGCCACCGCCGAGGGCTGGAACCTGTATGTGGGCGGCAACGGCGGAGCGAACCCCGCCCACGCCCAGCTGCTGACCGGTGGACTCGACGATGCCACGCTGCTGCGCTACATCGACCGCTACCTGATGTACTACATCCGCACCGCGGACCGGCTGCAGCGCACCGCGCATTGGATGCAGGATCTGGACGGCGGCATCGAGCACGTCAAGGCCGTGGTGGTCGAGGACTCGCTTGGCCTGGGCGCGGAGCTTGAAGCCGCGATGGAAACGCATGTGGGCAACTACCAGGACGAATGGGCGGCCACGCTCGCGGATCCGGAGAAGCTGCGCCGCTTCCGCTCCTTCGTCAACGCCCCGGACCAGAAGGACGAGGAGCTGCGCTACGTCCCCGAGCGCGGGCAGCACCGCCCGGCCGAGCCGGTGCGCCTCGGTGCCACGATCGGCATCGGGGCACCGAGCTAGGCTGCTACCAGCGCGGGTGGATCTGCGCGCGCAGCTTCGTGTCGTACAGTTCGCGCACCGCGGCGTTGAAACCCGCAGAGAGCTGCAGCGACCCGGCGGCGGCATTGGCCCGGGCCTGGTCCGCATTGCGGGCCCCGGGGATGATGGAGCTGATGCCTTCTTGGGCGGCCAGCCAAGCCAGGGCTACCTGGGCGCTGGTCGCCCGCGGCGCCTCGGCGGCGGCCAGCTGCGCGAACTGCTCGGCGGCTTGCAGCCCGGTGGCGTAGTCGACCCCGGAGAAGGTCTCGCCCACGTCAAAGGCCGAGCCGTCGCGGTTGAAGTTGCGGTGGTCATCGGCGGCGAACTTCGTCTGCGGCGTGTAGCGGTTGGTCAGCAGCCCGCTGGCCAGCGGGACGCGGGCAATGATGGCGACTCCTGCTTTGCGGGCCGCGGGCAGCACCTGCTCCAGCGGTTTGTGCCTGAAGGCATTAACGATGATCTGCACGGTGGCGATATTCGGACGGGCGATAGCGCTCAACGCTTCATCAACTGTCTCCACCGAGACCCCGTAGGAGCGCATCCGCCCCTCGGCCACCATGGTGTCCAGCGCATCGTAGACCGCATCGGTGGAGTACACCGGCGTAGGCGGGCAATGCAGCTGCACCAGGTCGAGGGTGTCCACCCCCAGGTTGGCGCGGGAACGATCGTTCCACGCGCGGAAGGCTTCCAGGTTATAGGCTTCGGGCACCTGCTCCACGCGGCGGCCCATCTTCGTGGCCACCGTGACTTCGGCCTGCGGGTTGGCCCGCAGCCAGCGGCCGATGAGCTGCTCGCTGCGTCCGTCCCCGTAGACATCTGCGGTGTCGAAGAAGCTGACACCCTCGGCGTAGGCGGCGTCGAGCACCGACTGAGCTTCGGCTTCGTCCACCGCTCCCCAGTCGGCGCCCAGCTGCCAGGTGCCCAGGCCAATGACGGAAACGGTGCGGTTGGTGCGTCCAAGAAGTCGTTGTTGCATGTACCCGAGCTTACGTGGAATGACTCGCCAAATTGCACCATTTCCACACGCCACGAACCGATTTGTTGGCTGACTGCGCTTCCCGGATACGCAATCAGCAAGAAAATTTTCGCCGCATCCGGAGCAGTTGGTCCGCCCTTAGCCGTTCGCCTGGATCACATAGAACTCGGCGCCGGTGGGATCCGCGATGACCGCGAGCCTGCCGAAGTCCGAATCCATGGCCGGGCTGACTTCCGCGCCGCCCGCGGCAATGGCGTCGGCCACCGTTTGATCGGTGTCCTCCACCGCAAAATACACCTTCCAACCGGCGAGCTTCGGGTCCTCGAAATGCGCAATGTCCATCACGCCGGCCTTTGCATCTCTTCCGGCGCCGAGCGTCTGATAGCGGAACTCGTCGCTGTCGCTCATCACCTCCAGATCCCAATCCAGCGCTTCGCGATAGAACTTTGTTGAGGTTTCGAATTTGGTGGTGTTCAGCTCATGCCACACCGGGGTGCCTTGCTCCCCCATCTTCTGATAGCCGGGATGGCCGCCGGCCTGCCAGAGTCCCACTCCGAGGCCCGAGGGGTCGCCAATCATCGCCATTTTCCCCTGTTCGGGCACTTCCATAGGCGGCATGTAGACATGCCCCTGATGCGCTTGGACTTGGTCTACCGCCGCGTCGATGTCCGCAACACGCAGGTAAGTGCTCCATACGTCCGGGAAGCCATTGTCCGGATCGTTTTTCATAAGCCCCGCGACGGGTAGCCCGTCGATGGCGGCCGTGGTGTAGCCACCGTAGGTTTCCTCCTCCCCCACGACATAGCTCCATCCAAAGAGTTGCGAATAGAAGGTCTTGGCAGCCTCGATGTCCTTGGTCAATAAATCGATCCAACACGGAGATCCCGGTGGAAATTCTGGCGTCGACATGGTGCTCCCTTAGATTGCGAGTTGTCAGTGATGACACGCTGAGTCTAAAACGACCGTGCAGTCTATTCAATGGCTACGACCAGCAAGGGTCAAGACCTCTCTAAGAAAGTGGAAAACGTAAAATGAAACGTAGTACCTTGATTTGACACGAAGTTCCACTAGGCTTGTAGAGTGATCCACCTCACTAAGTTTTAGCTGTTGATCCTAGGAGCCCTGCGTGATGCGTTCGAACTCAAACCTGACCATGTCGGTGGCGGCCATCTTGGCCGAAAGCGCCGCGCGCTATGGGGATCAGAACGCGATCACCATGAGCGGCCAAAGCACCACTTACAGCCAGCTTTGGGATGAGACCCGCGCCTACGCTGGAGCCTTGCGCGATCTCGGAATCCAACAGGAAGACCGCGTGGCGGTGCTCATTCCCAATGTCACCGACTTCGCCCGGGTGTACTACGCCATCCTTTCCTTGGGAGCTATTGCAGTGCCCATCCACGCGTTGCTGAAGAAGCAGGAGATCGCCTACGTACTCGAAGATTCCGCCGCCAAGCTGCTGATTTGTGCCGCTCCCCTGCTAGGCGAAGGCGCAGCCGGAGCCGAACTGGCCGGCGCCAAAGTCCTCAGCGTCTTGGCACCGCCGGAGTTGGAAACCGACCGCTTGGAAGACCGCGCGGCGAGCGCGGATCCCATCAGGACCTATGAGCCACAGCATCCGGAGAATATCGCCACGATCCTCTACACCTCCGGCACCACCGGCACGCCAAAGGGCGCCCTCGGCACCCACCTGGCGTTGATCGAACAGACCAGCACATTGTTGTTGGAAACCATCGATATGCGCCCCGGCGATAAGCTCTTCGGCGGCTTGCCGCTGTTCCATACCTTCGGCCAAACGGCCGTGCTCAACACCGGATTCCGCGCCGGTGCCGAACTCGTATTGCTTCCGAAATTCACCGCGAAAGATGCCCTGGACCTGGTCTTGGACCAGGAAATCGACTTGTTCTTTGGCGTCCCCACCATGTACGTCGCACTGTTGGAAGCCGGCAAACAACGCAGCGATAAACCAACCAAGCTACGCTATGCGGTCTCCGGCGGTGCGTCGCTGCCGGTAGCGGTCCTGAACGCCTTCGAGGCGCGTTTCGGAGCTCGAATCCATGAGGCGTACGGACTGACCGAAACCTCACCGGCCGCCACCTTCAACCATTTGGGGCGCGAGCCTCGCCCCGGAACTATCGGCACCCCCATCTGGGGAGTCGAAGTGGAAATCGCCGACCCTGCCTATCCGAACGAAATCCGTTTGCTTCCCCGCGGAGAGCTGGGAGAGCTGGTGATCCGCGGACACAACCTGTTCTCCGGATATCTCAACTGCCCGGATGCGACCGCCGAGGCCGTCGTGGATGGGTGGTTCCGCACCGGAGACCTAGGCACGAAAGATGCAGAAGACTATCTGCGCATCATGGACCGCACCAAGGATATGGTGCTGCGCAACGGGTACAACGTATACCCACGCGAGGTGGAGGAAGTGCTGGTCAGCCATCCGGAGATCTCCAACGCGGCCGTGTACGGCATTCCACATGCAAAGCACGGACAGGAAGTAGCGGCCTCGATCACGCTGGAACCCGGGTCGACCCTGAACCCGGAAAGTATCGGCCGATGGGTCAGCGAACAGATCGCCGCCTACAAGTATCCAAGGCACATTGAGATCGTGAAAGAATTCCCGCTGGGTCCCAGCGGGAAGATTCTCAAACGCGAGCTGGTAGCCAAGCACAGCGGCTAGGTACCGGTGCACGCCTCCGGCAGCGGGCTGCGCCGCTAGTTGATTCCCTCGAAGCGCCAGCTGAATTCTGGGCGGCGCTTGGCGGCAAAAGCCGCTCGGCCCTCCTTGAGGTCTTCACTGCGCGCGTTCTTCCGCCACAGCTCTTCCCAGTAGGCATCAAGCAGTGGCTCCGGCTTTCCTTCGCCGGTCAGTGAGATGGCTTCCTTGGTGTGCTGAATCGAAAAGTTCGAATTGGCTGACATTTGGAAGAGCAGGGCCGCCGCCTCGCTATCCAGCTTCTCCAGCGGTACAACCCGGGTAAACAGGCCCCACTCGGAGGCTTCTTCCATGCTGATTCCGGCGCCGCTGAACAGCAGGTATTTCGCGCGGCTCTGGCCCACCCTCTGCACCAGGCGTTCGATGCCGGGCCGGGGAAACACCAGCCCCACCTTGGCCGGGGTAATGGCAAGACGGGTATTGTCCGCCGCCAGTTGGACGTCGCACGCGGCCGCCAGCTGCCAGGCACCTCCGAAGCAATTGCCGCGCACCACCGCGATGGTCGGTTTGGGACAGCTGGTAATCGCGTGGTCCACCAGATCAAAGTGGTTAACCAGGCCATCTGCGCTGGGCTGGTCAAAGAGCACCAGATCCATTTGATCGATGGCGATGCCGGCGCTGAAGTTCGCTCCGGCCCCGGTCACCACGATGGCCGCGACCTCGGGGTTTGCAGAGAGCCCTGCAAACGCGCCGACGAGTTGCAGACACATGTCTTTGGTCAGCGCGTTGTACTGCTTCGAATTATCCAGGCTCACCGTGGCTACGTTGTTGCTGATCTCGACACCGATGCGGCCCTGCTGTTGCTGACTCATCAAACACCTCAAAAATCCTGCACGCGCCCAAAAGTTATTCTCTGCTCACCGTGCCACACTAAGGGTGTGGATGCACAGATTATTTACACCATTATTGCCGGATTACTGCTGATCGTCTCTGCCTTGGGAACAATCATTCCGGTCCTGCCCGGCTCCTTGCTCACTATTTTGACGCTTCTCGGCTGGGGTTGGCTGCTGGGGTCCGGCGCTTCCTGGTGGGCGGCGGGACTCGGCATGCTGATCGCCGCCTTAGGCTGGTCGGCCTCCGCGGTGCTGACCGGGCGCAAGCTCAAACAGCATCAGATCCCCAAAGGATCGATCTTCTGGGGGTTGCTCGGTGCGATCGCCGGCGCCATCCTCATTCCGGTCGTGGGCTTGTTCCTCGGCTTTGCGGTGGGTCTGTTCCTCGGTGAGGCCGCTCGCCACCGCAAGTTCGGTGGCGCCTTGGCCTCTTCCTGGGCGACGTTGAAGGCCATGGGTATCGGAATCATTGTAGAGTTCGGCTGCGTCCTGCTGGCCACTTCCATCTGGGTCATCGGCCTGATCACCCACTTCGCGACCCGCTAGATCCAACCGCGTTCCTGGGCAATGCGCGCGGCCTCGATCCGATTCGACCCATCGGTCTTGCCGATCGCATTCGACAGGTGGTTGCGCACCGTACCCACCGACAGATGTATTTCCTGTGCAATCCTGGAGACCGGGCTCCCGGCCGCCGCGAGCCCCAGGATCTCGCGTTCCCGATCGGTCAGCGGATTGCTCGCGGATTCAACCGACAGCATCGCAAGCTGCGGGTCGATGACCTTGCCGCCGGCCTGCACCCGGCGCACGGCGTCGGCTAGTTCGGCGGGCGAGGCGTCCTTGACGAGGAATCCATGGGCTCCGACCTCGAATGCCTGCCTGAAATATCCCGGACGGTCGAAGGTGGTCACGATCAGCACCTTGATCTGCGGATGCTTCGCGCGAACCAGTCCGGCGGCCGTGAGGCCATCCATGCGCGGCATCTGCACATCCAGCAGCACCACGTCCGGGGCGTGAGCGGCCACCGCGGCCAGCACCTCGTCTCCGTCGGAGCATTCGGCAACCACCTCGAGGTCATTTTCCATGTTCAGCAGCGCCACCAGCGCGCCGCGGACCAGGTGCTGGTCATCGGCAATCAACACCTTGATCATGCATCTGCTCCCGTAGCCCCGAAATCGATTCGAATGCTGGTTCCGCCTAGCTTCGACTCCCCCACTGTGCAACTGGCTCCGAAAAGCCGGGCCCGTTCACGCATGCCGCGTAGCCCGTGGCCTTCCTTGGCATTCTGCAGGCCATCTCCGTCGTCATCGATACTGAGCATTTGCTCAGATAGGCCAACCCAGACCCCGCTGGCGTGCGCATGGCGCAACACATTGGTCAGTGACTCCCGCACGATCCACGAAACGTGGGAACGCAGCGCCTGCGGGATGGCTTCTGCCCGGCCCACGACATTAAACTCAATGCCGCTATCGGCGCACACCTGCGCCAAGGCCTGAAGTTCCCCTTCGAGATCCGCACGGGCCATTCCATGCACGGTGGTGCGCACGGAATCGAGTGCCGTGAGCGCCAGTTCGCTGAGCTGCTCAACCTCGCTTCGAGCTTTCTGGACTTCGCCTTCGTCCAGTAGCCGCAGCGCCAGCTGCGCCTTGAGATTCAGCGCGGTCAACGAATGGCCAACCCCGTCATGCACGTCGCGAGCCATCCGTTCTTGCTCGCTGAGTACCAGGAATTCATCCTTGATCATGTCTGCCGCCACTGCCCGGCGGATCGTCCCGGAGGTGACAAAGTAAATCACCATGAGCATCACGTTCAACCCGGTGAGGAAGAGCTGTTGCAGGAACACGCCGTAAGCCAGCGGAAGGCCGAAGCTCAGGACCAGTGCCACCGCGTAGGTCACGTACATGACCTTGCGCTTGAGCAGAAAGGCCGAATATGAGGTCAGGAATGGCAGCAGCCCCAACGCGCCGTCGTGCAGGATCGGAATACTCGCAAACATGATCGCTGCCATAATGCCGAAATAGGCATATACCTCGAAAGAGCCGCTGCCGCCGTGGCCCACCGTCCAGGAGAACCGTCCGTAGCCGCGAAGGTAAGCGGCCGCGTACACGAGAATCAGGCTCAACCCGAGGACCCGCAACGCCACCGGGAAGTCCCCCTGGAGCAGGGTGAGTGTCGGGTAGATGAGGAAAATAATCCACACTCCCGATACCCACCAGCCGAATCTGCTCCAGAACCGGTCTACGTCGGCCTGTGCCTGACTACGTTCGGTCACTGCCGTGCCCGTGCCTTTCGCGTTGCGATCAGGGCGAAGATTGCGAAGAACGCTGCCCATAGCACCACATTAGTCACTGGGATCCACAATGCATCGGGAGCGAACCCGGTTTCTGCCGGAACATCTTGCAATTGCAGGAAACGTACCAGCGCGACATAGCCGTACATCGGGGTAAAGCGGGCGATATCCAGCATCAAGCCGCTCAGCGGCATGAACACGTTGCCGAAGAACGCGAAGAACACCATCAATCCCGAGGCCAGGCCCAGCGCGGATTCGGATTTGAAGAGCATGCCTACGCCGATGCCGTAGCAAGCGAACATCAGCGAACCAACTATCGTGATGCCAAAGGCCGCGATCCACAGCCACCATTCTGTGGTGGTGGCGCCCGTCGCAGCACCCAGTGCGTAGACCAGAGCCGCGGAGATCGCCGCGATGGTGGTCGCCACGAACATCTTCGAGGAGACGAAGGTTGCCGGCGACATTCTCGTCAAGGCGATCTGGCGCCCCCAGCCCTGCATGGATTCGGTAGCAACGGTACCGGCGATGGAAACCGTCGAGATCGCGGCCCCGTACGCTGCCATCGAAGCCATGATGTAGAACTTCACGTTTCCCAGCCCGAGGACTTCCTCGCCATAACTGGGGATGCTGCCGAAGAGCAGATACATTGCCGAAGGCATCAACAGGGAGAAGAACAGGTTGTAGCCATCTCGAATGTTTCGGGTGAACTCGACACCGACATATGTGGGATTCATGATGCGTCCTCCGTCAACTGAACAAAAGCGTCTTCGAGGCTTGGCGCGGAGATCTCCAGGTCATAGGCGCCATACCGGGTCAGAAGTGTTCGTGCCAGCCCGTCCGAGTCCTGGCAGCGGAAGGTCACCCGCATCCCTGACTGCTCTTCGATCTCGGGCTTGGTTTCTTCGCTCAGGAGCTGGTCGATGCTTCGCGTGTCCGGCATGGTCGCGACGATCTTTCGTCCGGAGATCATTTGCCGTAATTGCTCTGTTGCCCCGTCCGCGACCACCGCGCCGCGGCTGATCAGCACGGTGCGTTCGGCGAAGTTTTGCGCTTCTTCGAGGTAGTGGGTTGCGAAGATGATGGTTCGCCCGTCGATGGCTTCGTTGCGCATGGTGTTCCAGAATTCGCGGCGAGCCATTACATCCATCCCCGCGGTGGGTTCATCCAGGATCAGCACATCTGGGTTGGGCAAGAGCGCGAGGGCGAATTTGATGCGTTGCTGTTCACCACCGGAGCATTTGCCGACGCGGCGCTTGGCGATCGGCGTTAGCCCAGTTCGCTCCATGACTTCGTCGATTCGTCCATGAACTTGGTGCATGGAGGCGATGACCTTGATCGTTTCGTAGACGGTCATGTCTCGAAGCAGGCCGCCGGTTTGCAGTACTGCGGAGACCCGTCCGCTGGACACCGCCTTGTGCGGGTCGAGGCCAAGCACCTGGGCGGTTCCTGCGGTTGGCGTGGTCAGCCCGAGGATCATGTCCACGGTGGTGGTCTTGCCTGCACCGTTCGGCCCCAGCAGGGCGACGATTTGTCCGGTGTGAATGGTTAGATCGATTCCTTTAACGGCTTCGACCTTGGTACGGGGTGTCGTGAAAGTCTTGTGAAGCCCCGTCAGCGTGACAGCGTCGGTTCGGTTCAGCGTTTTCATACTCTTAGTTTTCTAAATTTCCGGTGCTGTGCACAGAGTAGAAAGTCATGTCCCGCCCATGACTGTTGTCATGGGTCACGCTCGCCCGTCAAACGCCAGGCGATCGAAGTGGCTGTGATCTTGCCGATAGGCTCTGGCATGGTGCCGCCACACACCAGCTTTGTGCCAGCAACCGCAAAGGTTCGGTAAGCACCTGTCAGCCAGTAGTTTGGGTGATTATCCAAGCACTTTCGGTCTGTGATCTGCATTAACGTACAGGGAAACTCCCAGTGATTTCCCGTAGTCTTTTACCGTGCTAGATCTTTCTCCTTTCCTCTCGCTTATGACCGAGTTCGGGACACCAACCATGGGAGCTGCGTTTCTCCCCGACTGGTTGAACCCCAACGTCTTCCTCCGCGACCCAGCCTTGGGCCCATGGGTCATGCTGCTGGTGTGCGGCATCGTCTTTGCAGAGACCGGACTGCTTGTCGGGTTCTTCCTGCCAGGGGATTCAATGCTCTTTACCGTGGGGCTGTTGATCGCTTCGGGAACCCTGGATATCTCGCTGTGGCTTTTTGCCCTCGCAATCTTCGTTTGCGCCTTCGCCGGAGACCAAACGGGCTACATCATCGGTAAAAAATCTGGCCCCGCGATCTTCAAGAAGCCCGATTCTCGTTTCTTCTCCCAGGCAAACGTGGAACGTGCCCACGAATTCTTCGAGAGATTCGGTGGGCGCGCGGTGATTCTTGCACGCTTCGTCCCGGTGGTTCGCACCTTCGTTCCGGTGATTGCCGGCGTCGCCAAAATGAACCACAAGACCTTCGTTTTCTACAATCTTGCCGGCGCGCTGCTCTGGGGCGTTGGCGTAACCCTGCTGGGCTACTGGTTGGGCCAGATTAGCTGGATCGAAGAAAACGTAGACATCATCTTCATCTTGATCGTGCTGATTTCGGTCATCCCGATCTTCGTGGAACTTCTCAAGGCCCGTATGGCGTCCAAGAAGAAGGCTGCGAATCGGTCCGACGCGATCGAAGACTAAGAACTTTTGGCACCCCGGCTGCGGAATTGTCCGCCAGCCCATTGCACGCCGCGGCGTATCAACCACTGCTCGCAGGGTTGAATACAGCCGCGGCGTACCCCTTTGCAGACCAAATCGGCTCCATGGTCCATGGCTCTGACAGCCTCGGTGGTAGCCGGCCGCAGTGCGTTCATGAGAACCTCGCAATCGCAGTATCCGCCGAGCAGCTTGATCTTGCGTTCCAGCGCGGTGGCCCGGGGTGCCGCATGGTCTCGGTAACATTTGAGCATGCGAAGCGAACCTTCGCAGGGCACGTCCTCGGCTACCCGATAGAGGTAGCAGGCAAGGCATTCGTGTTCGACGGGTAGCGGAAGATCGCGCATGGTGGACTCCAAGCTGGGTGGTGGACTTTGCTTCATCCCAGCTTCGGGCAGGCTTGTTCAACGCATAGCTCCGCAACGGCGAACTGTGCATAAACTCCCTATGCTAAATATTCCTCTTCAGGAATACATCGATTCGGTCCAGCGCTTCGGCGACACGATGGTAGCCCGCAGCGAAAGAAAGCCGGATAAACAGATGCCCCTCAAATGGGTCGAAGTCCCCGCCGGGGGTCAGCGCCACATGAGTTTCTTCCAAGACCGCGGCACAGAACCCGGTGGCCGAACCAAACTTTTCGAGCACCGCCGGGCGCAGTTTTCCGTAGAGATAGAATGCGCCATCGGCAGGGGCAGCCTGCGAGATGCCAAGCTTCTCTATGCTGCCGAGCACCAACTCCCGGGTGCGAGCGAATTCGGTTACCCGGCCCTCGGCTTCTTCCAGACTCGCTGGTTCGAAGGCGGCCAGCACGGCGCGTTGCGCGGGCGCCGGCGCGCATAGGGCAAGGTTGGAGGCTAAGCCATCCACCACGGCGAGCATGTCGTCGGGGACGATCATCCAACCCAAACGCCAGCCGGTCATTCCCCAGTATTTGGAAAATGACGAAACGACAATGCTTGTCTGGGAGTATTCCCAGGAGGTATGGCCCCTGCGTTCGGGCACAAACTCGATTCCGTGATAGATCTCGTCACTGATCAGCCGCACTCCGTTTGCTTCGCACCAGCAGGCGAGGCGTTCAAGCTCCTCGGCGCTGAACATGGTTCCGGTGGGGTTGTTCGGCGAAGCTATCACCAGCCCGTCGAGGCGTCCGTGTTGCGCCTTCGCCGCCTCGAGAAGTTCCACCGTCGGCTGGAAACGCTGCTCGGGTCCGGTGGGCAGGTCAACAACTTGCAGCCCAAGGGCTTGCAGAATATTTGCGTAGGCCGGGTACCCAGGCCGCGCCAATGCGACGATATCTCCCTGATCAAAGGCCGCCAAGAACGCGAGCTGGAATGCGCCCGAGGAACCTGCAGTCATGACGAAGTTCCTCGCGGGAATCTCTATCCCGTAGGTCAGGCGGTAGTGCTCGGCTAGCACCTGCCTTGTTGCGGCTAAGCCAGTGGTGGAGGTGTACCCGAAATCCGCATGTTCGGCGTGGAGCTTCGAAGCCAATTCATTAACCGCGGCCGGTGCCCCGCCACCGGGTTCGCCGACGCAGAGCGAGATCACATCATGTCCGGCGGTGCGCATGGTGGCCACCGAATCAACAATCTGCATTACTTCAAAGGGCGGCACCTGTCCGCGAGCAGATACCTTCACTGGGCGTTCTCCGCTCCAAGCGCCCGTTCCTTGACCGGGTGGCGGGACAGAATGGAAATTCTATTAAAAGCGTTCATCGAAATCGCGATCCACTGGATCGCGGCAACCTGTTCATCGGTGAGCAGCAGTCGCGCCGAAGCTACGGCGGCGATGCGTTCCTCCGGGCAGGGCAGATCCGTGGCAGCCTCGGCGATGGCAAGGGCCGCGCATTCGAGCTCGTCAAACTGTCCGCCGCATTCATCCCACGTGCTGAGCAATACGATGCGCTGCATGCGCTCTCCGGCTTCCAGCGCCTTGCGCGTGTGCATGTCGAGGCAGTAGGCGCAGCCGTTGATCTGCGAGACCCGAAGGTTGATCAGTTCGGCTGTCCGGTCGCTGATGCCGGCTGCCCGGTAGGTCTTGGCAAGCTGGTTGGAGAACTTCCCCATGGAGTTCCACAACTCGGGATTGGTCTTGTCTAAAAAGAGTGGGTCTGAAACGGCCATATCTGAACCCTACCGGTTTGGCCGCGGTTGCTCTTGCTGAGCCGGCGCCTGTGTCTTGGCGGCTGCCGGTGTTCGCGGAGCCCGCCCCGACCGGCGAACCCAGAAATAGCGTCTCCGGACAGGCCGCGCGCCAGATTGCCGGCACCCCTAAACGCGAAAAGGGCCCTTGCTCCACGTGTTTCACGTGAAGCAAAGGCCCTAGTCACAGATGTTTAGTCTTCGTCGGCTGCGAGCTGCCCGCAGGCGCCGTCGATTTCTTTGCCGCGCGTATCGCGCAGCGTGGTGGGTACGCCGAGGCTGTCCAGGCGGCGCACGAACTTGCTGGTGATGTCCTTCTCGCTGCGGGTCCAGATGGAGCCCGGTACCGGATTTAATGGAATCGGATTCACATGGACCCAGCCGCGACCGCGGGCGTTGAGCTTCTTCGCCAGCAGCTCGGCACGCCACTCATGGTCGTTCATGTCCTTGATCAGCGCGTACTCGATGGAGACGCGGCGTCCGGTCTTCACATAGTAGTCAAACGCGGCGTCCAGCGCCTCGTCGACCTTCCAGCGTGAGTTCACCGGGATCAGCTCATCGCGCAGCTCATCGTCCGGGGCATGCAGCGACAGCGCGAAGGTGACCGGCACATTCTCTTCGGTCAGCTTGCGGATGGCAGGCACCAGACCCACGGTGGAAATGGTGATGCCGCGGGCGCTCATGCCCAGGCCTTCGGGGGCGTCGGCAACCATGCGGTGCACCGCGTTCATCACGCGCTTGTAGTTCGCCAGCGGCTCGCCCATGCCCATGAACACGATGTTGCCCACGCGTTCGTCCGGATGCTTCTGGCCACCGAGGCCGCCTTCGGCGATCACCCGGTTCGCCTGGACAATCTGGTCCAGGATTTCCGCGGTGGACATGTTGCGGGTCAGCCCCGCCTGTCCGGTGGCGCAGAATGGGCAGTTCATGCCGCAGCCGCACTGCGAAGAGATGCATAGGGTGATGCGGCCCGGGTAGCGCATGAGCACGGACTCGACCAGCGAACCGTCGAACAGGCGCCAGAGGAACTTGATGGTCTTGCCGTCATCGGTGGTCAGTCGCTTGACCTCGGTGAGCAGCTTCGGGAACATGGCCTCGGCCAGTTCCGCACGGCGCTCCTTGGGAAGATCGCTCATCTTCTCCGGGTCGGTGGTGTAGTGCGTGAAGTAGTGCGTCGAAAGCTGCTTGGCGCGGAAGGCCGGAAGGCCTAGTTCCTTCAGCTTCGCTTGGCGTTCGGCAAGGCTCAGGTCCGCCAGGTGCGTTGGCGGCTGGGCGACGCGGCGCTTGGTGGCGAACTGCAGTTCTGGACGGCCATCGGCGCCCATCTCCTGTTTCCATCCTTCGGCCGTTGGCACGACCTGGGCGCGGCCTTCGGCCTCGGCTCGGGACTTGGAGATGCGCAGCTGCTGGGCGCGCTGGGCAGCGGCCTGCTCGGTGCGCAGGGCCTTGCGTTCAACGGCGGAAAGTGTGGTGGAGTCGCTGGAAGTCATTACTACCTATTGTTTCACGTATCCACTGGAAGTTGGCGGTGAGTTTGGGCACGCATGGCACCGAGGCCTCCAGCGCCCTCCACCTCGGAGAGAACCAGCGGCCCTCTGCTGGACATCAGCTGCTTCCCGGACCTCCACGAGGGGTCATCGTAAAGCTGCGGGCTGCACCGTCATGGAGGCGTTGGCTCGCTGCCAGGCGTGAAATCAGGGCATCGCGCCCCGATGCCAGCCACCATGGCAACGGCCGGCCCA
Source organism: Glutamicibacter sp. AOP38-B1-38 (assembly GCF_052377485.1). Taxonomy (NCBI): domain Bacteria; kingdom Bacillati; phylum Actinomycetota; class Actinomycetes; order Micrococcales; family Micrococcaceae; genus Glutamicibacter; species Glutamicibacter sp. AOP38-B1-38. Next base: position 36,382 of record NZ_JBQSWU010000028.1, on the reverse strand, counting down.
GCATCATATTCAGCTGCGCGCGCGAACCCGCCTTGCGCGCGGCCTGCAATCGGGTTTCGGAGAAACCGGCCAAGGATGCATTGGAAGCCAACCGCCCAGCCAGCTCCAGCGCGTCGGCAAATCCCAGGCTGAGTCCCTGTCCCCCAATGGGACTGATCTGGTGCGCGGCATCCCCGAGCAATACCACCCGCCCATGGACCATCGAGGCAACCTGCCGGTTGGCGGTAGCGAACCGGCTGTGCATGGTGCAGCTCGCGGCGTCAAGCACAAATCCCACCCGCTGGCAGAGGGCATCAACCACGTCGGCGGCCGAGCTGCCGGAGCTCTGGCCGTCCACACGCAGGACCCAACGACGCAGGGAACCAGGCAAGGGGAAAGATTCCACTATCCCCGCCGGGTGCAAAAACAGGGCGGCGGTGTGGGTCAGCTGCGTGGTATCCGGAAAATCTCCCATCAGGTAGGCGTCGGGCAAAGCTCTGCCGCCGAATGGCACTGCCAGGCTCCTGCGCACCGACGAGTTCACTCCGTCGGCTGCGACCAGCCATCGGGCTCGGTGCGAGGTACCGCCGGCGGTGAATTCCACCCCGTCCGGCGACTGCGACCGAAGGCCGGTGAACTCGGCCCCGGAGACCAGTGTGCCCGGAGCAAGCTCCGCCAAGCGTTCGCGCAGCAGCGTCTCGGTGACCTGTTGGGGCAATGACAAGACGTAGGGGTAGCCCCCGCCGATCACCGCGAAGTCCATGATGCCAATGATGCGGCCCGCCGAAACTCCGATGCCGCGGCGGATCGGGACTCCGCATTCCTGCGCCTGCGGGCCTACCCCCGCCAGTTCAAGGATCTGCTGGGCCGGCGGATGCAGGCCGATCGCTCGTGAATGCCCGGCTAGTTCGGTTCGCTTCTCGTATACCGTGGCTTTCCGTCCTCGTTGGGCCAACAGGATCGCCAGGGTCAATCCCACCGGCCCGGCTCCGATGATCGCTACCTCATCCACTGCCGGTTGACTTCCAGAGCAGCACATTGCGGTAAGTCCGTTGTGCTTGCACCTCCCAGCCAGACCTGGCCAAAGCAGCCAGTTCCGCTGGCGTGTAGCTGCGCCGGATGGAGACCAGCCCGTCGCGGCGGATCAGCGAGGTACCGGCCAACGGCAGCGTTGCCGTGCCGAACAACAGCAATGCCGCTCTGGCGCGGCGAATATCGCTATGCAGGCCGATCCCGGCGCACAGCCGCTCGGTGTCCACCTGCAGCTGCTGCAATTCGCCCGCTTCCAGGTGGTGCAGCAGGTGGTTGGAGAGCACCACGTCAAACTGCGCCCCGGCGGCGGCAAGCAGCACACTGGTAGTCTCACGGAATTGCACCACGCCCTCCGGCAGAGCCGCCTGGCGCAGAGCCCGGCGGGCGTAGTCGATGGCGCGCGGATCCGGATCTATCCCGAGAATCTGAGTCGAAAACCCATCGGCGAGCGCCCAGCGGGCCAGATTCATTGCGATGTCGCCGCCCCCGCAGCCCACATCCAGAATTCTTGTTCCGGGCCGGCGGCGCAGCACGGGACGGATGAAGCGCGCGTAGTTTCCGCGCCATCCGGCGACAACCCGATTTACCAGCGGAAACTGCGCGTAGGTCCGGCGTAGCAATGCAGGGTCGCAATCCGGTCGATCCATTTCCTCGCTGGCTCCGATGCTGCGCCGCAGACCCGTCATTCAGCCGTCCCGTGCAGGGTGAAGAGCCCGGTTTCCACGGTCAGTCCGGGACCGAAAGCCATGGCGCAGACGCGTTCGCCCGAGCTGGCTTGCCGATCATCCATGATTTCCTTGAGCACGAACAGGACCGTCGCGCTGGACATGTTTCCGTATTCGGCCAAGACCTTTCGGGCAGGGGCTAATTGGGCATCACTGAGTTCGAGGCGATTCTGGACGCGGTCCAGGATCGCTCGGCCACCGGGGTGTATCCCCCAATGCTTGATCTGGGCGAAGGTCGTTTCCGGGATGGAAGCCTTCGCGAAGAGCGGTTCCAAGGCGCCGCTAATATGCTCATCAATGATGTGCGGAACATAGGTTCCGAGCACCATCTCAAAGCCTTCGTCCCCGATATTCCATGCCATGGCCTCCTCGCCGACCGGGGTGAGCACCGTTTCAAAGGCGTCCATGCTCAATCCGCTATCGCCGTGTGCGGTGACGATTGCCGCCGCGGCTCCGTCGGCAAAGAGCGCAGAACCCATGATGGTGTCCGGGTCGTTCGAGCTGTGCACATGCAGGGTGCAAAGTTCCGCGCAGGCCACCAGCACCGTTGCTTGCGGATCCGCGAGGCAAAAATCCCTAGCCGCACGAAGTGCAGGGAAAGCCGCATAGCAACCCATAAAGCCCAGATGGTGCCGCACGGTATTGGGCTTCAGACCCAGCGCGCGCACAATCTGGTAGTCCGGTCCTGGGTTATAAAAACCGGTGCAGGAGACCGTAATGACGTGGGTGATGTCCGCAGGTGTCAGATCCGGGCAGTCGTCCAGGGCTTTCTGCGCGGCTCCGATAAAGAGTGCCGGGGCGTGGGCGGCATATTCGCGGTTGCGGGTGGCGGTGCTCGGAGAGTGCAGTTGCTGCGTGCCCGCGTCGTAGAACAACGCGCTGGCCGGCGGGTGGTGGGCATCGAAGTCTTTGACGCAACTGTAGCGGGTGTTGATCGCCGAGGAATCGAAGGAGGTGGCGATCAGCCGCTGACCCAACCGGGACAGCCCCGGTTGCAGTGCAAAGACATCACGGACTTCATCCTGGCGAAGGAGCGTTTCTGGTACGGCGGTCTGGATAGTACGCAGCATCACTGGCATGAGCCGAGCCTAGGCCTACCGCCACGCTACGTAAAGGGTGCAGCGAAACACAGGACGAACACGAAGAAATGAAATCGCTCAATACTCTGAGTAGTCGGACATAATATGATTATCTTGGATTTTGCGCTCAAGGTTTCACCAATAAGAAAGAGGCCCGCGTGGCAAAGGCATCTATGCATTCGCTCGAAGGAATTCGCCGCACCATTCTGGACGGCTTCTGGTCACCGGGAGATCGCTTGCAGCCCACCACGTTAGCCGAGCAATTCAGCACCAGCACCACCGTCATTCGCGAGTCCTTGACCCGTTTAGCCGGTGAAAACCTTGTTGCCATCCGCCCCAATCGCGGATTTTTTGTTCCAGATCTCAACCTTGGAGAATTGGCAGACATTACCGAGCTTCGCTGCGCCACCGAGGCGCTCGCGGCACGGCTGGCCGTGGAACGTGGAACCGTAGCCTGGGAATCCGGGCTCATCGCCGCGCACCATAAACTTTCACGAACCCCACGCCGTCTACCCGAAGATCCGGATCGGGTGAACCCACTCTGGTCGGCTGCGCACCGCGAATTTCATCATCAGCTTTTGGCTCCGTGCGAGTGCCAACCGATGCTGAAGCTCTCCACCGACTTGGCAAATTTCACGGAGCTCTATCGCCGGTGGGCCGCGCCGTCACAAGTGGCGGTGGCGCGCGATGTCGAGCAGGAGCACGCAGATATTCTCGATGCGGCCCTTGCTCGCGATGCGCAGAAACTCGGCGCGCTGCTGCGCAAGCACTTCCAGGCCACGGTTGACGTCGTGATGCAAGCCGGTTTAGTCGAGCAGCCCGCATAGCTGCAAGCTTCTCAGCGAGACCCCGGAAGGATGGTGGTCGTGGCGACCGCGCTGTTCATCGTTGCCACTGCTTTGCGAACCGCGTCCCCGGCGCGGGAGTCCGTGGCGACTTCCTTGATCCGATGCTTGGACTCTGCAGCGCTCAGCGGTTCGATCTCCTCGGCTAGGACATTAGGCACTACGCCCATGCCTTGCAAGATGGATAGCAGCGTTGCCTCGTGGGTTTCGGCCTCCCGCTGCCCCTGAAGCACCGACCGCAGCCCGAAACGGAATTGGCGTTCCAGTTGCCCGTTCAGTACTTTCACATTCCCCTTGCCCAGACCAAAGAAGCTGCGTTCCCCGTGTTCCACAAGTCCTTGCTTGGCTAAAGAATCCGTCACTAGGCGAATATTGCACAGTCGGTTGATCGCAACGGCCGAATCCAGGCTTGTGCCGTCTTTGCCCTCGAGCTTTTCCAGGGAGTGCGCCAATACCGGGTCCCCGATCGGCCCCGCTCCGATGATGGTGATGCGCGGATTCGAGTCTTCGGTAAGGCCTACTCGTCCACCCAAGATCAGGTCAGCAATGACCGCGGCGTTCATTCCGTACCCATAGGAGCTCATCACCGTCTCTGGGCGGCCGTCGTCCTTGGTCAGTAGCAAATACAGCTTTTCGGAGATCAACATATTTCAAGGCTATCGACTCTGGAAACCTGCGTCCTCCCCATTACGGCGGATTTCGCCGTGGCTTGAATGCGGATCGATATTTGCGGCCGCCGGATCTTGCGCACCGGCCAGCTGTTCACGCTGCGCACGCCTGCGCGTCCGCTTTTCCTTGCGAAGTTGCTGTTGCTTGTCGTGGATCAATGCCGAAGTTGTTCGGATGAACACCGAGATCCAGGTGAAGAGAATTGCGACCACGGCAAGTTCAAATCCGGTGAGGTTGTAGTAGTTCCATTCCTGCCACAGCAAGAAGGCCAGCCATAAAGCTCCTAGTGCCGTCAGCGACATCAGATGGAAAACCACCGGATATCCCGGAAGAAGCACCGTGGTCCCCGTCAGGAGCAGCATCATCCCGGCCGCCGCCAACCGGACAAAAGCAGCATGCACCTCGGGGGCAACATTTACCGGAACTACCCCGATCAAAATAACACCAAGGGCCACCGCCAAAAGGCACCAGCGGACAACGCCGGGACGCGGGCGCAGATGCTTTGCAATCCGGTATTTCTCCAAGCTCGGGCGGCACCTATAGGTCCGTGAGAGCTTTGCAAGATCTCTGGTCATAAATTCGGTAAAGGCCATCAGCACGAGCCCGGAGACCACCAACGTCGTGTTGAATGTCCAGAAGGAACCAATCCCCGCGTCATAGGTACCGAGGGAAGAGAACATCGACTGCCACCAGCCTCGGTCCTCGGCGAGCAGCATGCTGATGACGACTCCCGAGGCCATGAAGATACCCAGAACCACCGACAGAGTTTCGGCATTTGTCCGAGCCGTGGCAACCAAGCACAGATAGGCGCTGACCCCCGTCGCGCCGCTGACAAGCAAGGAGCCGGCAAGCATATCCACGCGCAGTCCAAAAAACGCCTGCTGCATCAGGTGGAAAGCCACCATCAAGATCATCACCGTGCTCGCTGCATGGACTAAAACCAGCCCACTCAGGGCGACTGCCTGACGCCACCTGGGGATCCGCCCGAGCCACGGCTCGCGTGATAGCAGCAACCGCCGAAAGGCCACCGCACTGGCCAGTGCTGCTGCCACCGCTCCGGTTGAAGCGGCGACGGCACCTACGGATAGCCCACCGGCCAGAGCCGGGCGATTACCTGCGAACAGGATGAGCCCGACTATTAATCCTAGGATTGAACAGATAAAGCCTGCCCACAATGCCTGCCGTTCAACGTCTAGTTCTGTGGCCGGTTTGCCATGGTTTTGAATGCTCTGATCGGTCCGCACGGTAGCAATTATCTCACTGATAGACTTTTTAGCCAGTTTCTGCCTACGCCAGCGCCTGGGTTAGCCCGTTGACCAGCAGCGTCACGGCCCCGGCAAACGCGACGAGAATAACGAACAAGCGGCTAAACCTCTCCGGAATCTTGGGAGCGAGGAAGTTGCCCAGCAGTATTCCCCCAACCATCGCCATCAGGCAGCTCACCCACTGCGTCCAATGTAGTTCGGGAACTCCGCCCTTGGCCAGCAGCGAAGCGACGGCCAGAACAAAGAAGTACAGTTGCACCGAAATGGCGAATTTCGCCTGCGGCCAACGGCTGGCCACCGCGTACCCAGCAATGGCCGGACCTGACACTCCGGCGGTAACAGACATGAATCCGGAAACGGCACCTGCCCCGATTGCCAGCCCCTTGCTTTGCGCGGTACGAAGATTGCGCACCAGGAAGCTCGAGCCCAGGGCAAGGATGACCATCAAGGCAATCCCGATGGTGAGCCACGGGCCGCCCAAACGCGCGGCAACCCAGGCGCCGGGAAGAGTCATGATGACCGCAGGAATGAGCATCAGCAAGATCTTCTTATACTCAACGTCCCTGAATACCTGGATCAGAATCAAAAAGCTGCTGCAGGCTCCGAGGAAGTTGACCACCATGACCCCGTGGTGAGGCCCGAGAACCATCACCAGAAATGGTGAAGCAACCAGCGCGAATCCCATTCCGGAGATTCGCTGTGTAGAAGCCCCCACAAAAACGGCCGCGGACAATCCGAGCAATGCGCCGAGTTGTAGCGTATCCAATAGTTGCTGCCTTCCAGTTCCTGCGCCGAACGCAGTCGCGCCCTATTGCTTTACGTTAGTGCACCCGGGCGCGACCTCAGAATACGAATTCCGCGCTGCCTCGTTCTACGCTGGTCTCGTGAGTATCGACGTTGATTATCTGATCATTGGCGGCGGAGCCATGGGCTCGGCCGCCGCCCACGCATTAGCCGCACGCGGCCGCGAAGTGCTCATGGTCGAGCAATATGCGCCGGGCCATCTGCACGGTGCCTCGCATGGGGCGACCCGCAACTTCAATCCGGCCTACGCGGAAGCCCCCTATGTGCGGTTGCTGCAACGCGCGAACCTCCTGTGGGACGAGGTTGCCCTGTCCGGTGGCACCAAGCTGCTGAACCGCACCGGGTTGGTGAACCACGGCGATCCAGTCGGGCAACGCCGGATCCAACGCAGTCTCGGCGCGGCCGGATTCGACTGCGAGTCCCTGAGCATGGCAGAAGCCGAAGAACGTTTTGCCGGGATGAAATTTGAGACCGAGGCTCTGTATATTCCCGCAGGAGCCCAGATCAATGCCGATCTTGCCGTTTCGACGCTGCAACGCCTGGCGCTGAACTCCGGGGCCGCGATTCACCACAATCGGCGTGTGTCGGCCCTGGAAGTGATCTCCGAGGAACTTGTCAGCATCCAGCTGGAGGAGCCTGCGGGGAGCACAACCCTGCGAGCACGCCATGTCATCGTGGCCGCCGGGGCATGGAGCCGGTCGCTCCTCGGGGAAGCCATCAGCCTTCCACGGATCCATGTCACCGAAGAGCACCCGGTTCATTTCACGCAAACCCCGCTTCCTGCTCGGTGGCCCGGGTTCAATCACTGCTTGGACCCCGCACGTGATACCGGTTCCCCGGTCTACGGCCCGATTTATGGAATGCACACTCCGGGCGAGGGAATCAAGGTCGGCTGGCACGGCTCGGGCCGCATAGTTGACCCGAATGCCCGCCCGCATGAGCTCGTGGACGAACAAATTCGGGCGTTGCAGGCTTATGCCGCACGCTGGTTGCCTGGTGTTGACCCCGAACGTTTTGAGACGGTCTCCTGCACCTATTCCAATACCGAAGACGAGAACTTCATTTTGGACCGTTTCGGACCGATCACCGTGGGTGCTGGATTTAGCGGGCATGGGTTTAAGTTTGTGCCGGCCATCGGCGAGCATCTGGCCGATCTGGCCACCGGAGCCTGCAGCACCGAGCCGATTTTCGCCGCGAACCGCAGGATCACCCGTCCTGTATTTCTGGAGCGGCGCCGTCAGGTCGGGCTGGACTAGCTCTCCTGTCAGGGGTCCGGCTGCTGCTGGGTATTGCAGCCAAACGCGCTGTTGGCCCATTAAACGCGTTTTGGTGAATCCGATTCGTTCGGATTCACCAAAACACCAGCATTGGCGCTAGTTCTCCTAGCGATACCAATAGATCATTTTCGTCGTCTAATACGTCATAGAACTAATAGCCAAACTTACTAGCTTCCTCACGGGAAACCCCAGCAATGTCGCGCACAAGTTGCGCTTTGGAATCCTCTGCATGCGCCAACGACTTAGCGAAATGGCGTGATGCGCGGCCACGGTTTTTCATGAATTCCTCCAAATCACTTACGAGGATTCTTCTATGTGTACCAACCCGTGGTTGTTCAGGGATGACCCCCTGGTCCAATAAGCGGCATATAAAAGTTCGACTCATGTTCACCATTTCAGATGCTTCTTTCGGAGAGACCTCCGCGTCAGGCGATCGCCTGACGACAAGGCTCTTGCCCTCTTCAACAAGACCAACTACCTGCATCAGCATGTCAGCTAATTCGTTATCGGCAAGAGTCTCTAAAACGGCACGAACATCTTGAGTCTTGTCTTTTGGTGCTAGAGGTAGCTCAATAAGTGACATTTCGTGCCCTTCAGAATTCCATACTAACTAACTTAGGTAGCACAAGTGACTCAACTGAAACTAGCTTATCTCGGCCAACGCGGCTTCCGCAAGAGAGAAGCTACCGGCTGTGAACAATGCCTCTCAACACTCGGCGTTGGAATTACCAAAATGGTCACTAAACAAAACTCGACGCTCTACGTAGGATAAAGCCATGATGAATGCACAACTCGTCGGGGTTCGACCAACGCTGTATGTACTGCATGAATGCCTATCGGCCCCAGATGATTGGGCAAACCCGGAGCAATATAGAGCCGTCAAACAAGGTCGCTTCAAAGACGCCGGCCCACTCTCCCAACTCCAGCATCCCGTTATCCAGTCAGGAAACTGGGCAACAAGTGATCCAGAATGTGCCAACTCGCACATAGTTTACAAACATGCAGTTACCTGTGGAATGCCAACTCCTTGGCGCGAGCTAAAACCTGGTCAATGGCGAGGACTCGTGACTCAACCCAAGCAGGATGCCCAATGGTGGATACTGTTCGCTGGACTTCGCCGTGCAGGCGACGAGTCGAACGTTTACCGAAAACTAGATTTGATGAAACGGCATGCTCTCTTAGCGCTTTACCCGACGTCAGATGACTACACACTCCAAAAACTTGAAGTTGCAAATGCCACGGAGAAAGCTTGGGAGGCCAGCTGCGCCGCTTCCATACTCTCTTCAGTCAGCAAGTCGATTACTTTAAATCATAAGGTCGAAGTTACGCTCCCACTCCACCCCTCGCACAAGGGCGCTGAGCTAGTGGTTGATTTCCACGTGGAACGCGTCGAAGATCAACAGGCACCACACGAGCTGCCCGCAGACATATTTTTAACCGTCCATACTAAAAATTGGTCCGACTCGACGCTTCGTGATGTTGTCGTTCCCATCATGATTGGTCTTATTGATCCAGTTCAAGAACACTGGGAGATAATTGAACACAACGGCAAAGATATGGTCTACCTTGTTCAGACCACCGAAGTGAAGATTCAACAACTCCTCGCTGCTGAAACTTTAGCTAACGCATCGATCGACACGTACACGCACAAACCCGAAGTGCCGCGCACACACTACGCGCACTATGCTAGGCAGAGAATTCTCACTGACGCATACGTCTATGGAATAGTCAGCCAAGCTATTTGCGGATTCAACTTCGTTCCATCGCAAGACGTATCAGATATGAAAATTTGTCCGGACTGCGAGAGAATATATGAAGCCTACGCAACATAGTCTTTCCTGCAATTGCGTTGCGACTTACCCGAACTCTCTGCGTCCAGCACGCCACCTTAAGTTGGCAGCTGCTGAGTGATGCAGTGGATTCCACCACCGCGCGCAAATAGCTCCCGGGCATCAACCCCCACCACTTCCCGCCCGGGGTACGCCTCCGCCAAAATCTGCAAGGCCTGGGCATCCATCGGATCGCCAAAGGTGCAGGCGATGACTCCGGCGTTGGTGACCAGATGGTTGATGTAGGAGTAATCAACCCATCCCTCGGTGTCCGTGAGCACCGTCGGGGCCGGTACCGGTATGAGCGTGAGTTTGCGCCCCTTGGCGTCAACTGCAGATTCAAGCTGCTGGCGCACCTGCCCGGATACCTCAAAGTCGGGGTGCTCGGGGTTTTGCTGGTCGTGGAAGAGCACCACACCGGGTGCGGCAAAACAGGCCACGATATCTACGTGTCCGCGGGTTCCGAATTCTTCGTTGTCGCGGGTCAATCCCCGTTCCAGCCAGATGGTCTTCGTGGCACCGAGCAGCCGGGCAAATTCCGTTTCAATATCGGCTTCCGCTTTCCCCGGATTGCGTCCCGGGTCCAGCTGCACGCTGCGGGTTGCCAAAACGGTGCCCTCCCCATCCACGTGAATGCCGCCGCCTTCATTGGTGATCAGCGCTCTTAGCACCTTGGTTTCGGTCAGGGCAGCAACTTCGCTGGCGATTTTGCTGTCCTTTCCCCAGTTTGCCCATGCTTGGGCGCCCCAACCGTTGAAATTCCAGTTCACCGCAAAGAGTTCACCCGCGGCATCACGTACGAAGGTTGGACCGATATCGCGCATCCAGGCATCATCCAACTCGCGTACCGCGAAGTCCACGGATTCCCCGAGATGGCGGTGGACTTCGGCAAGTGCGCTTGGATCAACGATCATCGTCACCGGGGTAAACCGGGCAACCGCGCGGGCCACGTTGGACCATGCGGTGCGAGCGGCTTCCGCCTCCGCCTCGCTCTGCCCCAAGGTGTATCCTCCGCTTGGAAAAGCCATGAAGATCCGCTCGTGGGCTGCGGTTTCGGCGGGCATGAAGTAGTTAGGCACTGGTCTGCTCCTCTTCCCCGAGTTCACTCTCAACGCGCGCTTCGGTCAGGGCTGCGTAGGTTTCCGGGCGGCGTGTGCGCAGGAATGGGAACAGCGTCAGCCAGTCCCGGCGGGCATCGAGGTCCAGCCTGGCGACCAGCACCGCTGAGTCGTTGCGTGGGGCGCGGGCCAGAATCCGGCCATAGGGGTCGGAGATGAAAGAGGAGCCGTAGAAGGTCAACGCTCCTTCGTCGCCCCAGCGGTTCGGGACGACCATGAACAGTCCGTTGGCGATGCCATTGCCGAGAATGGTTTGGCGCCACAGCGGTTCGGTATCAAAATCCGGGTGGTCCGGTTCGGATCCGATGGCTGTGGGATAGGCCAGCAGGTCGGCCCCGGCCAGCGAGTAGATGCGCGGCGGTTCGCTGAACCACTCGTCCCAGCAGGTAGGCAGTCCCATGGCCAGGTCTTTCAGGCCCGAGATGCGGTGCACCGGATAGGGCTCCTCGTTGGGGCCTTCGCGGAAGTATTTATCCTCGTAGTATCCGGCGGTACGCGGAATATGCAGCTTATTCGTGGTCGCCACCAGTTCGCCCTCCGGCGACACGACAATCGCGGTGTTCAGCCCCAGGCCATCGTGCGATGGCGCCTTGCGGTACAAGGAGATATGCACGTTGATCTGGTGCTTGGTGGCCATCTGCGCGGCGAAGGTAAAAGTTGGACCGGTCAGCAGCTCTTCGGCAGACGCATCGGCGGCAGCCGTATCCGGGACTTTGAAAGCCGGGTATTTGCTCAGCGTCAGTTCCGGCAGGAATACGATTTGTGCGCCATGGCTCGCCGCTCGCCGGATCCCATCTTCAAGCTCCGCTTCCAGGGCTTGGCGGTCTTCATGCCAGCGGTGCTGCACTAGGGCAACGGTGATGTCGCCACGCACTTTTTCTCCGGCACGCGCCGGAGAGACCGGTGGATTCAGGGCGAGGACTTCTTGCATTTGGGTCACCTCAGGATGTTTAACGAATGCTATTCGTTTTCAGGTTAGACCTGAGTCATATCCAAAATCAAGGAGTTTAACGAATGATTTTCGTTTAATCTGTGTATGCTCTAGTCAAAGAGTCTCGAAGCAAAGGAAGCCCGCATGGCTAGGCCGTCGAAACCAAAGCTCAGCGCAATTGCGATTGCCGACGCCGCGCTCAAGCTTGTCGACGCACATGGTGAGTTCACCCTGCCGCATCTGGCCAAAGCACTCTCGGTGACTGCATCTTCGCTCTACAACCACGTAGATGGCAAGGCCGGGATCATTGAGCTGATGCGCGGGCGCGCGATGTCCGAAATTCAACTACCCGATCTGGACCGGGTTGATTGGCAGGAGGCAGTTCGGCAGATCGCCACGGAGTATTGGGCCTCCTACGCCAAGCACCCAAAATTGATTCCGCTCTTCACCAGCCACACGGTCCGCGACCAAACGACGCTGCGAGTCTATGAAGCGCTGGCTGAAGCGTTTGCCATGGCTGGATTTGCACCCAAGGAACGCCTGCAAGCGATCACCATCATTGATTCGTTTGTCCTGGGCTCCGCGTTGGATGCCGCCGCGCCCAAGGAAGTCTGGCTAGTGAGCAGCGAAGCATCTACTGCATTTAGCGACGCCTTGGACGCCGGCTTGAATGTAGAAGGCAGGCCGGCGAAGGCCTTCTCTGCCGGATTGGAAATCGTGCTATCCGGGTTTGAGCGAAAGTTCGTGTAGTTCGCCGATTTCCCATGGGTGGCGTTTGGGCGGACTACGCGCACGAGAAATCGTTGATCAGCAAAATTCCCGGCCGGTATCGAATTGTCGTTTTCGGCGCCGTAGCCACCGGCGAGGACCATCCGATGTTGCTGCCCATTTCGGTGACCGCAGCTCCATCAGTTGTTGTCACGACGAGCACCTTGACTTCAAATGTCTGGGCAGTGCCGAGGATTGCTCCGAGCAGACTCAGCCCGGCGCTGAACCTCACCGAAGTAGTGCCAGCGTTGACGTTTAGAAAACGAACCTCACCGGAGTTGGACTGCACCCGAACCGCATATTTAGCACCACCAGGCATAGCCGGCGCGGGCCAGGACACGTCAGCACTGGTAGCGGCACCCAGCACGCCGCCAACCGTCGTGCAGGTCAGGGCGCCGGGGATCGCTGGCACGCTGGCGGCAACGGGCGATGACGTAGACGTCGCATTGCCCGCGAAGGCGGCCTGAGTCATTTCGATCTTCGGTGTGCCGACAATCAGCGTGCTGACGAGCAGAAGAGCACCAAGGCCCGCGATCCCACGTATCGATTTGCGTTTCGACCATCTGTGAGCCGACCCGGTTGCGTCTTCGACCGAGGCATGCATCTCGGACGCGTTCTTTCTTGCTTCACTCGTATTGCCAGGATCACTTCCACGATCGTTGGTGCTTCTAACGAAGGCTATGTAGAGCAGATAGGCACAGAGCAGTCCCCCGAGGAAAAATGCCCAAGGCTGGCTGAGCCAAGAAACGGCATAGCCCAATACAGGAATGCTGAGAAGAAGCTTATCGACGGTGCTCGCGTGGTACATTTCGAGATCTGGGATGGGGTTGGAATCTCCCTTGAGCACCAGACCGGCATCTGAGTTCTCGACGACCCGATGCGTTATGCGTTGATTTTCGCTATTTATCACCGAGACAATTTCGTCCTGGTTGATCTCGTGGATAGCAGTGGGCACTGCGATCCCTAAGGAACCCGTCGGAATCGACGGCTCCATGGAGCCGGAAGCAAAAATCAAGGGCTTTAGACCAAAAATCATGGTTGCGACCGTCATGATCAGGCATAGGGAACCCAGTGCCGCCCCTACGTTCAATACGATCCGCTGGAATGCTGAGAGGCCCGTGCCCCGATTCCTTTTGGACTTATGATTCCCCATGCTAGGAACCAACCGTTGAGGTGAAGGTCAGGCCAATGCTTGTCGTTGCGCCCTGCAGGGAGTTGGCAGCTGTTGTCGGCAAAGCATATTGGATGCAAAGCGACTCTGAGGCACCAGATTCTAAAGTGCGCGGAGTCGATGAGCCGATGAACTGCGCACCGGCGCTCTTGGAGATTATGGTCGTTCCACCTGAACACGTGACGTTGGAGCCGCTGCCGCTAACGGTTGCGCCGATCTTTACGGAGATGTTCAGACCCGCGCCCAAGGTCGAAGCACCTGATTCGGTGATCTTTCCCTGAACCGTGTACGGAGCCGATATGGTTCCCGTATTTTTCACAACCACCGTAGACGCGGAGCTGGTGCCCGGATATAGATTATTGCCCGTAATGGGCATCTGATAGGTAGTTGCATTGGCTGCACCTGCCGTTGCGCCGACTCCAAGCGCCACGGTCGCGGAACTGATATTGGAGGTCGCGGTGGCGGTGCCTGTCCACGCAGCCAACGTAGAAACCGCGCCAAAGCCCACAAGGATTCCCATGGACAGGATCGCCTTGATACGAATAGATCGGGTGCTCATCGTTTGCCACCAGCCTTTGTTACTTCAGTTCGATTCTGTCTCCACGAGAGCATGACGGCCGCGCATCCAACTACCAATGCACCGATCCCCAAGACGATTACCCCTCCGCTGAACCCGGTATCACTGAGCTGATCCCGCTGATCCGGCGTTTCGTTTTCGGGGGAATCTTCTGGGGGCGCGTGGGTTTCTCGTGGTGGTTGCGACGGTTCGGGCTCCGGTGTCTTGCCTATGCCGGTTTCGACCGCGTTGATCTGCACCTGCAGGGAACGCTTTTCCTGATCTTGCGACCCGTTCGTCGCGGACCCCGGCAGCCCCATGCGCAGTCCCACTTTGACCGTTTCCTCCGGTTCCAGACGGAAGCGCGACAAGCCGATGGTCTCGAAATAGATCTGGGTGTGCGCTGCTGATGCCTTGGGTCGCACGCTAACTTCAACCTCTTGGCCGCGGTCGTTTCGAATCCACAGCGCGCCAATGATTTCATCGCCTGGCACCAGAACGGGCTCCCCGCTGAACAACGGCGGTGGGGCCTGTGAAAAATTCCTGCCATCACTGCTATAGCTCAAGCCAGCGGCAATATCTTGATCACCCCGAGCATGGACGGGAGCTGCACTCAGACATGCAATGAGTGCAGCGGCCGAGGCCTTCAAAAGGACCGGGTGAAGACGAAGAGTCATGTCCGTTCCTTTCGTTGCTTCTCACGCCAAGCTCCGGCGAACATGATCATCGAGTAGACCAGGAGGCTCCCTGCAGCAGCCCAGGTCAGCCAAGTGCGTTGCTGGCCGGAAATGGCCGAATTGATGAAACCGAGCAATGGCATTGAATACCAGAGTTTGCCCCTGATCTGCTCTGGCCTTACCGGATCGTCATCGGTGTTGTTTGCATCCCCGCGCAACGTGAATTGCGTTTCACCCGACAAGGTAGAGCTAACGGCGGCGACCCGGTGGGTAACTACCTCAGGCTCACCGGACGTCAGCTGGTAGGTCACCACATCGCCAATCCGGATCTCTTCCATATCTGCAGGCCGCACTACGATTAACGATCCCGGAGGGAACTCTGGCCTCATGGAACCTGTCAACACGGTATAGGCCGTGGCACCGCCAAGTTTTGGAATTACGATCATGACGGCGATCAAAGCCAGCACAACGAAGAGGGCAAGCCAAGATGCAACTTGCCCGCTCCACCACAACAGGCCCGTCTTTTCACGTTCTTTTTTGAGTTCCGCTCGTGTTTGCGCGGTCATCGCTGCTGCCCGACAAAGCCCAGCCTGAGTTCCAGCTTTCCGCCGGCTGCTGCCTGGGAGGCGCCAGCAGGAAGCGAGACTCGCACGCATAGTGTTTCTTCGCCCCCAGCGCCTTCGGCTGGCAACGCCCTGGGCGCTGCAAACTCCGCGGCATCCCCTAGCGAACCTGCATAGAGTTGCTCGCCAGCGAGCGGCTGCCCAGCTTCGCAAGCGGAGGCAGACATGCCGGCGTGAATGCGCAGCTGGCTTGCTTCGGACAAGGCAATATCGGCGGCAGTTGGTGAGGTTGCCGCGTTGACCGCTCCGTCCAGCCGATAGCCCAGATCGCTGGTGCCGCCATTGCTGATAACCAGTGGCGCCTGCGTGAATTGCCCCGGGACAAGGTTGTCGCTGCCGAGCTCCAAGAACTGGAAATGCTGCGTAGCGTTTTCGCCATCGCCGGCAAGCAACATCAAGGAACCGGTCTGAAGCGTTCCGGGATCCACGCTGCTTTCTGCGCGCCACGAAGCGACCGTACCTTGGGCGCCCAGTCCGAGCGCCAAAAGCACGGCCGCTATCAACGCAAACTTCAGAGGCTTGGGCATATAGGGGCTATCCCGCGTTCGTTACCTAGGAGCGGACTTGATCCAAAGTCAAGGTCAGGTCGCCCAAGTCAAGAGGCTGGTCATAGGTCGATGGCGGGGTGTCGCCTACGGCGCCTTCAGCAAAGGCAACGGTAATCAACACCGGAACATTGTAGGTGCCTGGCTCGGCAAAACTCAGCGTGCCGTCTGGTTCTTCCGTAATACCAGCAGCCGAGGCGTCAACTTCAAGCCCCACCGTCACGTAACCATCCAAAGCGCCCAGCACGGTCTCGGCTTCGGCAATGCTCAAGACACCGGCAATGTTCTTGCCCTCGGCGTCAATAGCGACGGTTTGGCCATAGGTCACCGTATCCCCGGGTACAAGCTGCTGCGTTTCAGGATCGAATGGCTCCGGCGCTTCCGTGTTGCTGATGTCTTGCCAAACGCCGTCGGCGCCCAGGGTCAGGTTCAGATGGCCGGTCTCAACCACGCCTGCGTCTACCGTCTGCTGTGATTGCCAGCGGGCCACCGTACTGGCACCGCCGAGCAATAGGGCACCCGCGGCAACGGCCGCTATCGTCGCCTTAGTTACTTTCTTCATATGCTCCGCATCCTCAAAATAAGAGTGCCTGTGATGGCACCTACTTTCAGTAAAGCGTATTTAGGAGCAAATTCAACCTGCCTTTAGCGCGAGGACTTCTTGGCTTCGGTCGAGATCGAAGATTTCTCGTGAGGTTTTCTGCCGCCTCCTGAATCACGAACAATTATTTTCGTTTTATTCGGTGCTGAGTAGCGCATTTAGCGGATATCGAAATAGCAACTTTTATCGTCAAGCTCCATTCGCCGACTATTGCCTGGCTGTCTTGAACCGATCGTCTAAAAATTATTAGACGAGTAGACAACTCCACATAGAGCTACCATCGCGTTGAATAATTAAAGTCAGCGTTCCAGATTCGGCGCAGAAGCAAAGAGGTTCAAGCCCATGGCGCGCGAAAGCTGTCCAATGGCCAGCTGCGCTCGAACCGAGTTGCCAGCCATATCCAAGGGCGGCGAAAATGCGCCGATGGCGCCTTTGCCGGGCGCTACAGCCACGATGCCTCCGGAAACTCCGGATTTGGCCGGTATGCCGATTTCAAAGAGCCATTCGCCCGAACGTTCGTAGAGGCCATTGGACGCCACAGCGGCCAAGGTGTCACGGCAGACATCCGCATCAACTACCTGTTTTCCGGTCACCGGGTTAACCCCGCCGTCGGCCAGCGTCGCGCCCATGACGGCAAGGTCGTAGGCGGTGACATTCAATGAGCACTGCTTGGTATAGGTATCAACGGCGTCCAAAGGGTCCCCCTCGAGACGCCCGTAGCTCTTGAGCAAACGGCCCAAAGCCTTGTTTCGTTCGTTGGCCAGCGACTCTGAGTGGTAGACCTCGTCATCCAGGGATAGCGCGCGGCCGGCGAAGGCCGAGAGCCCTTCCCTGACGTTCTCCCACTTCTTCGCTGCGGTCTTGCCGGGAATCATTTCGGTGGTGGCAATCGCTCCGGCGTTCACCATCGGATTCATCGGGTGCCCATTATTCAGCTCAACGGCCATCACCGAGTTGAAGGACATCCCGGTGTTGTTCACCCCGATGCGTTCGCGCACGAGTTCGCGCCCATGCTCCTGCACGACCAAGGCGTAGACGAACATCTTGGAGATTGACTGGATGGAAAAGAGATGCCGGCAGTCGCCAACTTCATGCACGGATCCGCGAACGTGGGACATGGCAATGCCAAACAGGTTCGGATCGGCTTGGCCGAGGATTGGGATGTAGTGGGCCAGCAGACCGTCATCCGCATCGGCATAGCGTTCATGGGCCTCTTTGAGAAGCTCGTCGATGCGTTGATGCTCTAGGGCACCGGTGGATACCTGCTGTTCGACGTCGTCAAAGTCGGTAGGAATAGTCTCGTTATTCCCCTCCGAAGGATAGTTCATCTTCACCTGCCTTTGCCTATGGCGCCATTAGTTTCCTGCTACCTGTTTTGAGACTACCAACAGCGACCTCAGCTGGCATCTTTCAATTCGGAGTGCGACTGGCCGCGCAGCTTCAACGATGCCAGCTGATCGATTCCGCGGTGGGGCTGCTGCGGCTCCTACCGTGGAGCAAAGTGTGTTTTCGGTGACAATGTGCACGGCCTTACAGCGTTAACTCCCATTCTGACCTAGTATTTTCAGTATGGCTAAGGGTATTACTTTTCATACGCGCAAATGGGTTCGCCCCGAAGACCTCAACGCAAATGGCACGCTGTTCGGCGGAAGCTTGCTGCGTTGGATCGACGAAGAGGCGGCCATCTACTCGATCATCCAGCTTGGCAACAAGCACGTGGTCACCAAATTCATGTCCGAAATCAACTTCATCGCTTCCGCCAAGGAAGGCGACCTCATTGAGATGGGCCTGACCGCCATCGACTTCGGTCGCACCTCGGTCACGCTGCGTGCCGAGGTACGCAACATCTTCACCCAGGAATCCATCCTGACCATCGAGAAGATTGTGTTCGTGAACATCGGCGAAGACGGCAAGCCAGAACCACACGGCTATGACCACATCACCTACACCCGTGACCGTATTCCCCTGGAAATCACCAAGGCTCTTATCTAACTTCCGGCGGATGCCTTCAGCCATTACCCGGTTGGCGGTGTGGAAACGGCCCCGATCCTCGTGACGAGGATCGGGGCCGTTTCGCATCAAGGCTCAATTTGCGTCCCGAAAATTTGCATACATTACCTCTTGTTCCGCGTGACTTGGTAGGGCAAAGTAAGTGCCGGGCGCATTAAGCGCCTTTCCCCCAACCGAACGAGGTATTGAGTATGAGCCGGATGATCTTCGTCAATTTACCCACCGCTGACCTAGCCAAGGCGGACACTTTCTACGCTTCGTTGGGGTTCGAGAAGAACCCGGTCTTCTCTGACGAGAACGCTTCCTCCTGGATGATCAGCGATAACATCACCGTGATGGTGCTGGTCCAGGAATTCTTTGCCAGCTTCCTGGTCGATGGAGATGTGCCCGCACTGGGCGCACCGCACCGCGAGACGCTCAACGCCATCTCGGCTGACACCCGGGAGGGCGTGGACGAGTTCGTAGTCAATGCCCAGACCGGCGGCGGGAGCATCTACCGCGCGGCTGACGAGCCGTTCCCGGGAATGTACCAAGCGGCCGTGAAAGATCCCGACGGCCACGTCTGGGAAATCGCATGGATGAGCCCAGAAGCCATGGAGAATCCTGGCGGCTAGTTCAATAATCAGCAAGCAGGGGTTCTGCCGCTGGTCCGTTGGGGCGGCGGCGGGACCCCTGCTTGCTTATCTGGCTAATCCGGCGTTTTGGCGTGCCGCCTGGCCTTTTTCTGCAGCCCCTTGCGGTATAGCTTCTTCATGCCGTCCGCCGGACGTATCGGCTGCTGCCATCTCGGTTCGAGCTCATCACCCAAGGTCACCCCACGAAGCCTGCGACCGAACATTGGCAGGACCCACTGGCGCAGCCACTCCACGTCGCGGCGCACCGCCTGCACCGGAGATACCCGCTCGATATCGCCGAAGTCTTCGAATGCAAGCTGGTGATTGGCCCCTAGGATCTCTAGCACCCTGATGGCCATGTAACGATGCCCGGCCCGGTTCATATGCAGCTTGTCGACGTCCCACATGCGCCGATCGCTGTAGACCTCCCATTCCCAGTAGTCCACCAACGTGACCGTATCCCCGTGCTGACGTGCTAGTTCCCGGACACGATCGTTGAATTTCCAGTTACGCCGCTTAAACGGAGCAAGCATCGGGTGCACCGGGATATCGAAGCCGGTAAAAAGCAAAATTTGGGCGCCAGAGGTTGCCAGCCGCTCGACCGCGGCCGTGTAATTTGCCAACACCACATCCAGGTCCTTGCGGAACTCCAGAATGTCGTTTCCACCGGCATAGAAGCTGATGACATCCGGGTTCATGGCAAGGGCAGGTTCGATCTGCTCTTCGATGATCCGGTCCAGCCGGCGGCTGCGGATAGCAAGATTGGCGTAGCGCCACCCGGGATCTTCTTTGGAGAGCTGCTTGGCCACGCGATCCGCCCAGCCACGCACACCGTTGGGCAGGCGAGGTTCCCAGTCCCCCACACCCTCGGTGAACGAATCCCCGATTGCTACAAATAGCCGACTCATGACTGGCTACGCTACTCTCGGCAATTGACCAGCCAATGACTTAGCGGCAAACGAATCCTTACCGCCACATGTCGTTCGGGCTCACCTTGGTGCGCGGGAATCGCCAAGCAGGCCCGTTCCGGGCGGGTGAACAGCGCGGGTCCGCACAGCTCGTTCAGCGCACCTCGGCCAAACATTTCATCACCGACTGGCCGCCCACCTGCTCGAAGTCCTGCGATACCTGAAGCGCAATCGCCTCGGCGATCCCTGTGGTATCCATTCCCATATCCGGGCCGGCGAGCACCGGGAGCTGTCCGAGCACGCGCACCGCGGCGGATTCGATGGCCAGTGCCGCTTGAGTTTCGCCCAGATGGGCCAACAGCATAGCGGCGGATAAAATTGCGCCGACGGGATTAGCCCACCCCTTGCCAGCGATGTCCGGGGCCGAACCGTGGATGGCTTCGAACATGCTTGGGGCGGATCCGTCGAGGTTGAGATTCGCGCTGGCTGCCACACCGAGTCCGCCCTGGATCACCGCGCCCAAGTCGGTAATGATATCGCCGAACAGGTTATCCGTGACCACCACGTCGAATCGTTCCGGGGATACCGGCAGGTGGAAGCACATTGCGTCTACATGCACATAGTCCACTTCGACCTGCGGGTAGCGTGCACCGACCTGAGTGACCACTTCCTGCCACAGCTTGCCGGCTTCGATCAGGATATTTTTCTTGTGGCACAGGGTGAGTTTTCCGCGCCGGCTGGCGGCTAGTTTGAATGAGTATTCGACGACTCGGGTGATGCCTGCACGGGTATTGACCGATTCTTGCACTGCCACGGTGTGCTCGGTGTTTGCATGAATGGTGGACCCCTGGCCTACGTAGGCGCCCTCGGTGTTCTCCCGGACGATCACCAGATCGCAGCGTTCGGGAGTCAGCCCCGCAATGGGCGTTGCCACACCCGGATAGAGCTTGACCGGACGCAGGTTCACAGCTTGCTCGAATTCCTGGCGCATAGCCAAGATGAAGCCGCGCTCAAGGATCCCGGGTTCCACCGCGGGGTCACCCATGGCGCCGAAAAGAATTGCCTCGTGACCGCGAAGTTGTTCGGCAAGTTCAGGGCCCCACAATTCTCCGGTCTGCAGGTAATGCTGTGCCCCCGCCTCATATTTGGTCAGCTCTAGCGCAAACCCAAACGCCTGCTGAGCCGCCGCCAATACCTTCAACGACCCGTCCATGACCTCGGGACCGATGCCATCACCGGGAATCGCTGCAATATTGTAGGTTTTCATAAGGAATGCCTTTCAGGATTGTCCAGGAGAGCTAGTTGTTTATCGAAGTACTCGGAGAGATGCTGCAGAGCCTTGCCGCTAGCACCCTCGCGTAGAGCGAGGACAAGCTCCGTTAAGTCGATTAGCGAATTTTGAAGTGCCTGCCCACGCCGTCCGTGGCCGGGCAGGATAACCTCTTCGGTCATCCGCACCAAGCCTGAAAAGCTTTGCAGGTAGCTGTTGTTCGAAGCATCGAGAAGCACCAGATGGAATCTGGACATCGAGCGTTGATCACCGGTGCGGGCTTGTTGAATCAGCCGCTGAAGTTCATCCAGCACCGTTTCGGGCAGCTGGCCGCACAGCAATTTGCACGCCGCCGACTCGAGCGCTTCGCGAAAGACCAGCGCCTCGCGGAGTTGGCTTCCGGCCATCATCCGCACCATTGCGCGCCCGGCAGCGTCGATGCAGATGATTCCCTCGCGCTCAAGCAGGCTCAAGGCTTCCCGCAATGGAGTGCGGCTCAAGCCCAGCTCCTGGGACAATTTGCTCTGCGCAAGAACCTGTCCGGGGAGGTAGCGTCCGGAGAATACGCGTTCGCTGATTACTCCCGCGGTTTCCCGGGCCAGGGAGACATTGCTCCGCCAGTCGGACGTCATCATCACCGCCTCGCACTCCGGCGGTCCCCCGCAATTTTGGTATCCAGAAGTTATTTGGTGAGAATCACTGTTCCCGGTGCACCACCACATGTCAATGAATTCAGCAGTTTTCGCAATAGTTGGTGCCTTTTAGGAAAAATCCATTGACTGCGAGGTAGATCACTGATTAGCTTTGGTCATCTACTGGTCAGACCAGTAGAGCTTCTGATAATCGACGACGCGAAAGCAGGAACGGTGTCCACTTATTCAAAGGCCTTCCCGGATGGCTTGCCCATTGGTGATGCGTGGGTTCCGTGCGAAAGCTCCGCACCAGTCGTCTTCCCTTACGATTCATCGCTCGTTGCCCAGGCACCTGTGGGCACCGCCGAGCATGCGAGCCGAGCACTCGATGCGGCGCAAGCAGTCGCCAAGGAAGTCGCGCGGCTGAGCACCGGAATCCGACGGGCGATTCTGCTTGCGGTCCACGAGAAACTTGCCGCCCATCGCGAAGAGCTGGAAAATCTGCTGGTACTGGAAACCGGCAAGCCGCTGGTCGATTGCCGCGTTGAGGTCGCAAGGACGCTGACGACCTGGGCTGCGGCGGCCGAAGAGGTCGCCCACGCCCATGGCGAAACGGTTCCCCTAGATCTTCAGCCATCCGGTGCGGGAATGATTGGCTATTGGACCCGCAAGCCGGCAGGAATTGTCATTGGCATCGCCGGATTCAACTACCCGCTGCTGCTGGCAAGCCACAAACTGGCCCCGGCCCTCGCGGCCGGCTGCCCCATCATTCTCAAGCCCGCTCCCAACACCCCTTTGGCCACTTTGTCGGCGGTCCATCTGATCCGCGAGGCGCTTGCCGAGCATCGGGTCAGTGCCGCGGCGGTGCAGCTGGTCACCGGTGGGGTTGACGTCGGGGAGATACTCGTCGGCGACCCGCGCTCGGCCGTCGTTTCTTTCACCGGCTCGGCCGCGGTGGGCCACCAGATCGCCAAAAACGCGGCACCACGCAAGGCGGTGCTCGAACTGGGCTCCAACACCGGCTTCATTGTGGCCGAAGACGCGGTGATCCCGGACGCGGTGGATGCGGTGCTTCGCGGTGGCTTTTACGCCAATGGGCAGGCCTGCATCTCGGTGCAGCGCGTGCTCCTCGATCAGAAAATCGCCAAGGAGTTTGAACGGCAACTGCTCGCCCGCATCTGTGAGGTCATCGTGGGCGACCCCCGCTCGGCCGACACCCGGGTGGCGCCGGTGATCAACGAAGCCTCCACCGAACGCATCATGGATTGGATCAACGCCGCCGTCGAACGCGGCGCGCAGGTGCTTAGCGGCGGCGAGGTGCGCGACGGGGCCATCCTGCCCACGGTGCTCAGCGGCGTGCCCACCGATGCGCAGCTGTGGTGCGAGGAAATTTTCGGGCCGGTGATCTGCCTGCGCACTGTCCCGGATCTGGACACCGCCTTCGAACTGGTCAATGACTCGCGCTATGGCCTGCAGGCGGCGATCTACAGCACCAGCCTGAAGACCGCGTTCCGGGCAATCGAGGAGCTGGAAGTCGGCGGAGTGGTGGTCAATGAAATTCCTGGCTTCCGTTCAGACATCATGCCCTATGGCGGGGTCAAGGATTCCGGCATTGGCCGCGAGGGTCCGCGCTTCGCCATGGAGGAATTCACCGTCACCCGCATGGCCATTATCAGGCCGTAACCAACCGTTAGCAGAGAAAGATTTACCGATGGATTACACGCAGTTGTTTCAGTTCTCCGGCCGCCGCGTCCTGGTGATTGGCGCCGGCAGCGGCATTGGCCGCGAGGCCGCACTGGCCCTCGGCGCTCATGGCGCCACCGTCATCTGCGCCGATCGTGATCTGGCCGCGGTCCAGGTCACCGCCAGCGAACTCGGCGCGAACGCTTCCGCGGTGGAACTCGATGTCCTGGATTTCGAGGCAGTACGGGCGGCGGCCGCCGAATACAGCGACATCAGCGCGCTGGTTTTCACCGCAGCCACCAACGTTCGCAAGCGGATCGTGGACTACTCCATGGAGGAATTTGATCGCGTGGTGAATCTGAATATGCGCGCCTCCTTCGCGCTGCTCCAGGCCTTCGCACCGCGGATGGCGGACAACGGGGGTGGATCGATTATCGGCATCGCCTCCATCCGTGCCACGGTCGTCGAGCCCGGGCAGAGCGTCTACGCGGCCACCAAGGCGGCGCTGGTCCAGCTGGTGCGCACCGCCGCGGCCGAGTTCGGCGCTCAGTCGGTGCGCGTTAACGTCATTGCCCCCGGGGTCGTGGAGACCCCGTTGACCAGCCAGATCAAGGCGAATGAACAGTGGTACAACGCCTATTCCGAGAAGAGCGCACTGGGGCGCTGGGCCAAACCCGAGGAAATGGCCGGGGCTATCGTATATCTGGCCTCGGCGGCCTCGAGTTTTGTCACCGGCTCGGTGCTGACGGTCGACGGTGGTTGGACCGCGATCGACGGACGCTTCACCCCGCCAAACTAAGCTCCACCCAAAACGAATTGAGCATTGAATGCTCTCCGGGAAAGGAATTCATGATGCCGCAGACACCCGAAGCGCCGGTGGCGGTGAAAACCCGCGCCTTCGAGGCGATTGTCAGCCATATCGAAAATCAGGTGCTTGCCGGCGAGCTGAAAATCGGCGACCATCTGCCCGGCGAGCGCGAACTGGTTGGCCAATTTCAGGTCAGCCGCTCCTCGGTGCGCGAAGCCATGCGGGTGCTTGAAAGCAGCGGCATGATCGCCTCCCGCCCGGGTGATCCCCGCGGAGCGGTGGTGCTGTCCCCTACGGCCACGCCGCTGCGCAAAATGATCACCAGGCTCACCCATACCTCCGCCTCCAGCCTCGCAGATCTGCTCATCTACCGCATGACCCTGGAGTCCTCGGCGAACTCGCTCGCCGCGACCAGGCGCACGGATGCCGACCTCTTGCAGCTGGAAAAGGCGATGGCGCGCATGCGGGCCGCACGCCTGCAAGGCCAAACGGCCTTCAGCCAAGCTGACCTCGATTTCCATGATGTGGTCGCCAAGGCCAGCGGCCACGCGCTCTTGCAGATCTCCGGTGAAGCCGTAAGGCAGTCTATTGAACAGCTCATCGCCTCGCGCATCGAGCAAAGCTCGGATGACCATGCGCTCATGCTGCGCACTATCGATCATCACGCCGAGGTATTCGCGGCCATCCAGAACCAGGATGCCCACCTGGCGGAGCATCTGGCGCGCAGCAGCCTGTTCGAATACTACGGGCACCTGCTGGGCACCGAAGAGCGCGAAGCCTTGGCGGCCTTGGCGTCCTTCGGCAGCCCAAGTGTGCCTTGAGACAACCTCAGGAAGGCTCCGCCTTGCCCGCTGGGCTTAGTCCAGGGCCAGCCAATTCGGCGTTGCCTGCGCCGGGCGGTGCCCCTCATACCAGCGGGCCGCGCGCAGCAGGTCGGCATCGGCGCCGACCCGGCCGGAGAGCTGTACCCCGATGGGCCGCCCGTTGGCGGTGAACCCGCAATTGACCGTGGCCGCAGGTTGGCCAGACATGTTGTATGGAACGGTGAAGGCGATATGGCTCATGGTCTCATCCGGATCCGCCACCGGCATCGGCAGCTCTGCGGGGAAGGCGGCCATCGGCGAGACCGGGGAGATCACCAGGTCGAAGCCCGCGGTTGCGGCGATCGTGGCTCGTTGCATCTGGTCGATCGCGCCGAAGTTCCGAATGGTGTCCGCACCATCAAATCCGGAGCCGCCGGCGCACCAGCGCACGATGTAGTCCAGGACCTTCCCCTGCTCTGCTTCGGAAAGCTCGCGGTAGTCGGCCCAGGAGCGGGTGCGCCAGAACCTGTCCAGCCGGTCCAGCATTCCCTGATCGATAAACGGATCCAGCCGCTGCACGTTGGCCCCGGCTTCCGCAAAGGTCTCCGCGACCGCTTGCACGGCCGCAAGAACCTCGGGATCGACCTCGGCTCCCGCGTTCGCCTCGGTATGCAGCCCGACCTTCAACCCCCGCACGTTATCCCGCGCGGTTTCGAAGTCCATGGGCGCATAGGGCCGCGCGGAATAATCGCGGATATCCGGCCGGCCGAGAATGGCCATGAACGCCGCGAGGTCATCCACCGTGCGCGCCATAGGTCCCGCGGCCCGTCCGATGTACGGGGCATCCAGCGGAATCAGTCCGGCGCTCGGCTTGAGCGTGGCTAGCCCCTGCCAGCCGCCGGGCAGCCGAATCGAGCCGCCAATATCCGTTCCCACATGGAGCGGACCGTACCCGGCCGCGGCCGCCGACCCGGCCCCGGCGCTGGAGCCGCCGGTGGTCCAGGCCGGATTCCAGGCGCTGCGCGAAATGCCGTGCAGGCTGGAGACTCCCGAGGAGAGCATGCCCCAATCCGGCATTGTGGTGGATCCGAGGATCACCGATCCGGCTTCCAGTATTCGGTCGGTGATCGGCGCGTTGGCGCGCGGAACCTTCGGGTTGGCCAGTGCGGTCCCCGAAGGCATGGGAATTCCCGCGCGGGCCACGTTCTCCTTCACCGTGGCCGGCACCCCATCCAGGGCACCGCGTTGCCGCCCGGTTGCCCAGCGTTTTTCACTCAACCGGGCCTGGGAGCGAATGTCTTCCGGATCGAACTGATACATGGCATTCAGCACCGGTTCGCGTTCTTGGATCCGGGTGATCACCGCCTGGGCGACGTCGACCGGGGAGAACTCCTTGGCCGCATACCCCTGGCCGAGCTCGCGGGCGGAGAGCTGGTGCAGCGCTGTGGTGCGGTTCGATAGCTGAGACATCTGGACCTTTCAAAAAGCACAAGCGCTTCTAGCGCAGTGCCAGCTCGTTTTGGAGGGACATCGAGGAGTTCACCAATGTCCGGGTGTAGTCATGCTGCGGGTTGTCGTAGATCTGCTCGGTAGTGCCGCTTTCGACAATCTGCCCCTCGTTCATCACCACCACGTTGTCGCAGATATAACGCACCACCCCCAAATCGTGGGAGACGAAGACCAGGGTGAGCTGGTAGTCATCCACCAGGTCGGAGAGCAGGTTCAGCACCTGCGCCCGAACCGAGACGTCAAGGGCGCTGACCGGTTCGTCGGCCACGAGCACCCGCGGTTCGCAGATCAGCGCGCGGGCAATCGAAATGCGCTGGCGCTGCCCGCCGGAGAATTGGTGCGGGAAGCGTTCGGCCGCGTCGGCCGGCAGCCCCACGGCTCCGAGCATTTCGGCCACCTGTTTGCGCAGCTTGGCGCTGTCCACCTTTTGCCCCGGGGCGAGCAGCGGCTCGGCGATGATGTCGCGGACCCGCATCCGCGGATCCAGGGATCCCATGGGGTCCTGGAAAACGATCTGCAGCTGCTGGCGCAATTGCAGCAGATCGCGTTCTTTCGCACCGGAGACCTGGTTTCCCGCGACCTGCACGCTACCGGAGGAAGGCTGGTCAAGGCCCGCCAGAATGCGAAGCAGCGTCGACTTGCCCGATCCAGATTCGCCCACTACCCCGAAGCGCTGGCCGGCGGCCACCTCGAAGGACACTCCGCGCAGGGCGTGGACCTCGGAGGGCTTGCCGAAGAGGGTGGAACGGCTCACCGGGTAGATCCGATGCAGGTCCTTAACGCTGATCACCGGTTTTTCGGCAGGCTTCTCCTGGGCGGCAGGCTCTGGCGCTACTTGGGCAGCTTCCGCCGGGGCCGGCTCCTCCCGCACGTTCGGCGGCACATAGGCGGCGGCCGAGGCCACGGTGTACAGACGCCCCTGGGCGTCGGTGGCGTCCAGATCGGAGGCGGCAAGAAGTCCCCGGGTGTAGGGGTGCTGCGGATTGCTGAAGACCTCTTCGGTGCTTCCTTCCTCCACCACCCGTCCGTCGTTCATGACCAGGACCCGGTCGCAGACGTTGGCCACCACCGACAGGTCGTGGGTGATGAACAGCAGCCCGGTGCCGCGCTCGGTCACCGATTCCAGGATCAGGTCAAGCACTTGGCGTTGCACGGTGACGTCCAAGGCGGTGGTCGGTTCGTCGCAGAGCAGCAGGCCCGGGTTGTTGGCCAGCGCCATCGCCAGCATGGCGCGCTGGCGCTGGCCGCCGGAGAGCTGATGCGGATAGGAGCGCGCCGCACGTTCCGGGTCCGGGAGCTTCACCGATTCCAGCATCTGCACCGCCCGCGCGCGGGCCGCGGCCTTTGAAGGCACGGTCCTATGGCTGCTCATGATCTCGGCGACCTGCGGGCCGACCTTCATCAATGGATTCAACGCGGTCAATGGCTCCTGGAAGACCATGGCCATGTCTTTGCCGCGGATCTTCTGCAATTCCCGGTCGCTGGCCTCGAGGAGGTTTCCCGCGTAGCCCGCGAGGTGAATTGAGCCTTGCGCGGTGACCCCTTCGGGGAGCAATCCCATCAGCGCCGAGGTGGTTATGGACTTGCCCGAGCCGGACTCCCCGATCAGGCCCACCCGGTCTCCGGGCGCCATGCTCAGGTTGAAGTCGCTGACCAGGGTGCGCGTCTTGGTGCCGATGGACAGGTTTTTGACCTCCAGCAATTTGGCGGCCTCTGCATGCTTCGCCATCATCAGCGCTCTCCGTTCAGTTTCGGGTCAAAGCGGTCGCGTAGCCCGTCGCCGAGCAGGGTGAAGCCGAGCACCGCGACGGCGATCGCGGCACCGGGCCAGACGGCCAGCATCGGGAAGGTGCCTAGGAACTGCTGGGATTCTTGCAGCATGCGCCCCCAGGAGGGCACCGGTGGCGGGGTGCCCAAGCCGAGGAATGACAAGGCCGCCTCGGCCAGCACCGCGATGGCGAAGGAAACCGAGCACTGCACCACCACCATGCCCACGATATTGGGCATCACGTGGCGCCGGGCAATTCTCCAGCCGCTCTGGCTGGCGGCCTTGGCGGCCATGATGTATTCGGTGCTCATCACCTGCAGGGTTCCGCTGCGGGCCACGCGGGCGAACCCGGGGATCGAGCCGATGCCGATGGCGAGCATCGCGGTGAGCGTGCTGGCGCCGAAGACCGCGCCGAACATGATGGCCACCAGCAGGGCGGGGAAGGCCAGCAGGATATCCGCGCCGCGCATGGTCACCTCTTCGGTGATCCCGCCGCGCATGCCGGCGAGGATCCCCAGCGGCGTGCCGATGACCAGCGCGATGCCAACGGCCACCAGCCCGACCAGCAAGGTGATGCGCGCCCCGTAGAGCACCCCGGAGAACACATCCCGGCCGTAGCGGTCGGTGCCCATCAGGTGCGCGGCGCTGGAACCTTGCAAGCGGTCCGCGGGAAATGCCTGGACCGGGTTGTAGGGGGTCCAGAAGAATGAGACGAGGGCGGCGAGCACCACAACTGCCACCAATGATCCGCCCACGATGAGCGTGAGCGAGAGCTTGCGGCGGGTTTTCTCCACTAATACTTGTTCGGCAGCCATTACGCTCCCTTTCGAATGCGGGGATCCAGGATCGTATAGAGCACGTCCACCACCAGGTTGATGATCAGCGTGATGGCCACCAGCACCATCACCACCGACTGGACCGTGAGCAGGTCGCGGTTGCCTACCGCGTCCAGCAGCATCGATCCCAATCCGGGGATGACAAAGACCCGTTCGATCACCACGGCGCCGATGATCAGCGCGGCCAGCTGCACGCTGGTCACCGTCAGCACCGGGATGGAGGCATTGCGCAAGCCATGCTTGACCAGTGATTCGAGCTTGCCCAGCCCCTTGGACCGTGCGGTGCGCAGGTAGTCTTCGCTCATCACCTCCATCACCGCCGAGCGGACGTAGCGGGTCAGGATCGCGCCCTGCACCGAGGCCAGGGCGAGCACGGGCAGGAGCACGCGGGCCAGGAAATCGCCGAAGTCCTCGCCCGGCGGCGTCCAGCCGTTGGCCGGCAGCCAGCCGAGCCCGACGGCGAAGACGACCACCAGCAAGATGCCCGCAAGGAAGTTGGGAATCGCGACGCCAAGCTGGCTGACCCCGCTGATGATGATGCCGCTGGGGTTGCGGTGCTTGACCGCCGCATAGGTGCCAAAAGGCACGGCGATCAGCAGCGCGACAAGCATCGCCAGCACCACGAGGATCAGGCTCACCTGGACCCGGTCGATGATCAGCGGGCTGATATCCTGCCGGGTGACGTAGGAGGTGCCGAAGTTCCCCGCCGGCAACCCGAGCGCCCAGTCGAAGTACTGCACAATCAGCGGACGGTCGGTGCCGAACTCGGCTCGCGTCTTGGCCAGCAGTTCCGGGCTGGCGTTCACGCCCAAGGCGATCTGCGCCGGGTCCCCGGGAATTGCGCGCATGAAGAAGAACACCGCGACAGTCGCAATCACGTAGGTGACAGCAAATCTCACAAGGTTAGTCAGTAATCGGATACCCAAGTGCGTTCCTCTCTGCCGAAGCGCTGCTGCGGATTACTTCCAGCCGAGGTTGGTCAGATCCAGCGCCTCGGTGACGGAGTTCGCAGGGATTCCGCTGACCTCCGCCTTGGCAACGACGATGTTCGGGAAGATGAACAGGGTGTTTGCCGCCGCGTCATCGACGATGGTGCGCACCACCTGCTTCATCCCGTCCACGTAGCCGGCTTCATCGGCGGCGTCGGCCTCGGCGGCGAGGTCCTTGATCTTCGAGTTGTCATAGCCGAGGTAGTAGTCCGGGTTGTTGAACATGGCCAGCACGTCCCGGCTTTCCACGGCCAGCACCACGGACATCTGGTAGTCCTGCTTGGTGAAGACCTCGTCCAGCCAGACGGCAGGGAATTCCGCCGATTCGATTTTCGCGTTGATTCCCACGTCTGCCAGCTGGGAGACGACAATTTCGGAGACCGCCGTGGCATAGGGGCGGGTCGGGACGGTGAAGGTGATGTCCAGGTCCTGGGCGCCGGCTTCCGCCAGCAGGGACTCGGCCTTGGCCGGATCGTAGGGGTAGACGTCGTTGAGATCTTCGTAGTACGGGTCGGTGGTCGGGACCGGGCCGCCGACCACCGTGCCGTAGCCGTTCCAGGCGGTGTCCACCACGGCCTGGCGGTCGATGGCATGCATCACCGCCTGGCGCACCCGCACGTCGTCGAAGGGGGCCATGTTGTTGTTCATCGACAGCACGATTTCACCGTTTGAGGTGCCGTCGAGGACCTGGTACTTGCCATCGGACTCGAAGCTGGAGAGCAGCTCCGGGGACTGCATGTTGTAGACGACATCCACGTCTCCGGACTGCAGCGCGTTGGTAGTGGCCACCGCATCGGCGAAGTAGCGCAGCGAGACGTTCTCCACTGCAGGAGCTTCGCCCCAGTAGTCCTCGCGGGTCGCGAACTCGATGGACTGGCCGCGATTCCATGCGTCGATCGCGTAGGGGCCGGTGCCGATGGCGGTCCCCGCCAGGTCATCGACTCCGCTCGGATCGAAAATGGCGCCGACCAGGGTTCCCATATCGAACAGCCAGGCATTGCTTGGCTGCTTGAGGGTGATGGCGACCTCGGTGTCGCTGTTGACCTCCACCGAGTCGACGATATCCATCTTCTTCTTCAGGCTGGAGACCCAGGCGTCGGACTGGACGCGTTCGATGCTGAACTTGACGTCCTCGGCGGTGAAGGCCTCGCCGTTGGAGAAGGTTGCGCCCTCGCGAAGCTTGAAGGTGTAGGTCTTGTTGCCGTTGCTCAGCTCCCAGGATTCGGCGAGCAGCGGCTGGATCTTGCCTGCCTGGTCGATCTCGACCAGGCCTTCATACACGTTGGACATCAGGGCCTGCGGGATGGCGGCGCCTGCGGTGGTGGTGAAGTCGAGGTTGACCGGTTCGCCGGTCAACGCCACCGTGACCGAGGTGTTTTCCGCCGAGCCCTCCGAAGAAGATCCGCCGGATCCCGCCGAGCAGGCGGTCAGGGCCAGGGAACCGACCATGACGGCCGCAGCCAATCGGCAGTAGTTCTTTTTCGCGCTCATGAGATCTCCATCGGGTCAAAGTGACAACTGAGTGATGTGATCCATACAACACCATATATGCTGATATTTCTACTAAGTTTTCTGGTCTTACCAGTAAACGACATATTTGGTGGAGACCGCGCGGCCGGGGCAGCTGCGCTAGCTTTGTCCATAACGCACTCATCCTCGCAATCAAAGGAAGGCTCCACATGAGCAAGCTGACTTTCACGCCGGCCGTGCCGACATTGACCTACGAGCGAGTTGTGCAGCAAATCGAAGAGGCGATTCTTTCCAAGGAAATCGAACCCGGGCAGCACCTTCCCAGCGAACGCGAGCTGATGGTGCAATTCTCCGTGAGCCGGCCAACGGTGCGCGAAGCACTGCGCGTATTGCAAAGCCAAGGGCTTATCGCCTCTCGGCCCGGCAGCCGCAGCGGCCCGATCGTGCTGCCGGTATCCCCGGATAATCTCGGACGCTCCTTTGCCAATATGGCGCGCATTGCCTCCTTGTCGCTTTCCGAACTGGTCCAGTTCCGCATCGTGCTGGAAAGCTCGGCCTGCCAATTGGCGGCGGTCATGCACAATGCCGAGCAGCTGGCCGCGATGCGCGACGCCATCGAACGGATGGAGGTGGAAGCGGGAACCGGATCGGATTCCTTCAACCGGGCCGACCTGGATTTCCACGCGGCCGTCTGGGAAGCCAGCGGCAACGCGCTGCTGCGGATCTGCGGCGAGGCGGTATCGGGAGCCATCCTCAACGTCATGAATGAGCAAATGAGCCATTCGGACAATGAGCGGCGTGAAATGAAGAAGGTCGTGGCCTTGGACCGCGCCATCTTCGAGGCCATCGCCGCCGGCGAGCCCGCCGCCGCGGGGAACGCGGCCAAGACGGCCATCTCCTCCTACTTCAAGCACAGCCTGGATGAAGAGGGCCTGCGCGGTCTGCAGGCGCTGGTCAACCCCGCCTAGCAGGTGGGGCTCAGTGCGCGGTGAGGTCTTTTCGCATGATCAGCCGCGGCATTCGACTGGCCACCGCATCCGTGCTCCCGATCAGCTCAAATCCCACGCGTTCGAACATTTTCCGCGTCCCCACAAACGCCATGGTCAGATCCATGCGCCCCGCGGGATCCACCGGGTAGGCTTCCACCGCGGGCGCGCCGAGCGCCTGGGCGTAGCGCAGGGCGCCGGTTAGCATTTCGGTGCTCACCCCCTGCCGGCGGTAGCCGCTGCGGACCACCACGCAGATGATGCTCCACACCTTTACGTCATCCACCGGTCGAATGAGCTTGGAACGCTCCAGCAGCGGGATCTGCGAGCGCGGGGAAATACTGCACCAGCCCACCGGTACCGAATCCCGGTAAGCCAGCACTCCCGGCGCGATGGGTTCGGCGCTCAGGGCGCGCATCGCCGCTGCCCGGTCCCCGGCACCGAGCAGCTCAATTTCCTTGGCTCCCAGGCGATGCGAAAGGCACCAGCAATGCTTCTCGCGTCCGCCGGGATTGACCACTGCGGCGAAATCCGCAAAACGATCCGCGGTCAGCGGCAGCACTTCCCAGTTGGCCTTGCCTGCTGCCGGACTCTGCGACTTGGCTTCCATGAATCCATCCTGCACCCCCGAGTGCTTTGGCGATACCCCAAGAGAATCATTCGGGTTTTCCCTACTCTTCTTCTCCGGATCTCTCGATGTTGCCGGAAGCCACGTCAGCATACTGTTGAGCTATGACTTCATCACCAAAGCTTCTCCCGGACGAGAACACCGTCCGGCCACCGTTGAGAATCGGACTGACGATTCTTCACCTGGCAGTTCTGGGCAGCGTCGGCACCGCCATCTCCTGGCTCTTGCTCGGCTGGCTCGCAGCAGGTGCCGCGCTGATATTCCTGCTGGGATTCGGCATCATCGTGCTCATCGGCTTGCTCTACGCGCTCTTCGGGCTCTCCTGGCTCGAAATACAGCGCGTCTCCGGGCTCTATGACCTGAACGTCGCCACCTTATCCTGGCGTCCACGACGCCGCGAAGGTTTCGGCGAATATCTCCGCTCGCTGGGGCGCAACCTCGCCAGCGGACGCATGTGGGCCTCCTTTGGCAGCTTCGTGCTCTCCTGCATCTTCGGCTCGCTGATGATCGGCGCGTTGCAGTGGACGGTGCATACCGCCATCGTCGGCTTCGCTCCGCTGAGCGATGCCGACACCGTATCCGGTCCCTTCGGACTCTTGGTTCCGGCCTCCCAGGCCCCCTGGCTGTTCCTCTTCACTCTCTTGGGTGCGGCGGTGATAGTCGGCCTGGCCTTCTTGCACCGAGCGGTCACCTGCGCCATCATCGGCGCGATTGCCCGTGAATCGGCCATGACCGAACGGGTGCGGACCAGTTCGGTCCAGCGCGAAGGCGCGGTGCGTGCCGCAGAGGTAGAACGCACCCGCATCGAGCGCGACCTGCACGACGGGGTCCAGCCCCGGCTGGTTTCGGTGGGCATGACCCTGGGCCTGGCCCATCAGCAGATCGACAAGGACCCGGCGCAGGCCAAGGAGCTGATCGCCGAGGCGCATGCCTCGACCAAGTCGGCGATCACCGAGCTGCGCCAGCTCACCCGCGGGATCTACGCCTCGGTGCTCGATGACCGCGGATTGGATGCGGCCCTGTCCGCGGTGGCCGGACGCAGCCATATTCCGGTGCAACTCGATGTGCAGCTTTCCGGACGCTACCCGCGGGACAGCGAATCGGCGGTGTACTTCGCGATTGCCGAGGCGCTGACCAACTCGACCAAGCATTCCCGGGCGGCGACCTGCCGCGTGACGGTGCGCGAACGCGAGGAGGCCGGCAGGCGCTGGCTCTTCGCGCGCATCGAGGACAACGGGGTGGGCGGGGCACAGATCCTGCCCGGCGGCGGACTGGATGGGATCAACAACCGCGTCCTGGCTGCCGGGGGCACACTGCGCCTGGACAGCCCGCAAGGCGGCCCGACCGCGGTGGAGGTGAACGTGCCATGCGCGTCCTGATCTGCGAAGACTCGGTGCTCCTGCGCGAAGGCCTGGTCAGGCTGCTGGACCACTCCGGGCATCAAGTGGTCGCGGACCTGCCCGACACCGGCGGACTTATGGATTTCCTGGCCCAAGCCGAGGCCTCGGCATTCCCGCAGATCTGCATCCTGGATGTGCGGCTGCCTCCGACCTACACCGACGAGGGAATCCGCGCCGCGCTTGAAGTACGCAAGAACTACCCGCAGCTGCCCTTGCTGGTGCTCTCCCAGTATGTGGAGGAACGCTACGCCTCGGAGCTGATCTCCATGCAGTCCGGAAGCCTGGGCTACCTGCTCAAGGACCGCGTTGCGGATGTCACCGAATTCATTGCTTCCCTGGAGCAGATCGCGGACGGCGGCACGGTACTCGACCAAGAGGTGGTGGCACAGCTGTTGACCAGACGCAATCACGATGACCGGATGCAGCGGTTGACCGATAGGGAACGCAGCGTGCTGACGGCGCTGGCCGAAGGCAAATCGAATCAGGCCATTGCCGCCTTGCTGTTCCTTTCGGAGGCAAGCGTTGAAAAGTACATTACCTCGATCTTCCAGAAGCTTGGACTCGAGGCAGATGGGACGGGAAACCGGCGTGTGCTCGCCGCCCTGGCTCATATCCAAACTTTGGGCACCACTCGCAGCGACAGGACAAACCCATGAACTCCCCAACCATCAACGCGCCGGTTGCACCGCAGAATCCGCAACCCGCCGGTTCGAAGAAAACCTTGACCCTGGTGCTGGGCCTCATCGGCGCACTGGTCATCCTCGGGGTGATCGCCACCTCGGCTTGGCGTGCTTCACACAGCCTCGCCAACTCCAGCAGCTCGCAGAGCGTCGGCGCCGCTGGCGTCACCGCACTGGAGGTAGACGCGGATGCCGGAAGGTTCACCGTGCTCTTCGCCAACGTTCCCGAGGCAACGCTGGAAGTGCGCAGCGCACGCAGCGGCGAATGGAAACTCCGCCGCGACGCCGGCACCTTGCTGGTCAGTTCGCCCAACGACTGGGGCGACTGGTGCTTCACCGGTTGCGACTGGGATGAAAACGAGGTCACGCTGACGCTGCCTAGTTCGCTCAACGAAGGCACGCTCGATGCGGACCTGAAGATGTCCGCCGGAGAATTTTCGGTCAATGGCAACTTCAACGACCTGGTCATGGAGATGAGCGGCGGCACCCTGGATGCTACCGGCTCGGCCAAGGGCTTGAGCGTGGAACTGGGCGCCGGGAAAACCGATATCGACATGGCTGACGTGCAGAGCGCGAACTTCGATGTTTCCGCCGGCCGCATCGACAGCACCTTCACCGGCAGCGCGCCGCGCAGCGTCCAGGCAGAAGTCAGCGCGGGGATGCTGCAACTGACCCTGCCGGATACCGAATACAACGTGCTCCAGGATGTTTCGGCCGGCGGCGTGGAGAACGGCCTGAGCGTCAACTCCGCCTCGGAGCACCAGGTTCAGGTTGAGGTCTCGGCCGGGAACGTGGTCCTGCGCCCCGGGGCGGAAGCGACAACGCCAACGAAATAGGCGTTATCTTCCGGTAGGACGAAGCTGGCCTCGGGGCGCCGCGGGTATGCCCGGCCGG
>NZ_JBQSWU010000027.1:0-55962 GCF_052377485.1 Glutamicibacter sp. AOP38-B1-38 | reverse complement strand
AACCAGCCACAAGCACCTCAGCAGGGCGGTCAGTTCCAGCAGAACCAGCCACAGAATCAGGCTCCGCAACAACCAGAACAGGGAAGAACGCCTCAGCCTCAGCAGGGTCAGTCAATGCGTGAACAGCCGATGCTCGACGGCGAAGATTTCTAGACGAAGCTCCTGTTCCAGGCACCCGTCCAACACCATGGACGGGTGCCTGTGATTTTTAAGCACGGGTCACCGTTCGCAGACCGGCATGATGGGTAGCAGAACGTGTGGAGAACGGACATAAGCCTCGAATGGATAACCAAGAAAAGCCTAACGGCCTAAAGCAAATCAGCGATGACAAGAAGAAAGTCGGACTGGAAGCGCTTAAAGGGTTCACTACAGGTGGCGCGACCGGCGCAATTACTGGCGGTGTCAAAGGTGCGCTCAAAACCAAAACAGGAAAGAAGGCAATCACTCTGATCATCGGCGTATTGCTCATCGCCGGCATAGTTGTAGGAATGGTCGGATACACGCTTTTTGTCAGCATGATCGGGCAAGAAACCGAAGCTAGCACCTCAAATGCGAGAGCCAGCATGTCCTTAGCCACCATGAACAAAAGCGTTGGCGCGGACAATGGAGACGACGTGAAAACCGTTATGACCGCCTCACAAGAGGTCGAATGGGAACTGACCGTTGCAATCTGGAACCTTCAAAGGCAAGCTAGCGGAGGCGTTGGTGACTATCAGGTCACTAATAAAGCCATTGAAGACAAGAAGATCAGCAAGACCGATGCTGAAAATCTCGAAAGCTCCACCAGGTTCATCTCCCGCGAGCTTGCCCGACACCTACGCGATAACAGCACCAAAGGCGTAGCAACGCTCGATGCTGGTCTGATGGAGAGCGCCAATGCTAAGGGCGAATGGGTGCGCTCCGTTGGCAACGATGACCGAAGTAAAGAGAGTGCCGAGTACGCGAAAAAAGCCATCACTAAATCAGTCAGTGCACTGCCTCTGAGTGGGGTCAAAGACCGCGCTGATGAAATCTACCGCGTGGCCTTAGGGTGGCGCACCGGAGATTCAGGGGCACCCTCGCCGGACAACAACGCGCCAGTCTGTACACCTGGTGATGGAAGCGATGGAACCGTACACATTCCAGAGAAATATCGGAGCCTTGTTGAAGAGGCCTCGAAAATCTCTGGGCTGTCGGTGAACCTGCACGCGAGCCAGATTCAAGCTGAATCGTCGTGGAACCCTAATGCCTCTAGCGGGGTTGCATTCGGGATCGTCCAATTCAAAATGGAAACTTGGGCTGAGTATGGAAACGGCGGAGACATTTGGAATCCAACCGATGCGATTCCAGCACTCGGTAGGTACATGAAGTTCATCAAGGACAAGATGGAGCCATTGGCCAAGGGCGACGAAGAGCTTCTAGCAAGAATGACCCTATTTGGCTACCACAATGGCCCTTATGCGATTTCCAATAATGGTAATGACTTTGAAAAGGCGCTTTCGGTCTCTCCGCGGGGCAAGGCCTACGTTGAAAAGATCATGGCCGGCTCCAAAGGCACCTACACCGCAGATTGCAAGGAAGATGAAGGCGGTGGCTCGCAGGTAGCCGAGGGCACCATCACCGAAACAGCCGGTAAGCTCGCCTGGGATCAATACGTCGAAATGCCCTACACGAGCATGGCTTACGCCTATGGCAAGGACAAAGCACGCCCAGAGTTCGTTGAAGCCGCCAGCAAGCTTTCAAAGGACTGGCACACCGCATACTTCACTGACTGCGGTGTCTTTGTCTCAACAGTCATGCGCACTAGCGGTGCAGACCCAACCTTCCCCAAGCGCAGTACGCCCGTCATGCTGAACTACGTCAGGAACAGCGAGAAGTACGACACTTTCATCCCTAAGAGTGAAGCTGACCTGA
This sequence comes from Glutamicibacter sp. AOP38-B1-38, assembly GCF_052377485.1. Lineage (NCBI taxonomy): Bacteria > Bacillati > Actinomycetota > Actinomycetes > Micrococcales > Micrococcaceae > Glutamicibacter > Glutamicibacter sp. AOP38-B1-38. Next base: position 54,069 of record NZ_JBQSWU010000027.1, on the reverse strand, counting down.
AAGCGGGCGACGTTCTTGTGCTCAACGGACACATTTATCTATACACCGGGAAACGAAACGCATCCGATACCGGGCGTGCGCAGGGTGCTTCACTAAGCGCGCGACCACCAGCAGGTCACTACGTGTACCTCTCCGACCGCCGTGGGCAGTACACCGTCGCCCGATTGAAGAACCAGGACTAACCATGAATGTCGCTACAACCGCTCAGAAAAAGCCTTTGGCTCTCAAAATCACTATTGCTGTTCTGATCGCCGTAGGCCTTGTGGGAGCATATTTCCTCACCATCGGAAATCCTCGCGAGCCAGAGGCACCAAGCACTGCCGAACTAACTATTAGTGGCTCTCCGAAGGAATTCAACCTGAAGGTCAACGGCCAGGACTACGGGTTAGTGAAAGACGGCGAGACAGTCACGATTAGCGCCACGGGGTCAGTAGAGCTGGTGGCCTCCCGCGAAGGCTTCGCGGACGTGACAATCCCATGGCAATTGTCATCGGCCAACAAAAACGGTGTACACCTCGCGCTAGAAGCCCAAACCGATGAGGCGAAGGCCATTGTCGCTGAAGAGCAGAACCTCGCAAACGAAGCCGAGGTTGGAGAGGCCTACGTCAAAGACGCCGAAAAGGCCTACAAGGATTACCCAATCCTCTCCGATTTGCCATATCAGGGCAACCGTTTCGAGCTGTACCAAGGGCTAGCGAACAAGCAAGGCTACGAGTTCGGACTTTACCTGCAACTCTTCACCGGCACCGAGGATGAAGGGCGAACCGCTTTCAACGCCTGGATGAAAGACCACGGGTACGACCCAGCGGGCTACAACGTGATTGAAGAAATCAAGTCTGCCAAGCAATCAGCTCAGCTGCCGGAACCGCCGACTAGTGGCGCTCTCGGTGCAATCACCGTAGACAGTATCACTGTGCACGACAATCCTGAGCTGAAAGAACGCACTGCTGATCAGCTAGCGCAGTACTTCGGTCTCTACACAGCCACGTGGGAACCCAAAGAAGACGGCTATATCGAATATTCTGAACAGCGCGCCAAACCACTCATGGCCAAGAATTTAGCCGACACCGTAGAAGAACCCTACAAGCCAACCATCACCTTCAATTGGCAGGTCGCCCAATCAATGAACGGACGCTCCTACCCATGGATTCAAACCTACGAATCCACCACCAAAAAGGGCATCACTAAAGCCAAGATGGAAGTCTGCTGGGCATGGATCGCGGACGAAGAAGACCCAGTATTCGATGCGCCACGCGAACTCGACGTGACGGTGAAGGACGGCAAGGTGCAGGAGTACTACTACACCGACGGCGACCCACTAGTTGACCAGTCCGGTACGATCTGCGACCCGTCGAACCGTTAGACCACAGAGAATTAGAAGGCACCCCATGAATAACAACGTCGATCCGAGCCGACTGCGCAAGCACTACCTGACCGAACCCGGAACCCCGCTGATCATCGCTGAAGACCCGATTGGGCGCATGTATGACTTCACCGTGTTTGCAGACGACACAGGCTTGCCAACCGAGAACATCTCAGCAAGCACCCTCTGCGCCGTACCGCTCCCCATCGTCACCGCCGATATGAACCCAGCCCGCCCCTATGCGCACGTGAACCCGGCAATGATGTGGCACCCGCTCTTCTGGCTTCCATCACGCCTGATCGAACGCGATGTTTACCTGAACGACGATGGTGAAGAAAGGATCGAGGATGACAAGATGTGGTCTTTGCGCCTTTCTCTCGAACTCATCGCAGGAATGGTCTACAGTCCAGAACTCGGCTGGCTCAACATGATGGAACTCATCGGCATCGACGTGAATGACCCCGCCGACGTTGAACGTATCCGGCGCTGGCAGAACGGCGCAGAAGACGATGCTCTGGACAGCATCAACCTAGATGAGCTGATGCGAGACCAGCAGGAACCAAACTGGGCAATGGAAACCACCCAAGCCTTGGTCGATGAGGTAGAGAACGCACAGTTGGCTGTCCATGCGTCGGCGCTGTCCACCTACCTGCAAGCCGGCATGGAAACTAATGACCCGTCAGGCCTGGTGCAACGACTGCTTGAATGTGCCGTGATAATGGATGTTGATTTCACTGAAGTCACAGACGAAATGTTCGAGAATCTGGACACTGAGCACCTGGTGAACACGCTCGATGAACTGTACAACGGTGGAGAGCCAATCGCCTTTGATGCGCTGTTGGAGTATGCGAAGCCAATGCTCGGCATCTTCGATGACATTGCCACCGAATTCGCTGAGTCTGTTGAAGCTGTGCAGGAGGCGTTCACGCCTCAGGCCAGCTAGACAGGTTGGCCGACGGGCACACGCTGGCCGGGCAGGCACTATTCGGTGCCTGCCCGGAGTGGCACCAGGCGAGAAAACAACCCTCGGATGAACGTCGATGCCATTGAAGATCAACACGAAATTCTGGTCTGTATCGCCAACGATCTAAAAAAGTTGCGAATAATTCTTAGAAAAATCACCACCACCCAATTTTTTCGCACACATCTATAAGGTATGAGCGACGTTTCATGGCGATCACGCCAACGCAAAGGACAGTCCAGTGGCGGACAGTTCGCTACTGAGCGCAAAAGAGAATCCAACGTCTCCCTTGTCTCAGCGCAATCAACTGTCACCGAACCGCAAAGCATGTTCGGTGACTTCAGCGAGGCCGAAGTGCTCAACATCGCTGAAAGGTGCGCCGAGAAGTACTCCCGCCAGTACTGGGCCGGCGGTCGCAAGGTAAGCCACAAGGACAAAGAAGACATGGTGCAAGAATCCCTGATTGCTCTCGTCTCCCGAGTTCAAAAGCATGGTCTGCCCGACAACGTGCCCCATTATCTGATGGGAGTCATGGCCTCCAACATGTCCAGGGCAAGCTCGGAAACTTGGCATGCAGGTGACCGTAAGGGCTACCGAGTCCTCAAGGCCTTGCAACAGCAACGCGAAGAACAGATCGGCAGGAAGCTCAAGAGCACAGAGACCGATGCACTGGCCAATGAAATCATCGAGACCTGGCCAAAGTACGCGTACCTGGACGTAACCAACCCACGCGAAGAACAAGCAACTAAACCTGAGGAAAATGCCTCCAACCCTAAAAAGCCACGCCCTGGCTTCCAGCACACGTACCAATACCTCAACGTGAGCTTGAACCTTCCTACTTCCGAAGATGGGCCAGACATGGGAGATCTGATCGCTGACCCGGCGAAAGCCACCTCCCACGTGGCACCTGGTTCCTCACTCGACCGGGTTTTCCGAGAAGTCGAAGACAAAGGCTGGGTGAGCGAAGGGGCAACTGAGAAGGAGGGGCATAAAGTAGGCCGTCTGACCAACGCTAAGAAGGACATATACCTAGCATTAGCTGAGTCATATGACGCACCAATTCCGCGCCTGAATAGTATTAAGGTGTGGGAAGCCAACAAACTGCTGAAGCAAGTCCGTGACAGCGGTTTCGAGGACATAGAGGATAAGACGCTGTTTCGCGCGTTCGGTGATTTGGAGAAGAGCGACCGCATTAGGGTGCGCAAGGTCTTCTACAAGCACCCTAACTACGCGCAGGAGCTTTGGGAGTCGACAATCAAGTACTCAACTGAGCAACAGGCTGAGGACGTGTGGGGTGGATCAGATGAAGCAGACTACGGCTCTTTCTGAACATGGGAAGGGAACTAAATGAGCAAGCAGTACCGGAACCGTGTGCCGAGAGGCCAGAGCACCGGTGGCCAATTCGCCCGTGAACGGCGCAATGAATCGAAGGTATCCCTCACGGGAGCCTCCAACGCGAGAACACCGGACGATCCTGGTGGGTCAGAGAAAGATTTCGGCCCGGACAAGTTTGGTGAGGAAGAAATGAAAGCGGTGATGAGCGACATGGAAAGCACGATTGCTGAGCGCATCAGTGCTGTGCACTCCATGAATAGTGGCGCGCCTGACTTAGCGCTAGCTGATCGAGACCCGCTTATTCGCGCACAAACTATAGGTCTTGTTGGATCCACGCCCGAGCAACAAGAACAAGCCATCCAAGACCCGGAAACTCGGCGCATCTACGAATTCCTCACCCAAAAGAATCATCGCTAAAACCACTGTGCCAGGGTCACCTCCCACAGACCGGCATGATGGGTAACGACCACTCCCATAGTCGACTCACACTTCCATTAGGAGAACCAGCATGAACATCACGGACACCCTGACGGGTTCGATTTTCACGGACACCATCAGTAACTCTCTCGTCATCGGTGCCAACGCCACAAACCTTAAGGGTGGTTGGGATAAGGTCTGGGGTGCTTTCACCTCGGGCTGGGGCGGATTCGCGCTGTTCCTCACCATGATCGGTGTGCTTTTGGCTGTCATTGGCATCGTGACCGCGATTATCAAGGCACGTCGTAACGAAGGTTCTGGTGCAGGCAAGGCTTTCAAGGGCCAGTGGATTATCTTCTTGCTAGCAGGCGTAATGGCCGGCCCACAGCTCATCCTTCCAGTGCTTCTGGGAACCATTGATATTTTGATCAACGTAGGCTTCTCGCTGTGGCAGACCTTCTTCGGGGTCAAGAAGTAAGACAGCAAATCAACCACGAGCGGGAACAGCACTAGCCATGGCAAAAAGCCTTCCGAACATGTTCAATCTGACCGAAATGACTGGCCGGCAATCGGCAGGCGAACGGCAAGTCACCATGATGACTTTTGACATGGCACGACGCACTCAGTTGATCATTATCGGTGCAGGCCTTCCAGGCCTCCTGATCAGCGCACTACTGTTCCCGCTTCTTGGAATCTGGTCGACCCTAGCCTTGCCACTTTTCCTTGGAGCAGGTTTCTATTTCTTCCACCTGAAATCTCAAGACGGTCTGGAACAGCGGAAATACAAGCAGTTTCTCACCAAGTACAAAAGCCGGAACAACAAGTTCATGCGCGGGATGGAAGAGGTAACCATCGGCCAGTTCAAGATGGACTGGATCGTTCGCACCGTTGGTGAAGTACCTTTTGAAATGCTCACCCCGGACATTCAGAAACTCGTTGACCACGACCGCTGGGAACGGGAAGAGCAAGACCGGTATATGCAGAAGGTTCAGGACGAGAACGGTCTCAAGGCAGAGAGACGGGCCAAAGAACAGGTGATAGCTGAACAAGCTCAAGCCAAACTTGACCGGAAATACACGCGCAGAACTAGGACTGGCCTCAGTGCATCCAGCCTGAAAACCAAGTTACGTCGCGCGAAGTCGGAAGATACCGAGGATAACGATGAAGGCTAAACCAATCTGGGCACGGCTCATTACCACTCTTGGAATCCTCGCTCTATTCCTTGGCATTACCGCATCGCCAGCTAATGCGTTCTCATCGGTAGTGAAGACGGCTCCCACTGTTGCACATCCCGCATCTTCAGGTAGCGTCTGCAACACCAGTGGCGAATCCGGTTCTGAAACCTCGAATCTACTGCCAATCAACCGCTGGTCAGACGCATCCAGCGAAATGCTCACTGTTCTGCTTTCGCAAGACCACATCCAGAACATGAGCGACCGCGCGAGTCGAAACACACTAGTCGGCTCGTTCATGTCCTTCGGCAACACGATGTTCAAGAGTGCCACCGAATTCGTGACGTTCTCATCCAATTTCTGCTTCTTAGATAAAGCAGGCGGAGCTATCGACAACATTGTCGGTTCCCTGGGCAAGACCATCTTCAAGTCCGAGGTCATGACCTTTGTTATCCTCGCCCTGTTCGTCTACGTCATCTGGGTCTCACGTCGTACTGGTTCCTTCGACTTCAAGACCTTTGGCACGAAGATCGCAGTCATGTCTCTGGTGCTCTTCATGAGCTTCCAATCCGCGCTGTCTACCGGGGGCGGAGCGGACAAGGGCGGAGATATAGGCAACAAAGATGCGAACTATCAGCCAGCTATCGGCGGTTTCGGTTGGGTAATGGTGACCGCAAACAACACCTTGGGCGCGATCATTTCTTCTCCGGCAGGTCTTTTCGAGAAGGGCATCAACGGCGACAAGAACATCTTCGACAATGATCCAGTAGGCGAGCGGAATACCAATCCATTGTCTTGCAGTATGTACGTCGAGGGCATGCGTGATGAATACGTCAGCACCTACCCGCAGAATGTTTACGGCCTTAATGCCGGTATGCCACTCATGCTGGACTCAATGTGGCAAGAAATGGGTTTGCGCGCATATAGAACAGCTTCTTTCGGCTACAACCTGCCTAACCCTGAAGCCCCTAAGAACGCTTACGATGATCAGGCATGGTGCCGTCTTCTGGAATGGAATTCCGGTATTCCTGGCACAGTCGGCTACGACAAAGCTACCGACGTGAACGGCGATACAAGCGGTATGTCTGGCGACGGTGGACGCGTTCCACGATTGTCAGGCGATTTGGAAAACGGTGTTTCCCAACGCCACGCGCTTCGAGAAGCTGGCCTGGGCGACAACCTGCCGACAGCACCTGGCATTGGCACGGGGCAGGGTGATGGGGTAGTAGGTAAATCACCAGGCGATGAGCTTTGGCCATACACGTGGCAAGGCAATGCTTTTAACCCCGGCTCGGATGTAGAGAAGCAACGATCCCTGATCGCTTGGAGCGCCTGCAACCTTAAAGACGGCGAACGCGCGGGCGAAGGAAATTCGTGGGAGATTCGAGGCGACTTTCAGCAGATATTTCCCCCAGACAAGCGTTACGGAGAAGAGTGCGCCAAGTGGTTCCGTGGGTACGACGATCCAGGGAACTCGCCCTGGGCAGGCGATGGTAGACAGGACGCAAAGAAGTTCGAGTTCCCTACCACCAAGGGCGAAGTGGATGAAAAGGTAGCTAAGGCAGGCGGAAACCCTGCCCTGGCCAAGTACGTCGCCACTATCAATGGCAATGACAACCAGCAGTCCATGGCATCATCTATCGTTTACGTCTTTTCAGCAGGCGTACTCTCCGTCGTGTTCTTCATCTTCGGGGCGATCACCCTCTGCGCAAAGATCTTCTTGGCTCTATTGATCTTCGGACTCTTCGCAGGCCTCCTCATGCTCTGCTTCCCGAAGTCGCTCCCGACCGTCGTCGGCAAGGTCGGTAAAATCGCAGTCTCAGTCATTTTGCTGACTTCGATGGTTGGCTTCCTCTTTTCGCTGATCACCCTTCTAACGCGCATGATGCAAAGCGCAGGCAACATGTTCCTCATGCAAGGTAGCATCATGCACCTGCTCTGGATGGGCTTGTCACCTGTGGTCGCCATTGTGGGGCTTCATTTCGTCTTCAAGGTTGCGAATATCCCGTCTCCCTTCACTTTCAAGGGAATGGCTCAGTGGGCAACCGCTGGCGGTGCAGGTGTCATTGGCGGTGCAGTAGGTTCAGGCCTCACACAAATGCGTCAAAGTGGCCGAAACATGCTCAGCCGAGCAGACCGTCGGAGCATAGGAGCGCGATCACGGAAGACTTCACCAATCCAGCGTCTGAGCAACCGGGCCAGCCAGCACAACGCTCCTGGCCAAGTAGGCGCTGACGGCGTTAACCGGCGCAAGTTCGCCAAGAAGACCGAACCAGCTATGGCGGGCGGACAATCGGGCGCATCGAAAGGCCACGGACCTACCGACAATCCAGGGGCACCAGGCTTGGATGGAGGCTCCACGGCTCAGGAACCTGTAGCGTTCCGTAAGGCTGGACGAGCGGGGGTACCTGGTGGCGAAGTCGAAATTGAGCGTCCAATGGGAAACAGGTTCTCGACCGGCGAGAAGTTTGCACGCAGGGAGACCCGGAACATGCGCCACCAGGATCGTCTTGATCGTGGCCACGCGATTGAACACGCGCTGAACTCCCCTAACCTCCCAAGGAAAGATCGAAGGCTCCTGGAAGAGCAACAGCGGTCTGACCGAAGCGTGGACGACAAGTTCAGGGATGCTAGTGTTCGCGCCTACTCCGGCGCACACCAAGTATTCGGGGCTGTGCGTTCAAAGGAGTCGTGGAAGAACGGTGCGAAGAGTGCTGGGCGCGGTATATGGCAAGGTACTCAGGCCACAGGACGCGGTATCAAACGTGGCGTAACCAGTGAGAAGTTCAAACGCATGGCTCATGATCCTGCCGGCGCTATGGCTAGTGGAACTGTGGCACTGGGCAAGGTCGCAAAAACCACTGCTAAATACGGTGCCCTCGGGGTTGGCCTCACCATGGCCAGCGCTCTTACGGGGGGAGTGGCCGCTCCGATTCTGATAGGCGGTGCTGTAGCTGGCATGAACGCTGGGCGCATTGCTCGCGGTAGTTCCAGAGTGGCCCGTGCAGGAGCGAATGCGGTGAGACAGCGCAAGCAACGTGTTGAGCGTAGACAGGGAGCAGTTAACCGTTCTCTCGCCGGGTTCCGCACCCCGGAGCTATCTCAGGCCAGGGTAGAGGCCAAGCCTCAGTCTGATCCAATACGTCAGGTGAAGAAGCCTCGTGTGATCAGCCCGAAAGCTCAGGAAACGCAGGTACGGAAGCAGAGAACAATCGAAGTACGGAACGCAGACCGAACGCGCCAGCAGGAACAGCGGAACCGCGACCGCTTGATGAGCCAGCGTGCGCGGGAGAAAGAACAGTGGCATCGGACGAACCGACAACCAAGCCAAATCGGTTCCATTAGGGGTGCGCACTGGAAACCTCGCCCATGACCCGCTAATCAAGGAATGAGCTGTGGCCACCATGATAAACGCAGGTGGCCACAGCTCAAGTCGTTGGAGTGAAGAATTGAGGGAGTAAAAACTGTGGCCAGGAACTATTCGGTTCCTGGCCACAGTTTTTACTAATTAAGAATTCTCTGAAGCTGAAGGCACTGGTTGCATCGTGCATCCCGATCCTTCAGGGGCGAACATCATGTACCTCTTGGCTACGCCACCCCGAGCATCTGATTCAGTCTTGAAAGCATCTAAGATCGCTTGACCAGCGCTTCCTGGCTCGCAGGTGAAGTTCGGAAGGCTCGCAATCGGCTCACCGCCACCTTCGCGGTCGTAAACAGCAAATACCTGTTCGAAAGCGTACTCTGCTGGGTCTGACGTATCAGATATAGGGAATTCCATGCCTCCACCGGCAACCGTAACGTAGTCAGTTTTGATGCTTGAATCACCGTAATTGAATGGGCTTATCTCACTTTCCCATTCGCTCGCAGTCTCGCGGAAAGAGGAATCCCTGATGCTCCCTGGGCTTTTCGATACCAAGCATCCGTTTCCATAGGGGATGTTGAACAGCGGATCAATCGTACTGGTCGATGTTGACTGAGTACATGCCTGGTTGACCAGCACGTAAATCTCGTTCTTTGCCTCGAACGCTTCATCTTCGTCTTGGCCGTCTTTGATTTTGTCGACGCGGAATTCTGAGGTGAAGTAGTCGTTTTTGTCGGCTTGTTCCTTGAGGAACTCTTGAGTCTTCTTCTCTACTGCGGACTTTGAAGCTGGCTTGCCGTTGTTTTCCTCTGCCAACCGTTCGACGAAGCCCTTCCTGACCTTCTCAATGATGTATCCACCGTTGGGGAATTCCTGGATGGTCATGGAGGCCCGTCGGGCCGTGCCGTTGGGGGCGTTGTAGGCGAAGGTCTGGTGGAACTTGGTGGATTCCTGGTCTGGAGTGAGTTCTGGGAAGCCAGACAGGTCGACTTTTTCTTCGGTCTGAGGGTTTTCACCGTTGTTTGGTGCGTCATTGCTGGTACAGCTTGTTAGCAGTAGGCCGGCTACGGCCATGATGCTCATCGCCTTGTACGTTTTGTTGCGCATGACTTTGGTTCCTCGAATGGTTCCGGCCAGGTCGTTCCTGGTGGTCTTACCTAAAAAAATACCGTATTTACGGGAAAAATGCTGTATTCCTGCCCATAAATACGGTTAACTCTATGGTTTAACAACTGTGAGCGGTTGTAAGTCCAGCCTAGCAACGGCACCGGGAGCCAACGAAAAACTGTTTCCTGCCAGCACACACTGTCGGCGCACCATTCCTGAGAGGATTGGAACAACCCATCGCACCGACGAAAGGACAACCTATGTCTGATTTGCCCGGCAACCCATACGCAAACATGAAGGACGGCGTTAACGAAACCCGCGCCACCCTTGCCCTGGCATACGAACAGCGTACTGCCAGCCTCATCGCGCTCATGGCTGACGAAGACTACGCCAAGCGCTACGGCGCTCAAGTTTCCAAGGAAATCTCTAAGCGCCTTGGCCTGAGTGGCAACAGCAAAAGCTAAGAACCCAGCTCGAATGCCCCGCTCTCTTACTCCATATGGGGGGGCGGGGCATTCTCCTATCCAATCGATGACGGAAGGACACCACCCGATGAGTTCCCTACCTGGAAACCCGCACTTCTTCGAAGGCCCACAATTCGCCACCCCGGAGACAACCAACGAGAAATTCATCGCTGAAAACGGCCCAACTGACACGACAGCGATCCTTTCTGAGCTAACCCGCAACACGGAGGCCACCCTCGCACTGGCATTCGAACAACGGACAGCAAATATGCTTGCGCTAGTTGCAACCTCCTCCCAACTAACCAAACTAGACGTTGCTGGACAGCAACTTGTGGTGGCTGAAGCCATGCGACGGCTCAGGCTCCCTGCGACGAACTAAGCACTTCTGAATTATCCTGTGGTGTCCTGCCCTAGCCACCTCGGGCAGGACACATCCACACCATCTGACTGGCAGGACGACTGAAATAAGCCAGGGTGGCTTCGAGCAGACCGGCATGATGGGAAGCAAAATGTTCTGAGAGTCCGCGGTGCAAAGTTTCTGTTCCCTCGTGCACACATTGTGCGCACTAAAACTTCTCAGAACGGAAGGACACCATGAACGCCACTAACACTAGCCTCTGCGAGTTGGAGCGCCACACTGAGGCTTATGGCCTCAGTCGCGGATTGATTATCGCGTTGCTCATCTCCATCGCGGGTACGGCCATGATCATCCTGGCCTTGTCGGGAACTCTCTCACTCGCACCGGCGCGATACCTCAAAGGCGGATCTGGCCATTCGCCCGTATGGGAGATTTCAGTCTTGGCCGGTGCATTCGTCGCGCTCCTTGGTTACAGGCCATTTTCCGGCTGGCGCTTGAGCAAGCTCAATGGGGCAATCGAACAAACTCGCACCCAGGAACAAAAGAGCGGCGGCCTTGATGACTGATCAGCTCTTTGAAACGCCTGGTGTGAAGTACACCGAGCGCGACATGCTCAACCTCCTGACCCTCCGGTACAACACCGAACGCCGGGGCACCATCGCTGACCGGTACGTGCGAGCCGAGCACGTCCGAAGCACCCAAAACCTCGGGCGCATAGTCTCCATCGCAGACTTCATTGCCGTGGACAAGTACTCCACCAAGCAGGCCTTGATCGGACACGAAGTGAAAGTATCCCGCGCTGACTGGCTCACCGAACTGAAAGACCCTGCCAAATCCGAACGGATCAAACGGTTCTGCACCTACTGGTTTCTGGTTGTGCCGGATGAGAGCATCGTCAGGCCTGACGAACTGCCTGAAGGCTGGGGATTGATGGCCAAAGCTGGAAACCGGCTACGCATCAAGCACCAGGCACCGAAGCTTGCCCCGGAACCAATGACCCTTGATTTCGTGGCAGGCCTGACCAGTGCCGTCCAACGAACCGCGTTCAGAGAACCCCTGCACAGGTCGGCCAGAACCGTGCAACTGTGGCGGGAGAAAGCTAACGATTCAATCGCTGTGTGCCAATCCTGCGGAGAGCCGGCACCATGCAGATACCACCAGAACGGAGTGAACTAATGGGATACGGACAATACCTCCTGAACGACGGTCGCGAAGCTGGATACACCGTGACAGCAGAGTGCGATAAGCCTGGTTGCTCAGTCGTAATCAACCGTGGACTGGACTACCTCTGCGGAGAGTCACCAAGACTCGATCCAGACACAGAGTACGGATGCGGGCAGTACTTCTGCGCAAAGCACCAGGGAGACTGGCACGGTTGCCCTAACCCGGAGTGCGGGAAGTTCTCGGCCGAGGGGGGTCTGTATTGCCAGCGTCCACGCGACCACGAAGGTGCTCACTTGGACTTAACAGACACCATCGAGTTCGAGAAGACAGAGGATGACGATGAATGAACAAACTGAGCGCTTAGACGGCGAGGCGGACGAGACCATCCTGGGCGTGCTTCGGGAGCATTCCGCTTGCTATGACCAAACCGCCGTCTTCTTGATGTGTACCTGTGGCTGGGGCTATGGAGAGCACCTGGATGAAGAATCTCATCTGTCGCACCTGGCAGGGTTTTTGGAACTTCACGAACAGGAAGCCCGGGCGAGGGAGCTGGAATCCTACGTGCAGGCCATTGAGCACATCGACGATGCGATCCTCCGAGGGGCTGGCAAGGATGATCGTTGGTACGATTTCATCCTCGCGGAGAAGGAATTCCACCGAGTCGGATACGACAAAAAGCAGGACTATGTGACTGCTACCGTGCACTATGCCAAGTACCGGGCACAGCAAATCCGAGACGGCCAACTTCAGTTAGAAGAGGACGAAAGCGGAGATACCGGCACCGGATGAGCTGGAAGAATCGGTGGCGTACTGACGCTAAGTTTTCCAGGGAAGAGGGGTGGTTCCTGAACCAGTTGGTTCGGGGAGCACCCCTCTTCTGTGCAATGTTCCGTTTACAGCCGTGCATGACTGGCTTATACGGCGGTGATTTCAGAGAATTAGGTGAACACCTGGCGCAGAATAGATCCAGGAAGAACTGCCCGTCGTGGAGGCCAAATTGAGTGCACCTAAGAAACCGAGCGCCCGTAAAACGAAAGCAATCAAGGCGAAGAAGCCAATCAAGTGGGATACCTCCTGGGCTGAACAACAGTCGGCCAAGAACAAGGCGATGATCGAATCGGGGGAGTCTTTCGCATCTCAGAAGCGCACAGGGAGGGAGAAATCCCCATCGGCTTACAAAGAAACCCGCTAGTACTCCTTTCCTCTTCTGGCACTCGTTAGAAGCGACCACGACTAACCCCAAGCGCTGATGATCCCCTGCAATGCTCAAACAATTCTTTCCCATCCGGCACACATGGTGAGTGCCCTGGATGTGGCCTCTCTCCATTTCCAGATCCAGTCGCAAGTGATACTGGTAGCACCCAAGGAAAAGATAGATTCATGATCCCCGGAATTCCATCGAGAGGAACCCCATGAGCACTACTAACCATGATTCAAAGGCCACCACGGCAGAAGACACCCGCCTGGTTCAGTACCCGGAGCACGAGAAGTTAGCCAAAATCACCAAGGAATCACAGGCGATAGCTGACTTTCTTGAGGCCACCGAATACCAGCTCGGGCACTACGTGACCTATGAAGGCTTCTCCAATCCACAGTTCGTGCCCCCGTCGGAACCGCTAGAAAAGATTCTCGCGAAGCACTTCGACATTGATCTAGCGAGAATCGAGCAAGAGAAACGGCATATGCTTCAGAACCTCTAAAAATGAGGGAGCAGGCCAGCTCGCAAACATTTAGCGCTCTCTAACCGCATCGGGTAGGGAGCGCTATTCCTATGCCCGCAATTTTTCCTTTCCTGCCGGCACACATAGGTATTGCAAGAGCAAACCTTCCCAGCGAAAGGGGAACAATCAGTATGACTGCCCACCAAGAAACCATGAACGAGATTCTGGACTTACTCGACGAACTGAACGTCGATCAGCTCGCCAACCTTGGACACAAGATCAAGGGCATTGCAGAAAAACGCGGAGCTTTGTTGCCGTGGATTCTATGGGCAAAGGAAGACTTCAATCCTGATGCCTATGAAATCACCGAACAAAAGGCCGAAATGGCGATGGACTACGCATGGAATGCCGTGCTTGCCAATAAGCGCTTCACTGACCTTGCTGAGACAGATCGGGAGCGTGTGAATGAGGCTATCGCTGAGGGCGTGGAAGCTGTCAGCGCCAGCGGTTTTGAGCCGGGGCTAACCCGCGCAGAGGCTGACGCGATGGAGCGCCGAGCGCTAACCCAGCTAGAGCCATGGGTGGTCTATGAGGTGCCCGAACGTCGTTCCGAGCCAGAACCGCACTGGCATTCTAACTGGGGTGTCAGCCCGGACGGTGAGGGCATGTACTGGTATGAGTCATTCGCAGAGATGGTGGACAACCACTTCGGTATTGGGCGACTTGTTCCGCGTGTACGCATGGGGTCGAAAAGGCTCGAAATCATTCGGTAGAGTGCGAGAACGACTTCCCTGATGGGGGTGAGCACTTGTCCCACGTGGCCATGACCGAAAAGGACTTTGAGGCTATCCGCTACGGCGAGGACGACGAGAGCTGACCGACCGAAGAGACAATGGCTCGCTAATTCATGGGGATTAGCGAGCCATTGTGCTAATTTAAAAGTGGCTGATAGCCCAGCCCGTCTCCGAGCCACCGGATCACCCGCATTGATCTGCCGGCATTCGAGGACAAGCGCCTCAGGTGACGGCTCGATTATTTCCATGGTTTCCTTTAGCCGTGCGGTTATATGCGGGATGAGCGCGCGTTGAGACTAAGGGGATCATTATGACTTCCACCCGCATCACTAAACTTGCCCGTGAAATTCAACGGCAGACCGGGGTTCCTTATAGCCTCGCCCTGCGTGAGGCCAAACAGTCAGTGGGGCTGAGTCTTCCTCCCACGGATCTGGTTCCTCCTAAGAAACACTCACACAGCTATGCAGTTGCTTATGACTACGAGGAAACGCACGGCGACAATACTTCTCAGGTTTTCTTCGGTGTTCACAAGGACACTGGTGCCCTGGCCAGGGTCGACTTCGACGAAGAAGTTCATCTCTTGATTTCAGGAAGCCCCAATTCTGGCAAAACGACCCTACTGAAGAACCTAGCGTTTTCTGTACTACGCCTCCGCCCGTGCTACGAAGCATCAATCATCGCTATCGCAGATTCTCGCGAGTACCTTTTCGCTAACGGTTTCGCCAAAGCTGTCGCACGCACCCTCCAAGAGGCCGTAGCAGTACTCAGGGCTGTTCGGCAATCAGTGATTGACCGTATCGAGATTCAGGAAATGTATGCTGTCTATTCGCCAGAGCTTCCCCCGGAAGAGGCCCTATTCGATGAGGACTTCAATCAGGGTCGTCACGTATTGTTTATTAGCCATCTCTTGGAATTGCTAACCCCAGTAGCTGTTCCGCGAGAAACCCCGTTGTCCGAGTTCAAGAAGCTCCGGGATCAGATCATCCAGGAGAATGCTTGGCGGGCAGAGATGAACGAGTTGTTGAAATACATCATTGTGCACGGAGAGAAGGCCAAGGTCTCCGTCGTCTGCGAAAGTGACCTTTTTAATGAAGACAGCGAGTTTCCCGCTATTCCGGCCCTACTTAGGAAATCTGCGCGCATCCTTCTGGGCGATAGAGTCCACCTAGCCCGCCGAACCCTGCTTCACCATCCTGATAAGACTTCCCTCTTGACCTACCCGATTCCAGCCGGCGTCGGAATCCTCAGTTCCAAAAAGTGGGGAGACAAGGAATTTCTGGGTTGGTTTGATGACCATTTTGAAGCTGACCTCAACCGTGCTGAGATTCTTACCCAATCGGTCGATTTCGGAGATATACGGCCACTCTATGCCTTGGCCGAGTACATGGATTAGGTCTATTGGGTGCCGGGGAATTTGCGCGCCGGCAACCTACCCCACTCAGTTAACGCCACCCAATATCTGATAGATTTGGGTCTAACAGGTGAATGGTCTCGCCTATCTCCGAGCCACCGAGCTACCTGCATTAGCTCACTGGCATTCGAGGACAAGCTTCTAACGCTGACGGCCAGCTTCTTCATGGTTCCTTTGTCGTGCCGTTGGATGCAGGGAGACCGCACGCAGGCAAAAGGAAATCGTCATGACTTCTCAACGCACGCGTAAACTTGCTTTATCCATTCAGGATGAATTGGGCATAAAGTACACCGAAGCACTCCGTAAGGCCAAGATTCAGATCGAGGAACGCTTGGCTCTTGCAGTCACTGCACCCTCTGCCTCACGAGCCACTGAGTTAACTGAGCGTCGCTTCCCACATGAAGGAACTTTCGGCTCTGGCCTGCCCTTGGGGCTGGACGAGACCTACGGCAACTTCGTGACTTGGAATTTCAAAGACAACGATCACCTCCTGTGCGTTGCGCCCACTGGCAATGGGAAGACCGTCTTTCTACAGAACCTTGCCTACAGCGCGTTGCGTTCCGTTCCCTCAGCCGAACTCTCGATTGTTTCTTTGAAATCGCCGGACGCTTTTAGGTTCGCTGACCCACATGCGAGAGGCGTAGCGCGTTCCATTGAAGATGCTGTTGCGCTCTTACGGGCGCTCAAGGATATGGCACTTGGTCGCCAGGAGTTGATATCGAACCATGGCGTTTCGTCTTTCCACGAGCTTCCCAGAAGCGTGCAGCAGACTTATGGGTTGGAGCTTCGTCGGCATATTCTAATCATTGACGAATTGTCCTCTCTGACTGAGGTAATTCCAGTTCCAGAGACACCCGAGCCTTTTGCCCCGTCTTCTGATGATCAGAAAATTATGGGTGAGAACGCTTGGCGCTCTGAGATGAACGAAATCTTGTCTTTCCTTGTGCGGGCGGGTCATTCGGTCGCGATTTCTGTTGCAGGGGCTACCCAGAGAATCCATTCGACCATGGCGCTAGAATTGGCCGACTACGTGCAGAAGTCGGCACGGCTCATCATGGGTCGTGTGCCCTCTAACGAAGCACATCTTCTAACGCTCAATCAGGCCGACCGACGACCATTCTTAGCCCCGATGAATGTAGGCCATGGTGCTTTCATTCCCTCTTCGGGTGAATCTGAGCAGGTTATGATGTGGCCTCCTCTTGACGATGAACAGATTGAATGGCTCGAATCCTCGCTACAGCCATTGAGTGACCGCCAGAGGCTCGATCTAGACGGGCACAGCGACTGGTGGATTGATCGCATGTCCTACGACGTTTAGGCCTCAGTTCGGATATTCATTTCCCTACCTCCCGGCACACCTTGAAGGCGTATCAACAATGCCCCGCGAAAAAGGGGCTGATGTGCTGGGAGGAACTAATGAGCACACTGTACCGGCCAATCTGCCAAGGCAAGACGCAAAAAACCACCGCTGAAGCTATTTATAACTACGTGGTGGCCAACCTGGAACGGTGGCTGGCCTCTAAAGGTGAGGTGGACGTGACGTTCCGGCTCGACGATTCAGCCGTGGCCATTCGGTTCCAACAGGGTGGCCTACGAGGCAACGTTCTGCCGGTGATCGCGCCGAAGAACCCGGCAAGCAAGGCCGAACCAGCCTTAGCTGGTTCTCTCGCTGACGGGATCGGAGAGGACTTCAAGGCAATTGACGGTAGCCTCGCCCGTCGCGTAGATGCCGTTAGGGCACTCAAAGTCGTCATCGGTCGCGCACGGCGCTGGCACAACGCCTAAGCGTTTGGGTGGGGCATTCCAACCCCATGAATGCTCCACCCTGTCCGTCTAGTCAGAAATAATGGAATTGATTGGCCTCGATCTGGTCATCAAAATAGAATTAAGGAGTTAAGCCTATGATGGGCGCTCACCATGCTGCCTGTGGCGCTGGTGCCTGGGTGGCTCTGACGAGCAGTGTAGAGATTCCACTCGACCTGATTACTGAGAAAATGGGTTGGAACCCTGTCACCCTGCAACTAGGGCTGGATTTGCTCGATGTACCAGGATTCGGAGTAGTCCTGGGCGCACTCATTTGCGCAGGATCAGCACTTCTGCCGGATGCTGACCATCACTCAGCGACTATCGCGCACTCACTGCCTCCCGTCTCAAACATCCTGTGCCGGGTGCTGGGCAAGGCTTCTGGCGGGCATCGGCATGGCACTCATTCGATCCTCGGCATCTTGTTTTTTACTCTGATCGCCATTGGAGCTAGCTTCGCCACAACGATTGTAGACGGCTGGGGAGCCGTGAATGTTGGTGCCGGCATCATGTCGGTCATCCTCATTAGCTTCGCCTGCAAGGCACTTCGGATCATCCCTGATTCTTGGCGTAAGTCTCCCTGGGGAATCGGCGTGGTCTTTGGTGCCCTGGTAGCGATCAATGACTTCGGGGAACCACGCTGGTTCGCGTACTGTGTCGCCCTCGGCGTAGTCGTTCACCTATTAGGCGACATGATGACCACAGGCGGATGCAACCTTTTGTGGCCTGCCACGTGGAAGCCACCAGCGGTAGTGCGTAAGACCCCGTGGCTGAACAAGTGCTGGATGGATAACGGCTACCTAGCTATCCCAGTGCTAGGAAATGCCGGTTCAATACGCGAATGGCTCCTACTAATACCGGTCTCCTTGTATGCGGTCATCGGAGTACTTCAAGCCTTGGTGGCCACAGGGCAATCGTATTTCCGCTAAAACCGGGTGCTTCAAGAAAAGTATTTGAACGCCCGTGACCGGAACGAAAGTTTCTGGGGGCTAGCTACACATTGGCCTTGTTAGTTCCCAAGACCTAGAAAGAGGCCAAAGACAATGCCCCTGTTTCAAACCGTTCTCCCTGAGAGCTTCACGGAGTCTGCTGACCCTGCCTTGTTCACGTGGCCAGTCATCCTGCTCATGTTCGGCGCAACTGTCGCGCTGTACCTCGCACCTTTACTGATCGGCTGGTTCATTGACTCGGTTTTCAGTAATCCTTCCGCAGGATGGGCTTCTAAGAGCATCAGCGGTCTGCTGTCGGCAATCAGTGTTTTCTTCGCGGTGGTACTGCCTATCCGGCTGATCGAGGGAGTTGAATACCCTAGTGACGCGTGGAGGCTCGCATTCGGGTTCTCCCTGATCGGACTCGTTTTCATCTGGTGGATGCACAAGATCACGGAGAATTCCCGCGTGAGCTGGATCATCGGCGGAAGTTATACCGGGTTGGTTCTGCTCACCGCGTTTTTCGTAAGCATGAGTATCCTGCTCAGTAATCTGGGTGCATACCTGGCTACTATCCCTGTGGGTCTGATCGTGGTTACCGCTCTGTTGATCTTCAGCAGGCGTTAGTCGCTTCTAGAGCTGGTGGACACCGGTCTGGCTGGCGGTGACCACCAGCTCTAGTCTTCATCCCGCGAACAGCCCGAATTTTTCTTCCCTGCGCACACATAGTGAGTGTTCGAGTTTCCCGACCTATGAAAGAGGTTGCCCGATGTTTCCAAAATTCGATGTTACGCCCATGCCCGTAGAGACCGTCGATACGAGTCTCACCTCATGGTCAAGCGTGATCATGATGGTTGGTCTGACCCTTGCCCTCCCGTTAATGGTTATGGCATTCAACTGGTTCATGGAAGTTGAGCCGTTCAGCCCTATCGCTAGGTTCTTCAGCAAGCTGGGATTCGGTGTGCTGTGCCTTTCCAGCGTTAGCGCTATTTTGGTCTTGCCGTTTGTCCTCATGAACCGGGCGGAGTCTGCCGGTGGCGTGTGGACGATGTTCATCATCTTTGTGATGATCGCATTTGTCTCCCGGTGGTTGATGAAGCAATCCGAGGTCGATGACTGGACTAGCTGGGTTATCTTTGGCGTGTTCGTCGTCTTGTGCTTCATCGGAGCCATCGTCATCAGCTTGTCGCTCCTGATTCAGTCCTTGATCGCTTCGGTTGTCCTGCTTCCGCTTGGAGTTATTCTCATTGTCGTAATTGCGTTCATGTCTCTCAGCCAACGCGCGAACTAGCTTCTGATTAGAGACGGCCACTGCCCCGCTAGGGTAGTGGCCGTTTCGTGTATCTGGAAGTCGTGCTGAATTTCCAAGAATGAAAAACGATCCAACAGGAAAGAAATTTTTCTTTCCTGCTGGCACACATTGGGGCTGTCCGAACAAAAGTTTCCTAATGAGAGGAACAGGCAGTGACCAACTTTGATCAAAACGAGAATCCCATCTCGTTGCGCGATGCTGAGAGCATCCTCGCCTACATCCCGCACGCACTTGGCTTTCAGCCTAAAGACTCACTGGTGCTCCTGATGTTTTCCGGCACCACGCTTGAAGCCACCATGCGCATAGACCTCTGCCACACGCAGAACAACATGAGCACCTGGGCTGACCAAGCTTCCGCCATGACACGTCGTCTGGACAGCATCACCCGCGTCATCCCTATCGTTTACGTTCCTGCCGGCGACCATGCTTCTAGCGCTCACTACTTGGAGCTCATGGACAAACTCGTAGAAGCTCTAGAGTCCTACGCTGTTGACGTGATCACCGCATATGGAGTGGATGACGAGGTGTTCGGGTACTCGGAAGATGAGTACATGAACGTGGATTTGAGCAACCTCAAGTTCCACCCTGTCAGCGTTCAACTAGTCGCCGGTGGCTCCGCGCCACAGCCGAAAACATGGAACGCCACTGACGTTCCACGGTGGGGGAACATCGACCGTGTTCGCGCTTTGGTCGCTGACGCGGAGTATCAGCTCCCGGATCACTTCGGCGCATGGATTGGAGTGCTACAGCAGGCTGACCCAACGACCATCCTCACGGATGAAGAGAACTGCGTGAAGCTCCTACACGGCCTGAACAGTAAGGTCGTGCGCGACATGCTTCCGGTCCTTGCAGGGCTGGGAGAACCCGCGATGAACCAGTTCTACGCAGAGGTGAGTTCAGGCGTAGAGAGTTGCTTTGCACAATTTCTGCTGGGCCAAGGTAATTTCACACCAAATTGGGAACGGATTGACCGGCTTGATGCAGTATTGCGTCTGCTCGTGGGTGGTGCCGAGCAAGATGAACGTCACGCGATCATGAGCTTGATCGCTTGGATCGAGTGGGCGCGTGGCCGTGGATCATTGGCGATGCCGTTGATTAGGCAATCCCTCTCTGAGGATGGAACCTACAGCCTGGCCAACCTGCTCAAGCGACTGATGAAGTCAGGTTTTGTTCCTGATTGGGTGGAAGATAAATATAGGGCTTGGCGACCGAATTTCCGCCAGTAGAGCCTAACCAAACTGGCATTGGTGGGGCAGGTGCGCAAGCTTAAGCACCTGCCCCACCAATTCATTTAGATTCCTGGTCGATGGGCAATTCCAGAACGTCCGCCAGAGCTGATAAAAATGAATTGGTACGACATTAAACTTTTGGAGCATTTTGATTGGATTTAGAATGCTCGCGTCCACAACCACTCTGGACGCTGAGCAAAAAATAATAGGAATCTTCGAGAACTGGTTCAGGTCTCGAAAATTCGACGATCTGCCCGCTTCAGATGCCCGAACGGAAAACTCCAAAGGACAGACCCTCCGGCATCAGTACCGCGTCATGGAGGACGGCACGAATGCCTACCGCTGGCTCCTTACCGAGGAATGGGAAAAAGCACACTGGCAAGAAGACGGGCTAGATCAAACCGCGCGCACACGCATCACAGTCACTTCTCAAGGCGACAAAGTGTGGGTGCTCGCAGACATACTTCCACCACTGGAAAAATCGCGCTACGGGGGCGACAGGCCACGTGATACGACTACGCCTGCTTTCATTCAGCCCTTGTTGAAAGCCGTTGATTTCCATGACGGAGATTCCCCCCTTTCTGCTGGACACTCGCTTGTCCGAACGGCGGAAGGACTAGACCTACTTCTCAACACCATCCAGGATGAGAACCGGCGCGGGATGGTTCTTGTCACCACCCCGCCAGAAGACCAAACCCCGGAACGCTGGCAGGGTACGGTTCATGACGTATTGAAAGGTATGCACGGGTTGACCAGCATCCATATGGTTGCCGGCGAAAAGCTCGACGCTTTCAACTCCTGGATGGGAAACGCCCACGGAATAGCGCCCGGAAGCATCAGAACCTACAAAGCCTCGGTTGACCTCGACAACCGGCTCGATGGGCATGCCCACCGGATCATGCAGAAGCACCGCATCTATTCGGAGGCTTCTCATCGTCTCAACCGTTTGCTTCGCCGTTCGCTCATCAAGGAGTTGGCCGGCGTTGAACTTCCCGACACTCTACGCCGTGCAGACCTTGAATTCCGCAAGCCTGTCCGTCACCGACAAGAATCATCGGTCTTTGAACAGGCCGTCGAAACAGTCAATCTTCAAAACGAAAACACCGAACTCAACGAACTGCTCGATGCCTCCGATACAGAGAACGCTGTACTTCGCGCGCTCACGGAGGAAATCGAGCAAAGCAACAGGGAACTGTTGGACGAAACTGACATTCTGAACTTCGAGATTTCTGCCAAACAGGATGAGCTAGACCGCGCTCATAGTGAAATCCAAAGGCTCAGGCACAAACTGTGGAGTACTGGCGATCAAGATGCGTACATCGAGCCGGCCCCAGAAGAACAGAGCGCTCCGCCCGAGAGCTTCGATGAACTTTTGAAACGAATGGTCGAATTGCCTGGTGTGCACTTCAGTGGCAATGAGGAAATTACCAGAGAACTGGACGATTTCAGCGATCTGGGCGAAAGCGTAGTCCAGAAAACTTGGGAAGTACTGCGCACTTTTGACGCTTATGCAAAGGCTCGAACCGGCAAAGAATTTGATGGTGGAATCTTCCAATACCAGCGGAATACCGAGCATGGATTCTACATGCGCATTAGACAGATCAGTGCCCAGGAATCAAACACGGTTCAGCAGAATGGCAAGATGCGCGATCAAAGGCTTTTTCCTGTGCCTGCTGAAGTTGATCCTTCAGGACAAATGCTCATGTATGCCCACGTGCCTTTGGCGACCAAGCGAGGTCGTTCCCCACGGCTCCATTTTGAAGACACCTGGGCATTCAATGGACAAATCACCATCGGGTATATCGGCCCGCACCTTGACAACAAATCCACGAACTGAGAGGACAGCACATTGGCACAACCATCGACCCAACCCACACGCACCCCAAAAGAACTGGTCGCGAAAGCGATCAAAGAGTGTAGTGAGCAGTCCTCTGAGTTCCGCATCTATCCTCGGGAACTAAGCCGGGAGACCTACGCGCTACTCATCTTTGCCTGCTCGGTACACTGCCCGATTGAGCGAGTTGCTGAAGAGAGATTCCGTGTGACCTCCATGACTGAGAAGGGCAAAACCTTCTCGATCAAAGAGGGGGATGACTTCCGTCGGGTATTCAAGCTCATGATCAAGGCCTTCCTCCCCGGCCCGGATCAGCGCATGCCCTACCTAAGACGATCTGAGCAGTACGCTGAGGCTTGCTTGTCCACCGTCGATGAAATGCAGGAGAATAGCGGTTCACTGCCACTGCTCTCCGATATTTTGCCAACACTCAACACGGAAGCTGGCTCCGACCAGGAAAGCACCGACGAGACCGCTGGTGATGAAAAGAAAGATCCACGGGATCAGCTTGACCCTCCGTCGTCGGCAGAGATACAAGCCAGCCTGCCTACTCCAACCGCTAAAGAGAACGAACCCTCGGCATTCGATGAGATGAGCGCCGAACAGAAGATCGACGCGATTCAACGAGTTCTGGGCATCACCAAGAAGACCCGTGAAGAGCAGGCGCAACGGGAAAAGACCATCATCAGGCTTACGGAACGGGTGAGTGCGCTCGAAGCTCGAACGGAGGAGCTGAAAAGGGAGAACGAAGAGGCGGAAGAAGCCAAGACCAAACTGCGCCGAGAGTACGACGACTACAAGCTCAAGGTTCGGTCAGTACTTCTCGACTAACTTCTTGAAGCACTGAAAGGGCGGGGCACTACGAATTTCGTGGTGCCCCGGCTGTTGTTTAATCCAGTTCGAGGAATGGGGCAGGAAAATATTTGTCGTACTGGCAGCACACAATAGAAGTGAACAACTACTAGCCCACCCGAAAGGTGCCGGAAAAACTAATGTCCGATATTCGCCAGAATTTGGCCAAGAGTCCTGAAATTCAGAACCTTTCGATTGATCCGCGGAGTGTCACTCAAATTGTCATTGATGCACGCCGTGGCACCTCAGAGAAGCCCTTGTCGCCTTGGCAACATCACACGCGCTGGTCAGCCAAGGATGCTGGCATCATGTGTGAACGTATGCGCGAGCTGTACCAATCGCCTTATGCATTACTGACTACGGCTGAGCTGATTTCACGGGGTAACTTCGTCTTCCCCCCAGGTACTGATCCTGCGCGCAGTACTGCTCAAAGATACCTTGATTTCTGGGCTTCTGATGATGTTCTCATCGGCTTCCTGGATGACCCGACCGCCGATATGGTGCTTGCATCCAGCCTCAGCGCACCTCCTGGCGTGCTTCATGAAGACGAACTGATCGCACCACGTGGCATCGTCTTCTTCCAAAACCCGACCAGGATGTTCGAGGATATTTTCACCGACCTCCCGCCTGAGGAAATCGTTCCAGTGCGCGCAATTGCCTGGGAACTGCCTGTAGAGCAAGGGCAGAAATTGGTCTCGCTCACCACCTACTTTGATGGGTCGGAGCAGGTATTCACTGAGATTCCGTTCGAGGGCTATTCGGCTGAAGAACGTGCCCGGACTGAAGAATTCATCGCCAAAACAGCTTCTTATCTGAGCACTGGCCTGATCAATAATATCGTTCTAGACCTGGTTGAGGACGAACCAAAGACCAGCTCGCAGAGACTCATCAATTACCTACGCGCCCTGAATGCTATCTCCCAGTCACCCCGCACTAGCTCCATTACTAAGGCCGTGGCCGTCGCCAAACGCAAGAAAGGGAAGCGTACTTACACCAAGGAACGCCCAGTCACGATCATGTCACTGCACAAGCCTGAGACCGCACAGTATGAACTAGACGGCGTGCGAGGCACTGTCCAGCGTCAGCATTGGGTACGAGGGCACTGGCGCAAGCAGTGGTACGCCACTATGGAAGACCACCGCCTGAAGTGGATCGACGGTTTCATCAAGGGCGACCCGGAACTGGGAACAGTGAATGCGCGGAAAGTCACGAAGTTTTAACCCCTCCTGTCACACATGGAACGTATCGCCAGGATCTATTTGAAGAGGGGATGAAGGTTTTCCTGTCGGCACACAATTAGGCTGAAATAACGAACAACTCAAATTTAGGAGAAATCATGGACTACCCGGAGACCGCAACTCATGTAGTTAAATTCGATGACGGAAAAGTTGCTTGGTGGGATACTGCACTCGGCTACTTTGGAGGCGACGACGACGTAGTGGCCAACGCGATCATGTACGCCGTCTACGGATGGACTGTCCGCCTCGGCGCAATCAACGTTGGCGCTAACAAGACGACCCCACTAGGTATTGCTGGTGCACTGGCATCCTACGAGCCAGGGCGAGCGTTCTTCGTGGTGATACCCGAAGAGGTGGTAGAGCAGGCCTTCAGTAGTGAAGACGAAGAAATCAACTCGTAGTCCAGTTTTGGGGTGCCGAAAATGAAAATTCAGATTAGCCTGACCGTGGAAATTGACCCTGAAGCATGGGCCAGCTTCTACGGAATCGAAAAGCATGATGTACGCCAGGACTTTAAACGATGGGCAGTTCAAAAGATTCTTGAACATCCAGAAGGTCTGGTTTCACCAGCTCCGAAGAACGCTTCCACTGATTAGCGCTAAAGACTGGCCTCAACGTTCATCGTAAAATCGTTTGGTCTAGCTCTACGCTGGTTTGGTTTCCGAAGTTCCTTGACGATTTTTTGAGGACAGTTTTCGATATTTTTCTCCTGAATTCGCCACAGCCTCTATTTTTCGCATACATCTATAAGCATGGACAGAAACGATTCGTCATGGCGTGCACGGCAACCGAAAGGCACAAGTGCTGGTGGACAGTACGCCACCATGCGCTCCAATGAAGCCCGCATCAGCCTGATCAACAACAAGCATCAGATGAACCAAACCCTAACGAAGACTCTGAACGAGTTTGACGGCCTCATGGTCGACGGAGTGCTGACGGGTCGTGACGGCCAGTTTCAGGTCAATTTCATGTCCGCCAACGAGGATCAGCATCTCACTGACGGTTTGGCCATGCTCGAAGAAGAGGCGCGAAAACATGGATTCTTTGAGCTAAAGGTTCACCCCAACGCTTTGGAAGACTTTGACACCCCTGAACAGTCAGCTGGGTTCTTGAGTTCAGCCGGATACAAGTTCGATGGTCAGTCCTACGTGAAGGAACTGCGACAAAGACCAGCCGACATAGCTCCCGAGCCAGCGCCGGAGCCGGCACCTGTGAAGCCAGCGCCGGCACCGAAACCACCACGGCCTGATGTGGTGAAACCTTCTCCTGCCCCAGAGCCACCCCCTGCGCCAGAGACCAGCAGTGGAACGCTCTCGGAACGCGGAGTACCCACGGCGGAGATTACTGAAAAGAACTACGACGGTAGCGTTCCTGTTCCCGCTCATTTGACCGCTAAGTACCAAGAACTCATTCGCAACATCAATGACCCCCAGGGCGGAGAGCAGGGAGCTGTCGCTTTCGGTGCTCTACTAGCCAAGCGAGCGGACGTTCTAGCCGGGTTTGATGTTGAAGCAGAAGCAGAACGCCTTCGTAAAGACACCATGCGCATCCGCAATGAAATCAAAGACGGTCTGGTGGCTTCCCGTGGTCATGCAACCATGGACGGCATCTCATCTCGGTTGGAGTGGAGGGTAAAGTCGGCCGACCTTAGCGACCCGACTCTGAAAGTGAACAACACTAAACTGCGTGACGCGTACCGGCAGACGCTTGCGGAGATTCGACCAATGGGAGGCACGGCACAGACCGGTAAGCGTGCACAGAAGAAAGCCATTTCGTACCTGAACGAAGCAACCAAAAACTTCCCAACTGAATGGGTCGAACGCTCAAACACCCATGGAAACCCCCTGGTTCCCAAGATGAGCACCAGGCGCGCACACTACATTCCCGCACGGCTGAGCCAGGACGGGCTGACCGCTCCGCTCACTATGAACGAGGAAAGCTCCTATGTAGATGGGCAAGCCGGTGCGGTCGCCGTGGCCACGCATGAATTCACTCACCGGATGGAAGACGTAGTTCCTGGCATCTATCACCTAGAGAACCAATTCCGCACCAGGCGTACAACGTTGCCTAATGGGCGACTTGAACCACTTGTTCCCATCTATCGGCACACACCAAGAGAGAAAGCGCGCGTCGATCACTTCGCCAGCCGGTACATGGGCAAAGTCTATGGTTTCGGCGGGTATACCGAGATTATGTCTACAGGCACAGAGGCGCTGTTCGGTGGAGAATATGGCGGGTTGACGGGAATGAGCCGAGGCACATCTGCCGACAAAGACATGAGAAATTTCATTCTCGGTGTCCTGGGCGGGCATACCGTGAAGAACTAAGTAAAGGAAGGCGGCTTGAATGCCTAGACAACCGCGAATCTATTCAACTGCGGTAGACATTTCCGCGCGAACCCAAGGGGATCGCGTACAAGCATTGCTGGCGCTAGCCTACGAGCTTGAGCACGACGGCTCCGATCAGCGCATGTTTGCAGATGCCACCACGTTCTTCAGTGAGCAAGATCAGAAGCTCAGCAAATCGACTTGGTGGAAGGTTCGAAACTCTAAGTACCTGGTCACCTCCTATTCTTTCCTTTCCACCCTGGCTCGCTTCCTAGATGTGGAACCTCAAGTGCTCACCCGCGAGCACGCTGAGTTGCCGGTAGATATGGGGGAGGGGATGACAATGCTTCATGATGCCAAGGTTCGAAGGATCATAGATTTCGTGGAGCAACAGTTCGGCGCTGTAGATGACCAGACTCGCCTGAAGCTTACGCAGGCGCTGGGCTAAATATGTGCGCTGAGACGGGCCGTTCCTGACACTGGTTTGGGGCGCTCTCACGGTAGTGATTTGCCGTTTAAAGCCAGGCAAGAATGTTGTGCACGAGTCAACTCCCACAGACCGGCATGATGGGAATTGAGAAACAATCAACTTCTAAAAGGGGAGCCTGTGACCATGAATGGCGCGAGCGCACTAATTTCTACTTCTGTCAACGGAGGCGAGACCGGACAGAAGGTCGAGAGAACCTTCAACGAAATGTGGAATAGCGTCATCGCCTCTGATCCGCAGACCGAAGACGCAGTGTTCGTTGTCGGCCTCGCGTGGGTCATCCTGGCTGCCTGTGGCGCACTTTTCAGCTTGAAGAAAGGCTGGAAGAAAGCAGGCATCAGTTTGTTCTTCGCTGTTATTCCCGGCCTCTTTCTGATGTTCCCGCAACAGACTCTTCTAGCTTTCCTCGGGTTCCTCGGTTTCATTTGGGAATTCATCGGTCGCTTCGTAGAATTCGTCACAAACTTCAATTCTTAGTTCCTCCGGCCAACAACAGAAAGACTCACGGTTTTCCCATATGGCAATGATCCGAGTTTCCGACCTTAGCGGAAAGCGAGACGCAGAAGTCCTCCAATTCTCAGTTGGAGACGAGACTTTCGAAATTGACGTGACCTACGAAGAGAAAAGCGTCATGGAACAAACGTTGGGCAAGTTCCTGACCGTTGCCCGCAGAAAGCCCTCAAGCGCTAAGAATCTGCCGACACGGGCAATGGAGAGTAAAGCAATCAGGGAATGGGCTGAGGCCAACGGACATGACCTCAGCCCTCAGGGCCGATTGCCTAAGCGCATCATCGAGCTGTATCGGAATCGCTAGTTGAGAGTTTCTGAGACCGCCACTTTGACTGGTGGCGGTCTCTTGGTTTAAAAGGACTGGCCTCCCGTACCCTTGGTTGGGTGGGAGGCCTAGCTGGCAATGTGGGCGACTAGCAGTGGTCGAAACCGTAAGCCAGGTTGTAGAGACCGTTCACCAAGTTCTGCACGCCCAATCCAGCTTCGTGGCGTTGCTGAATCCTCTTCAGCTCTCGGTTGTACGTATCGACTTGTTCGTCGGCCCAAATCGCGCCATTCCAGCGTCTCTCACCGAAAGGCACCGGTTCAAAGCCGGTGATACCTGCTGGGAGGGTTGTGGTTTGTGCCATGGTGCTCACCTTTCAAAGGCTGGTGCTCTGTCGAGCGGTGCGCCTGTCCGGGTGACCGGCGCTCACTGACCATGTGTGTCTGGCGGAGAGAAGTTTTCGGCGTAGCGGGTCGCGCCTTTAGTTTCCCCATGGTTCTAGGACAAGCCCGTTTCTATGGAATTGCTGTGCGGTTGAGCGCCAACAGCGAGAAATAACCCTGACCCAAGGACATTCCAATTTTTCACTCGTAGGCTTCCAAGTGTGGAGGAAATATAACCACCGAAACGGAGGCACGAATGAACATTGATCTTAATAGGATTGACCACACTGAAGCCGTCTCTAGGCTGTCCTTGTTGGGCATAACCCGCGAAGCATTTGAAACCGCGCGAGGGCATGATGAAACCTTCCCGACTTCATACGACGTGCGGGAAAAGACTCCTGACAGCTGGGTGGCTTACTACGACTGGCCCGACTTGGAATCCTGGGCTAAGCGGTACATCGTCTCTCGCTAGACGCAAAAACAACGGTGGGTATCAATTTTGATGCCCACCGTTGTTGTGTTCAGATGAGGCTAACCGTCTTGGGCTTTCACTAGCTTCTCAGCTTGCAGTTCCATGTATATGTGGTGGTGTGCGTCTTCTTCATCGGTATCTGATTGTGCATGGGTGCGGATAACCCATGAAGCGTCCTCTGTTTTTCCCATGATTCTGAATAGGTCCGCCGAGGACTCAGCCTCTTTGCAGGAGGTCTTTTGCCATATGTCGTCTTCGACCCAGTAACGGGTGACTTCGGTGAACTCTTCGACGGCATCAAAAATTGGATCTTCAGTCAGCGTGTCGAGCTGAGTTCGAATTGACGTTATTGCATCTTTGGCTTTCTTCCACTTTTCGTCTGCGATCTGTTTGTCTTGGTCGCTGTAGTCTCCGAACTGAGCCTGGTAACCAAAGTCGCTTCTTCCTCGTTCGGCCATGCAAAGAACTTCTTTCAGCCCGTCTACAAGATCTTTCGAGAAGCGTAGGGTCAGTGCCATGAATGTTTCCGTTCTCGGTGGGCGGTTCTGTGTTGACCGCCGTGCACTCATAATGTGTGGCATTTGGGAACGTTTTCGTTGCGGATACGCCCAGGGTGCCAGATCGTTTCGAGAATTCTCTAAAGTTTTTTCGCCAAGAGTCGCCACACCTGCATTTTTTCGCACACATCTATAAACATGAGTAATCAAAGCCGAGTTCAACGTGGTGTGCGAGAAGGCGGACAGTACACATTCGGTCGCCAAGCAGAGGCGAGTGTGTCACTGATTCAGTCGGCTCCGACCGCAACGGACGATACCCGTACCCAGACCATTGCCGATCCCGAGCCGACCGTTCAGCCCGAGACCCTGACTATCAATCCCGATTTTGGTCAGGAACGAGCGGATCTTCTTGCTTCCAAGGGCTACGTTCCAGCAATCTCCGTCGACAAGATTCAAGAGAGTGAAGCCCGAGATTGGTGGGATAAGCACGAAACTCTAGGCGAATATGGTGAGCGCAATCGTTCGGTTATGCGTATGCCCAACAACGCCACCCCGAACATGACCCCAGGCCGTGGCGACGGTGGTACTCGCATGACCCATAGGCGCACCTACGAGGGTGGCGGTACTTCCATCAGGATGCCTTCCGTTACGTCAATCCGCCGTGCTAGCGCCTTGAACAATGACGTGACCATGGCGGTGCCTGTGCGCTACAAGGACGACCAGGGCAACGAAGTAGAGTGCGACGTGCACGTTACCCAGTCTGCGCCTGGACGATGGCACGTATCTGCCATGGGAGTGGAAGACGAAGCCCTATCGGCACACATTTCCGAGTCCGTTCAGGCTTCGCTGGAAGCGCGCCGTATTGGCAATGCCCTACAGAATGTTGATTGGGCTGAGCGTCGTCGGCAGATGCACGCATCTGAAGGCAAGATTCTTCATCCGTTGCCTAATGGGTCTTCATTTGTTTCCGGGGTGGCCTATAACCGTGCCAGTGGTTTACTCGTCATGGAGATGAATGGCCGACACTATGGGTACAACATTGACCCAGCAACTTATCGACAGTTGTTGGAGTCTTCTTCTCCGGGAAAGGTCTACAACGAGCTGATCAGAAAGCGCACTGGCAGTACCCCCGTTCAGCAGTGCGAAAAGTGCCAACGCTTCACCTCGGCCAAGGAACCGCACCGTTGCCCAGGGTTCCACAAAACCTTGAAGGGAACTGGTGCTTCGGCAACGCGAAGCGCCCGCCAACGTGCTTCCCTTGTGGCCGAGCGTCAGGGTTCGACGCTCTATAGAGGCAAGGACGGATCAGCTTCGCCACGTTCAGCTTCGCCTTTGACTGTCTGGGATTCCCAGACTGTCAACCATGTAACGAAGGATTCAGGTTGGACGCGTCCTGCTGTCCAGGCGTTGGAGAATGGCCACATCTATGAAGTGGACTCGAAGAATAACCACTACGGTTTCCGCGGGGTTGGCCGGCAGACGGCAGGGAACCTCTACCGTTCCTTGCCGAGCCATGTCCTGCATGCCTCGCATCATGGAGCGCCACCGCTGTCAAAGATGCTTCATCTGACCAAGAATTTTAGCAGTGTTGAGGTTCTTGGTCGGTTGAACTCTCCGAACTCGAAAGATGAAGGTGTTCAAGGCACCGGCCTGCGTATCCGCGACTCGAACCTTGTCGCCAATATGCGTTCTCTGAGCGGAAAGGTCAGCGGTGAAAAGCTAGATCAGCAGATGTGGCTCAAAGTTTCTTCCGTGACTGACCTGCCGGTTGGTAAGACTCTCCCGAAGACGCGGATTGTCCGCACAACTGAGGGCGAGGAAGCAGTTGAGTTGAGCTGGGTCTAATTGGCCGGTTGCGGGGCGAAGGATTTTCTCCCCAGTGGCACACAGTGTAGGTACAAGCGATCTCTTCCAGCAGGGATGAGGTTCAAGGATGAGGAGGGATGAATGGCTGTTTCAATGAATAGCATCATCTGTCTATGCCATTGCACTCAGGATCACGCTAACCTACTCGGAGAAGCAATTGGAATCCGGGCCGGCAAACGTCATCTCCGGTTGGAGGGGTTCGCTGAAGCCTACGCTTTAGCTCACCCAGCCGAGCAAGTCACTGTGGCATCAGAATTGGCCAAGTGTGGTTGGAATGCAACGACTGCCAAGCTACACAGTGCCGACTACCGTCAGGCGGTAGACCGTGCGTGGGTTCATTCGCAGACGATCCACGGAGAGGAATGGCCCATCGAAGTTGCCCAGGCGTTCCTTGATCCGACACAGCCAGTTCCAGAAGGATTGCCGAAGGCCGTAAAGAATCTTGTGTGCCCGATGCCTGATGAGGGATTCGTCGTCAGCGACAAGTTGAGGCTCACGACCTACCTGCCCTGGTTCCGTTCCAAAGGTGCGCTGATCGTTCACCAACAAGACCAGCCTTGCGATCAGGCCACCAGCCAAGACCAATACATCCATATCGGCTCCGGGAACTCGGCCAAGAACTATTTAAAGGCCTCTGAAGCAGTTCTTCAGTCGCTCACCACTAAACTTAACAGCTAAGGAAAACACTCATGTTGAAAGTTACTGAAAAGAACGAAATCCTGGTTCACAACGACGGAGCAGAATTCCCATTTGCCATGATCACCCGCGCAGATGGTGTCGAAAAGACTGTTTTCGCTGATACGCGAACCGACCTGTTCACGTTCTTCATGCCCGGATATGACGCACTGAACGATGCCGATGCTCAGGAGCAGTTGCAGTCGTTTGCAGAGGTCACCTGCGCACAGCTTCAGTCTGGGGCGGTAGCCAGCGCCGAGGGGTTCGACCAGGACAACTACACCGAGAGCCAGTTGAATGCGATCTTCGGGGAACGTGGGCTTCCTACGGTGCTCAAGGAATGGACTCGCGACGAGCCTTTCCCTCTGTTCTTAGTTGCAACTCTGCATGAGCCATATTCGGCAACGGTTCTTCCCGAAGGTGGCAACATCGTCCTGCTGAATCCTGAGAACGAGACCACTTTGCTGGAATCCCTTGAGAAGGCAGGTCTGATTCGCTTGATGATCAACCAGGATGCGTTGAACAACTACTCCGACCAGCCTGACACTTTCCAGAACGATGAGGCTTGGGCTGACCCTCGCTTGCTTGGGGTCTGGGATGCAAACAGCTAACCCGAAGATTGGCACCTTCCTTCAGAACTGAAATCACGCTGGAACACCTGCGAAACAACGCCAGTGTTCCAGCGTTTTTCCTTACCTGAAATCTTCTGTGCCAGGGTCACCTCGCACAGACCGGCATGATGGGTTTCAGAGGACGATTGGCTACCATTCAAAGGATTCATCATGGATTATTCGGCGCTATCCGAAGAGCATCAGAAGCTCAAGCCTGAAGAGATTCTTGCTCTGCCTGAATACCAGGCGATCCTAGCGAGTCGGGCCAAGCTCCCGGAAGATATTCAGCGCCTGTATGGGTTCATTGACCACCTCTACATCCACAAGGTCTCCAACGCGCACATTCACCCCGATAAGCCGGTGCGCCATGACATTCAAGATGTTCTCCGCATTGATAACGAGAGCGCGTACTCCCTCTTCGTTGAAGAGGAAATCAAGGCGTGGGCTGAATACGGGCGTAAGGCCTCGGACGTGGCACGGGTCGCGCATCTATTGAAAACTCACGGGCATGCATCCGTCGCTATTGATACCGACTTCGCGCGCGTTCGAGCCACCTTCCGTGACTCTATGCAGGGCTTCTCCGCATCCTTCCGTGTAATCCCGCGTGAAGTACCTACTCCTGAAATGCTGGACGTTCCCGAGGTAATTCAGGTTCAGGCCAAGCGTCGCTCCGGCCTAATCTTTGTGTGTGGCCCATCTGGATCAGGTAAATCTACGCTGAACCACTCTCTTCTGGGCAAGATCAACCGTGAGACCAACCGACATATCTACACGCTTGAAGACCCTATCGAATACCTTCACAACGAGGCCGGCGCGTCATCTATCGTCCAGAGAGAGATTGGCACCCACACGCCAAGCTACGGCGCTGGTGTTGCTGATGCGCTACGTTCCAAACCACACGTCATTCTCGTGGCCGAGATTCTGAAACCTGAAGATGCCCGTGCGGTACTCCGAGCGGCCTCCACTGGACACCTTGTACTGACTACCTCGCACGCTGGTTCAGTCCGCGAAGCTATTGAGTCTTTCGTCGCGTGGTTCCCTCCTGAAGAGCAGGAACAGACCCGACGACGCTTTGCCGATGTTCTGTTAACTGCCGTGGTACAGAAGCTGATTCCTCGTACTGATGACACGTTGTTTGCGGTTCGTGAGATTCTGACGAACACTCCGAATACTGCTGATGCCATTCGTAATGACCGATTAAGTGGAATCCAGCAAATCATCGTTTCCAATGCTGAGAAAGATTCGAACAGCATGGAGCAATCCCTGGCGCGCGCTGTCCGCGAAGGGCTGGTTTCCTTACCTGTCGCGAAGTCCTTTGCCCGTGATAGTGGTGCACTCGATGAAATTCTCGGCCAACTGCAACAGGCCGATGAACTGTCCAAGCCTAAAGCCGGACGCTTCCGTCGCTAAACGGACTTACTTTACTTCCCGAAGGATCTATTCATGACCGAAGTTGCTGAGAAACCAGCTACGAAACGTAAGCCGTTCATCACTTTCACTCCTGGCAGACGGGCTGATACCAACACCATCGCGAGAAGCCTACGTTCCCTGAGCCTGCAACTTTCGCTGTCCACCAGCGAGCAGACGGCCCTGTTGACCATTGGCGAGCAGTACCGAAAGTACGACATTGGGCACAAGTTCATCAAAGCCTCCAACGACATGGTGGCTAACGGAACTACACTTAGTGAGGCGCTAGCCAGCATCGACATGATTCCCCTGATTTCACGTCAGCTCATCGCGTCTTCGCAGAACACCTCCCAGCTCTACGCCAACATCAAATCCGCAAGCGAGATGGTTGCCGATTCTAAGAGCGTGAAAAAGCGTGTTTGGGGGGCGCTCATTCCATCCATCTTCAATGTCGCGGTCACTCTCGCTTTTATGTTCGTCGCAGTGAACTTTATTGTTCCGAAAATGATCGAGGTATTTGGTAATTTTCAGGCTGAAACGCCGGCAACAACCTACGTGCTCCTAGCGGTGGCTGAGGTTGTGAAGTGGACGGTCGCCACAGTCTTCATCGTCACTCTCGTATTCATGCTCTGGTGGACGGCCTTTGGTCGGCGCTCCGAACGATTCCGCACCATCATGGACAAGGTTCTCATCCGAGTTCCATACATCGGAGAAGTGCTGATGTATTCCTCAACAGGCCGTTTGTTCAACGGGCTCGCGCTCAACCTCAAAGCAGGCATGTCCGAAACCGAAGCGCTCAAGAACTCTGCATCGGGATGCGGTAACGACGCGATCCGAAGTGTTTGCATGAAGCACACCAAAGCCATGGTGAACGAGGGCGCTTCGTTCAAACACTTCGTAGACTCGAAGTTCTTTCCGCCAGGTGCCCGTCAGCTCGTTCTTGCTTCATCGACTTCGTACCAGGCTGTGGAATTATTCGAAGAATTTGCGCCCTCCTACCAGAACGAATCCAGGCTGATGCTTGAAACTTTCTCCGAAACATTGCGCCCCTCGGTAAATTTCATCACTCAATTGTTGCTTGGAATAACAATCGTGATGGTGGTATTCCCGATGTTCCAGATTTATCCAGCGCTACTAGACGTGGACAGCGGTTTGCAATGACTACTGAACCTCAAGTTTTTGGTATCAGTAAAGAGCCTGCCGTGCTCTTTGCTTTGGTTCTATCCACCGCGGTTTCCTCACTAGTTTCGCCGGTCATCATCTACCTAGGCTTGCCCAATTCCGACGCTTCGTTGACTTCTACATTCGCTTACGCAGTGGTTGCCTTGTTAGGTGCATTGCTGGGTCTGCTGAATGTCGTCGATAGCGTTACCCGACGAATTCCCAACCAGGTTCTCCTAGCCTTCACCGTCGTACTGGTACCGCTCGTGCTTGCTCAGACTCTGGTATCCAGCGAATGGGGCAAGCTCGGATTAGCTATTGCAGTCTCGGCTGGCTGGTTTGTTGCCATGTTGATATTCACAGTGGCAAAGCCTGATTCCTTTGGCGGGGGAGACCTCAAGGCCATTCCCTTGGTCATGCTCCCTCTCGGACTCTTTGCGTATTGGGTACCTCTTCTGTGGGTGGTGCTGTCGCTGGTCTTCGCAACCTTCCACTCAACACGCAAACGATCCTCCACCGGAGGGAAAGTGCCGTTCGCTCCTTCTATGAATATTGCCCTTCCTATAACGCTCGGAATCTATTCCCTGATCACGACTATGGCTACCCTGCCCACGTCGTAGCTCCCTAGTTTTGAGGCTCAGTTACATGGCCGGCTGAGACCTCACGCATCTATGGCCACTAATGAGAAAAGGAATACAACATGCAGTTCTCTACCCAGGACACCGCCATTGCCGTTACTTTGATGGCTGTGCTGACCCTTGGCGCACTTGCTGCGGTCTTCGGTGTCGTTCCAGCAACCCAGGATCGTGCGGCCCGAAACGCTGTTGCTGAAGCTGTCACCGCACAGGCTCTGTGCGCATCCGAAAAGTCCACGACCGGTGCACTGGCGTTCTGCTCACGCGAAGAGCTGGCTAGCACTGGCTACCTGCCGTCCGCTTCCAATGAGGAAGGCGAAGATGCGCTGAGCATCACCACCTCCGGCACCGGAACCACCGCTTCCTACGTCATTAACGTAACTTCCAAGACCGGCAAGCAGTTTCAGGCAACCAACGAGCGCCAGACCCCTATCGAGGTCAACTAATGCTTGGTGGGAGTCAAAGTGATCCTGCCTGACTCCCACCGACCTGCTCTTCCCTCTAATCTGCACCTTCTGGAAGGTCTCATCATGTCCTTGACTTCACGACTGCGTGAAGCGCTCCGTGATAAAACCGGGTCGATCATGATCGACTCAGTAGTATCCTCGGCAACGCTAGCGATCTTCACCGTTTCAACTGTCGTGATCTTCGCTGTGTTTCTCACGCATTCCAGTGCGAATGCAGAGAAGCTTGACCGCGACCGTACAAACAGAAATGCGGTCAGCCAGATCGTTGCCCTCAAAGGTGACGAACTGACCAGCTCACCAGAAATCCGCACGTATGACGATGAAAGCGTGAAAGTCTGGACTGAAGATTCCAACGGGCAAACCGTCATCTATGCTTCCAACCCAGAATGCAACGCTCCCGAACTCAGCGGATGCCGTTATGCTTCCCAGCACCTGATTTCCGGGCAAGGTTCCGTAGCTGACGATATGAAGCGCGACATTCGTATCACGGATGATTCAGGTACCGAATATGACCTCAAAGTACCTGCTGATACAGAATCTATTCGATACCTATTCACGGAAGTTCCAGTGGATGCAACGCTGACCGTCCACCCTGGCGAAGACACCGATATCGGACTGCCACTTATGCGCCAGGACATTGCCTTACCCGGCGATGATCAAGACAGGAACAAAGACGGGGAATTGAAATACGTCACTGGTGTGATTGAGCTTCCTGAAAAAGTCAGCAACTGGCACACCATCACGATTGAAGTGCGCAACAAAGATAAGAGAAAAGTAGCAGTCAAACCGTTCTTTTACACCTTAGATAAGGCCGAATAGTTCATGGGAAACATCAGGAAGTCGCTACTTTCGAAACTTCGGAGCGAAGACGGAAACGTCGCAGGCGTAGCCATAGCCTCCATCTTGGGGTCTGTTGTACTCATTGCTTTAGGTACAAGCATCACGACCTCCAACACTGTGATGACCGGAGTTTTCGAACGCATCAACACCAACTCCGACATATCCCGTGAGCTACATTCCCAACTAGAGAACTCTGACCGTTGGCACGGCAAGGAACACACCGAATCAGTCACTAAAGACACGACTTCCAATGGTTCTGTCTCGCGCACTGAACACTATTCGAAGAGCGGTGGAATGCTCCTGCTCGGCTACGACACTGCCGGGAACCCCATATGGGGTAATGCCGGCGACGATGAAGCAACTTGGAAGATCGGGTTCTGACCATGATGGGCAATTTGAAACAGCGCGTTCACACTGCGCTCGGCAACGACCGTGGGGAAACCATCAGCTCCGTGGCTATCGGTTCTCTGGTCTCCACCGTGATCACTTTGGCTGTATCAGCGTCAATGGTCGGGATGATCGCCGTTCAGCACAAGGTTGAAGAACGCACAGAAACAGCTACCGGATACGCCAGCGTTGAGCACAGCATTCGCGACGCGCTGACCTGGGCTTCTGATATTCCCAGCGTCGAGGCACGATCAGACCGGTTTACCACGATAAGCACGGGCATCGGCACCGAAGATGATTGCCAAGCCAGTACCTGGTCTAAAGAGGCTCACCGCCTGATCCTGACCCGCCAGACTTACCCTGACTATTCTTTCCACCCAACCACAGGCATGCCCATTTGCCAGGGTAAAGCTTCCCTCACGACTGATTCCATCATGTCCACCAACATCCCGGATGACGCGCGGTTCGTTTTCCTTTCTGCCCAGGGGAAAACGCTTGAGCGCGACGGGAATGTGTACCGTAACGAAGACAAAGACGAAACCCGCATCGTTGGCGTGCTCTTTGAAGGCGGGAACTTCCGCGTCCATCAGGTCGCGTCGCGCTTAACCCCCGAAAATGCGCACTCCATCGAAACAGGATTTGTTGATGGGGATGATCGGGGTACAGATGCTAAGCCAGGTGAGGCCGTCGCCTTGAAAACCACAGGCGTAATGAAAACAGTCTGGGATTTGAAGGAAGCGCCACGGGGCACCTGCGAGCAGGGTGAACGCATGATCACCCTTCCCCTGCGTTCTCGCGGTGACAGCAAGCTCAAGGCTGATATTTACTGGGGCGACGGCAAACGCACCGACGATGGAACCCTGACGCATTGCTACGACGCAACCGAGGGGCGCAAGCGCATCACTGTGATCGGTGAGGTTCCGTCCTACGGTATGGCTCATCGTGGTGGACAATACACCGGCGTAAGCGATGCAGTGCGAGATGGGCAGATGCGCATCAATCGAGCGCTCGTTGAAGTCGAAGAATTCACCGAAGAGCTAAAAACCACGACCCTTGACGTTGCCTTCGCCGGGGCTGAAAACCTGAGCCATGTTGGCAACATTCCAAAAACTGTCGAATCTATGAATCTGACTTTTATGGAAGCCGGGAATCCCGACTTCGGCACCGTAGACACATCGAACGTCTTCTCTCTGCGAGGAGCCTTCAAGGACAACACAAAGTTCGATCAGAACTTGAATGGCTGGGATACGGGCAAAGTCACTGACCTACACCAGGTGTTCGCTGGCTCCACAAGATACAACCAGCCGATGAATCGGTGGAACGTCCGTAAAGTAGTGAACGCGCAACAAGCATTCAAGGGAGCCACTAGCCTAGACCAGTCGTTACGAAGCTGGGATGTAAGTAATACCGAGCGGTTCGATGCCATGTTCAGCGGAGCCACGAACTATTCAGAAAACCTGTCCAATTGGAATCCGAAGTCGGCCAAGAGCTGGGGAGACTTCGCCAAGGACACCAAGCTTGAGCAGGAAGACCTGCCTGAAGAGTTCCGCGATCCAGTGACTGAAGAACCTACATCTTCCCCAACTCCCACGCCGTAGGTGTGATGGGAACGTGGCCGAGAAGCTAGCTCATTCCGCTAGTTCCTCGGCCACATTTATTCCTGGTGCTTCTCGCAAATATTTCATTCCCTAAGTCACACATTGAGGTCACCGAGGCAGGCCACCTGGCCAGTCACCACCTCACTATGAGCCGAAGGGGCATCACCATGCGAGAAGCAATCAAAGTCAGCAAGAAGATCGGGAAACAGGTTGGCATCTTCATCCTGCTTATAACATTTCTTGTTGTCGCCCATGTCATCCCGATGCTAATCACGAACTCCGTCGATCCATCCCTCTCACTCTAAGGACGCACCCAGATGGACACTTATGCCGAAGGAACGATCCCCAATGGAACATTTGTGGACGTATACAGCAGAGGAGTTTGGCAGAACCAGGATCATCAGTGCCAGGTCGTCAAGTGCAACGTGACGCGAGGTGCCTATGTGATCCGGGAGATGAGACATGAAACAACGTTCCTTGCCCCACCGAATGATGTTATCCGTGCCGGCACTGCCAAGCACCCGTGAACCAATAACCGGAAAGGCCCCTCGAATCGTCGAGGGGTCTTCTTCGTCCAAGATGGAAAATAATCCATACCTGGTACTGTCTGAGCAGGCGTGAAGTATCGACCCTGCGACTCCCAAACTAAGAATATAGGTACATAAAGATGTACATATTTATGCGCATCTTTGCTATGCTGAACTCATGACCACCATCCCAGTTCAGAATGTCCACACAAGCAAAGAAGCCCGAGATGAACTCGGCTCCCTTCTAGCTACATTCCGAAAAGAAGGCTCCAAGGCCTCACCCCTCGTATTCGGCTCGCACCGCAAGCCCGAGGCCGTTGTACTCCCGTTCGAGGTCTTTGAGCAGATCGCCCCTGCTCTGGAAGATCTAGAAATCGCTCATATCGTCAACAGCCGATGTGACGACAAGATCATCCCTCTATCAGAGATTGCGGAACAGTTCGGGCTAGACCCGGAGCAGTATGTCTAAGGGCAAAACCGGGCTAAGCCTTGATGCTACCGAGGGATTCAAGCAGGATATACACGAGCTCCCCCCAGAGATGCGAAAGCTCGTATTAGATTGGTTGGTTTCGATCAAAAAGGGAGAGACATCCGGGACACCCTTGGATAACTTGCCCGAAACTGGCGACCTGTCGGACTGCTACAAGTTCTATTTCGACCCTGACCCTTCTCCAGACCAACCGCCTCGATATCGGCTGGTATATCGGTACACACCCAACGAAATTCGGGCAGTCTCACTTCAAGCTGTCGCTGTTGGAAAACGAGCGAAACTTGACGCATATATCCGTGCACTGGCGAACCTCGGAAGGCTAAAACCCTAAATACACGTTTGAGGCCACCCCCCAAATTGGAGGTGGCCTCAAACGCTCTTAGTAGAGCTATTTCGCGATGGTTATCGATGCTGTAGCGCCCTGTTGATTGCCGTTCATCGGTACAACACTGATCCTGGTTCCCGGAAGGTCAGCGCCTGGTACGGTCGCGCTTGTGCCTTCGACTGTTTTTACCTCGCGACCTTTTTCATTGGCCACAATTAGTTCGTACTTTGTGGCCCGGTCTACTGCCGACCACATGACCTTTGTGCCCGCGGTGCGGATAGCGGGCGCGTCTAAGGCACCAACCGCTTGCACCGATCCACCCACGCTCCTTGCCAGGTCTTCGAACTGCAATTTACTCAGACAATCGCTCGCCCATTGTCCAGGCGCTTCGCGGGGCTGTTCGTCTTCTTGCTCCATCACCCAAAGGTTGCCGGCCTGCGACTTTCCGATGACAGCGAAACATGCGCCACCCTGCCCAGCGCGTGTAGCCACGTTCTCCGGCACGCTTGAGACCCATCGGTACTTCTCTAGGTCTTCGGAACTTTGGTAGCGGGAGGTGGCCGACAATGCCCCCTGTTGGCCACGTGCTACTGCCGAGACTTCATCAAATGTGGCACGATCTTGGAACGTTGGTACGACTTGAGGAACGATACTGAAAGCCCCGATCAGAAACAAGGCTCCGACCATTGAAGCGATGACAATGCTTGCAGGTGTGAATTCACCCCGCTCGTTAGCTAACGCGCCAAAAGCTTTCCGGGGAATCATTCTGGCTTACTCTCAGACTTTGGGCGTTCACCGAGGACTCGCTCGATTTCCTCCAAGTCAGTGATCTTGTCAGCAATGAGCTGATCCGCGTTGTGCCAGAACGTTTCTGGCTGGTCAGCCTTTGCTAGCTGACGAATGCTGTCCAAGGACTCCTGGTTGACCAGAGCATCGACGATTTCTGGTGTGATCACCATAATTTCGTGGATAGGTACGCGCCCCTTGTATTTCGTGTATTCGTCTTTCCCATCCCATTCTGGATTCAGCTTTGCCACCAGACGCTGGGAGACCAACCCCTGAACGGAATCGAGTACCGAGTACGGGGTATCGTCGGCCAGCTCGACAAGACGAATGAGCGCGGAGACGTTATCGGTGGCGTGAAGCGTTGTCACCACCTGCCGGCCAGCGCGCGACTGGCGCACTGCCGCTCGTGCGGTTACGTTGTCTCGCAATTCGCCCAGGAAGAGGGTGTCGTAGTCGGCGCGCACCAACGCCGGAAGCATTTCCTCGTAGCCAGTTCCAATGTCGTCGTTGGCTTCGAGCTGGATGACTCCCTTAATGTCGCGTTCTACGGGGTCTTCCAGCGTCCAGATGGTTCGGGTTCCATCGTGTAGGAAGTGCAGGCCGGCATAAGCGGTGGTGGACTTACCTACACCCATCGGGCCGACGAAGATCATCATCTTCTTAGCTGTATTGAGTAGTTGAAGCACACGCCCCTTGTTCTCCTTCGTGAAACCAAGCTCGTGGATAGTCTTCAGCTTTCCTCGCTGTGGCAGGCGAAGAACAATGGTGCTTCCCGTGTCTGCCGTGGTGAAGAGCTGGATACGGGCTTTGCGCTCCACCATTTTCTCTTCACCGTTTTCATCGACGAAGCCAGAAGGTACGTCCATCTTCAAGGTGGAGCTTTCTGGGCGCAGATTGGCACTGGACTTCAGGTTCGCCCTGGTCTTGAAACTGTTGAGTACCTGGACTGCGAAACGCCCAGGAACTCGGTAGAACCGGCGCATGGTGCCGTCAATACGCACCTGAGTAACCAGCTCTTCGTCCGTTCCGCGACGCCATTCGATGAGCACATCACTGGCGCCCAATTCCGAGGCCTCCGCAATCAGGTTAATGAGGCAAGTTTCAATGTGTGGATTCTCAATATCCACATAGTCAATCAAGTCGGCCTTTGGCTCCACTGCTATCTCTTCTGGGGCTACTGCAACCATTTGTTAGCTCTTTCTGTTTTAGGCTCGGTGGCTGTTGGCGCGGTGCTGGTCAGCTAGCACCCTAGATTCATGGGATGCTCGGGCTACACCTCGTAGAGGCTTGCCGTCTTCCCCGTAGCTGATGGGAGTGTCTACCGGGTCTCCCATCTTTTCCCGGCGCGCAATGGTTTGCTCCCTGTCATCGTTCAAGCTGGGGGAGTACATTGCGATTTCGTAATCCGATGGTGCTGGCCGTGTAGTTCTGTGCACACCCAGACTGAGTAAGGCATCGCGGTACTGCCCAGGTTCGCCGTAGAACGTTTTGTAGACGAAGGAACCTGCACCTTCTAGCTGAGCCAATCCAACACCCTTAAAAACGCGTTCGTCCTCAGCTATGTGCTTTGGCACGACGGGCACAGATGCTTCATCGTTGAATGCCTGACTCCGTGCAGTCTTGGATGGTTTCGATCCTTGTAGGAGCCGGTGGCCGTTCTTGGCCTTGAACGTCGGTGAAAGGCCTGTGTTGGCGTTGGTAACCTGAGAGGAAGTCACCATTCGAATTCCAACGAAGCGCATTTCGGAAACGATCCGATCCAGCAGTTCCATGATCTGGATACGCAAGAGGTTGGTTTGCACTTTCGCCTGAATTAGCGGGTTGTCTTTGGGTACTCCGGCAGGAATCTTTTCTGTCACGACTAGGCCTGCCACCTCATCAGCAATGATGAGAATAGGGCTGAACCGTGTTTCCTCAGGCATTTGGAAGTGGTTCAAGTATCCGTGTTGCTTCAGAATCTTTGAACGCCTCGACCCTTCGTTGTAGACCATCTGAAGGGTTGCCACGCTGGCACCGAGCGAGTCACAACCCCAGCCACCTTCACGCACGAAGTCTTTACACCACATGAAGTCTGTTGACTTATCAGTAGTGTCCACAATTGCCAGTTCCGCTCCGTTCGAGAGCTGATCAGCGATGATCGCATTCAGTGTGACTGTATTGTGTGTTGGGATGAACCCATCGGTCAGATAGATGTGGGTTGGGTCGGTAATGCGGACGCACCGACCGGGCGCAGGATCGAGCTTGTTGATCTTCTGGATAGCGAAGCCTGCGGGAGCCAAAGTTACACGCAGTTCATTGGTGCTATGGATGACTTTCATGCCCATTGATCGCAACAGTTCGATTAGGCTCTCAACTTCAGCATCGTCCAAGGATCTGAGGCTCCAAACTTCCACGTCCTCAATAGGTTCAGGGTTGAACATGCCCAGGAGTACGTGCAGAATATGGTTCTTTGACTGAACGCCTGAACGAAGAAGCTCTGGGGTGAGCAAGAGACGCGTTTGCGAGACGTTGCTTTCCCATTCCAACATTCGTTCATCCGACAGCTCCATGGTTGCGCCACTGTAGCGAGACATGGGGATGCGGTAGTCATCCAGGCTAGGGGTATTGACAATCTGCTTGGTCGTCAAAAGTTGCATAGCTGGTTCATGCGTGCACCCGTCGTGATCCGCCAACCAGGCAAGCACCTCATCGGTCGGGTACAAGACAGCGCCCTTGTCGTTAGGTCGCCCATAGATCCCCACAAGATCAATGAACCGCTGAACGTTCTCTGCTGGAATGGAAGTAATGTCGCTGATGGTTTCCACGGTGGCATCAATGTGCTGAGCACAGGCTACCTGTGCAGTGATGTTCCATTGATGAGACTTCAGGAAAGACCCATGAGGCTTCGCGCATGCGTCAGCAATGCTCGAACGCTGAATGAGCCACACGTGGTCAGGATCAGACTGGGGCTTCTGCCCATCATCAAGCACAAACTCGTAGAGGTCGTTGATCACTACATCTGTTTGGCCGTCGACACTGACTGATGAACCGTCCAAGCCGAGTATCTTGTCGCCAAGTTCTAGATCCCCGAATGTTGCCCAACCGGTCGGGAACTTTTCGCTGACGGGCACTGGCAATCGGGCAGTAAGTGGTTGGCGCTTACCTCCACCAGGCAGACCGCCAAGGAGCGTGAATGCTTGTGCTTTCCAGTCGATAACAGCCTTCTCTGGCTCGGACTGACCTGTTTCGGGGAGTTTCATCGCGAAAGGTGTCCTATTCACGTCGCCCTGCCCCAGCTTATGGATAGGGAA
This sequence comes from Glutamicibacter sp. AOP38-B1-38, assembly GCF_052377485.1. Taxonomy (NCBI): domain Bacteria; kingdom Bacillati; phylum Actinomycetota; class Actinomycetes; order Micrococcales; family Micrococcaceae; genus Glutamicibacter; species Glutamicibacter sp. AOP38-B1-38. The sequence continues at coordinate 9,298 of NZ_JBQSWU010000027.1, read as the reverse complement.
CGCCAACATCTCTGGGAAAGTTGGGGGCGCTGACGGAATGAACCGGCATTGGAGGGTCAAGGGGTCAGCTTCAACCACCCATCCAAATGACCCTACGGTTTCTTCAGCTACTTCTTGAAGTTTCGCAAGATGCTTCGAAGGAACATAATTCTTCGGCAATGCTATTTCGTAGCCTCCGTTAGGGGCATCTTTGACCTTAATATCCCATGGCTTAACACCGAGAATGGTGGTAACAGCACGCCTACACTGAACCTCCGTCTCAGTTAATTGAGCTAGCACAGCCGTCTTCAGGTGCGGGTTGAATTCAACCATGACGTAGCCGGGATATTGCTTGGAGAACCGCTCTGAATACATTTCTCCGTCAGAAGCCTTAGCCTTAGCCGGCAAGCCGATTTCCTTCTCACCGTCGGCACCTCCTTCTCCCACCTTGGATACGGAGTTGTAACGGGTTGCGGTGACTTCCCACCCACCCTTTTCCGACTCGATTGGCTCAATAGAATCAATTTCAAACCCACTACCAAAGTTCCTGGTGATGATATGCATGAGTTGACCCTGATGCTTATCAGGATCAAAACTTGCAGGCAGTTTCTGGACGATTCGTTGTGCGCTCATTAGATCGGGATGGTGCTTTCTGCTCGGATCTTCTATTTCCCATCATGCCGGTCTGGGCGAGGCCACCCGTGCACAGAACGATCCGTCAAAGTATTCCAAGCCAAAACTCGCCAAAGACATTACTTTTCGCACACATCTATAACTATGAGCGATGTTTCCAGGCGATCACGCCGACCTAAAGGACAGACAACTGGCGGACAGTTTAGCCACGAAAGAAAATCCGAGTCGAAGGTCAGTTTGGCTCATTTTGCTCCCACGCCAGGACATATTAGGTATCAGAACTGGGTGCTAGATAACCTTCCGGCGCACATGCACGAGCTGGTCGAACACGCTGATGATGAGCGTCTTTTCCTGAGCACCAAAGACGGAAACTACCGCATCGAAGTCAGACCGGGAACTGATCAAGAATGTGACACCTCCGATCCAGAATTCATTGCCGACACCACGACTGAGTTCGTTGGCGACAGAAGCCACGAATACACCACAACAAATCCCCTACGACGTGCTGGCGACAACCAGGCGGAGCTTTACTGGGCGTACAAGGAAGCGTTGTGTCACGATGTAGCAAACAAGCTTGGCAGAGAGCACTTCCATACTCTTTCGGAAGAGAATGGAAAAGACCTTCAAGCAGTCAGCGTGGTGCCTGGTGAAACACTCCCGACGATAACCCTCGAATATGCTTCATCGTCGACTGGTAAAACTGACGATGAGAAGCTGTCGTTTTACCAACTAACTCAGGACTCGCCAGCCTACGCTCAATCCATCAAGTTCTACAACGCGTTGGCAAACGACCCTAACTATTCTCCCGGCTACCAAAGGTACGCCAGCGCTGTGCTCGAACTGGATCAGCTTCACCGGCACAACAAGGTACCAGATTCGATGACCAACGAAGCTCTAGGTCATCTATATCAGCGCGACTTTCAAGCAACGTCGGCTCGGTTGGATTCAACAGGCCGATACCTAGAGTTCACAGCTGATCTGGGAATGGATACCGAGTACAACCTGCTGTACGACTCGGAAACTGGGTATGTCGGCGGATACTATGGCACCAACCGTGACGAGGACTTCCAGACCGATCCAGAGAATCCATACGATGACGGGTTCCCCTTGGCATTCATGCGTAAGCACAGACCTCCCATGGAGAAATTATTCAAGAAGGCCAATCGGGAAAAGCAGGTCATTATTTCCAGCATTCAAGCACGCCAGAATCCTGCCGAATAACTGTTAAAGCTAGAAGAACGCCACACCCTTAGATGCACCGTTCTCTTATAAGGCAATATCTACAAGCAGGGGCTCCGCTGATCCGTCGCTTGCTTGGCGCTGGCGACCACTTCAAGTGCTTTCCTAAGCACTTCACCAGCGTCAAGGCCTACGTCTTTGCATATCAGCGCGAATATCGGAGTTGGCAAGTCACGTTTTCCGTTGATGTACCTACTTAGCGAACCTATGCTAATTCCAGTTCTTTCCGCTATGCCCTGCAATACAATGCCCTTCCCTTTGATCTGCTCAAACAGTTGTTCAGCGATTGATTGGGAAAGAGGGTTATTTACCTCCATACGGAAATTTCCTTACTGTTCAAAAGCTTCTTCCCGTTGCGCAATTAATGGTGTCAGCCCTGTAATCGCGCCAGCACGTCGCACTTCGCTGATGAATTTGAGTTGGCAAGACTGTTCGTACCATTCGCGAAGTGCTTCCAGCATCTCTCCTTTACTGAGCTGATCGTTGCCGAAAGATACTCCGAACTGAATTTCAGGACGTTTGACGGTATGCACGTTGATGGTGTGGCAACCATCCCATTCGATCAGGACGGCTTCTTCCAGGCGCTGTTCTATGTTCTTCCAGAGCTGTTCTTGGAGCGCTGGATGCTCTTCTCCTGACATGCCCATTGCTGTTCTCCCATCCTGAAGCTGAACATTCGTACAGACCCATTGCGTTCTCTGCTAAAGGGTTATTGTTCAAGCATGGACTGCTCAACATAACTAATTCCCAAGTGGACTTCTCCTTGAAGCTGACTGAGAATCCATCGAGACTCACCCATGATGGGGAGAAGATACCCTGTTGGCTTCCCGTCCTTGCAACCGCTGGGCATGTGGCTAATGACTAGTGCTCCTTCTGCCGGCATCACGGACATACCCACGCTCTCGTAAAAACCGATCGACGCTGGTGTTGCTACGCCCCAAAGATAGTCGATCTTCCGAGTACTAGCTTTTTCGACAACACTTCGGAGAAGTTCTTGAGCTAGTCCTTTGCCTCTATGATCTGGTGCCACGGCCACGTCAAAGAGCATCCAGGTGTGATCCAACATCGCCAAAGCCAGTTCGTTCATGGCTTGAGCTTGACCTTGCAGGGAGCCAAACATCTGAGCCTGTTGCGCTTCCGCCATTGGTGGGCCAGCCCAGATAGCCCCCACTAGTTCGCCTTCTAGATAAGCGACGAGGACGGCGTTCTCCTTCCCGTCCTCGGCAGGAACATTAGAGAGTCTGTAGCGCGAGGGATCCTCGATTAGATCATCAAAGAACCGGTCAACCCGCGCGTAGCTGTTAATTAGTTCTTGGGGGTCAGCCTGATCAATCCATTGGAGACTGAAGCTCGGCTTACGAGACTCCCGTGTTGATAAAAGTTTCTTTAAAAAACTCATCATTCTTACTCCTAGGTGGCAACGCGTTGGGCAGTAACTCGAAGATACTCTGAAGCTTTCAGCATAGCGCTGGTGTCCGAGAGGTCGGTGTAGCTGGCGCGGTTAACTTCTACGGTGTGCCCGAACCAAGCTGAACGGTCTACGTCTGAAATCTGGTCACGGAGTAGTGTATTGAGCGTTGCCCGCCAGATGTGAGTTCTCTCGTTCTCAAGCTCAACTATTTTCAGAGTTTTAGCGAGCATTCTATAAAGATTGGATGCTACTTTATGAACGGCTGGCCTGTTCCATTGTTTATTCTGGTGTATTGGCGAACCGATGACGTAAAGCGAATCTGGATACTTGTTTTTGCGCTCAATAAATCTTTTTGCAACGCGAGGGTCAAGGATAGATACTCTGCGCGCCCTGTGCGTTTTGGATACCTCCGCGTCGATGGAGATGTGGACATTCTGATCCTTGTCAATTTCGACGTGCGCCGACCAGACGAGCGAATTAGCTTCGGTTACCCGCAGTCCAGTCGTGGCTTGCAGTAATGTCAGATCAATTATAGATTCAGCTTCTCTAAGGTCGCGCGGTATAAGGTATTTAAACCTCTCAAGCGTGCGCTCTGGAGCTATATCAACGGGGTCTAATTCCAGTAGGAAGTCAATTACGCGGTTGTAGTCGTCACGGGAGAGAGCAATGCCACCTTTCTTGGTGTTGGGGTTGATGACGTTTGCTACGTGACGTAATTTGAAATCCATCCCGCGCATGGGGTTGAAGTCAATCAGCGCATCTTTTCGCATCTCTTGAATGATGTATTTAGAGATGACTGTTTTAGCCTGCTCGGCGGATTCTCTGCCGTGTAGCTCGGCTATCTCTTGCAGGCACCGTTCAATGACTCTGATCGTTTTCATGTCATCAATCGACTTATATTTCAAAGAATATGAATGCTGTTTATCCGAGTTTTTTCCGTGTTTATTGCAATCCCCAGCGACAAGACGGAGGACGCTGAGGTACTGATCCTTGGTACGATCACGCAGGTTGGCCTTCTCGATTTCTGGCCTTGATACTGTGTTGATGTACTTGGCAAGCTCAGAGCCTGGTTTCCATTCAGAATCTTGAGCATTCGCTAGGACTTCCTCCGCCTTAGCTCTGGCCTTCGCTCTCAGGTCTCCTTTACGCACGGATTCAGTACGCCGTCGAACGAGCTTTCCGTTCGGCAGGCGTAATGACCAGGCGAGCATCCACTTCTTAGTGTCTTCGTCTTGCCATGGCGATACTCGGTCAATGGAGTCTTGGCCTGGTTCAAGCTTCGTCGAAGATGAGCGGGTTATAGTTGTGGCCATGAACGTGTCCTTACTTTGTGGAGCGCGTAGGCTAGCTACGTCTTTCGCTACGTTGCAATCGTATCGCATCGGCGTATCTGTGCATTCTCCCTTATATCTACAGGGTTCTAGCCCTCTACGGCTCATTAACTTTGACCTAAGCTTACCTTAGGTATGTAGTTAAGGTCGTATAAATGTATGTAAACCTGTACAGCAACATGTATTGAAGTATGGTGATTTTTGCCTTCTGAACATACGGGGTATCGGTTCGACTCTTCATGGCAAGGGTTGACCAATCCCCAGCTTCACTTTTCACAGATTTGCCACAATCTGTTCAGGAGCATTAATAGAAATCGTTTCTATTAGGCGTGCTTCTTCGATTTCTCGCCTTTGAGCACACATTGGAACCGCAACCTGAATGTCTACGGAAGGAACCATTATGGATAGTACTTTGAATAACGCGTTGCCTGTTCCGGTCATCGAAGAATGCCTCGCCTGCTATCTTGATCGAGCTATGTACACAGCTTCATGCGATGGAACATTGAGGGCAATTGAGTACTTTGCAGAAACTGTCGCGCCAAGTCAGCACCCGCTCGCAACAGTCATCAAGGCCGATGGAATTCACTGTGACTGCGAGTATCGAATGAACGCCAGTAGGGTCGCAGGTACAGCGGAGCGTGATGCGCGGGGAAGAAACACATGCCAGGGAACGTCTAGCGGTAGCCTGACTCCCTGCCCAAATTGGTCCTAAGGCCAGATGAAGCAGTAACGCTAAAACCCCGGTATTCCGTATTTCCATACGGCTTACTGGGGTTTTTTACTGTATCAAGGTATGTATTTAAGCATCTACGGTACAGCTTTACATGTTGGTGTATTTATTACTGTATTTGACCGGCTTCTTGGTAGACCAGCACTTTCTTCTAGTTACGTCGTTTTTTGCTGGCTAGCACGCTGGTTGCCCTAATTTCAGTGACTACCTCGGAGCCTAGCCGGCTGGCAATTAACTCGACTATCTGAGTACTGTGCAATTTCATTTGCGCCACCCAAGCCGGCGAATCGCACTGCACGAGCAGTACCGTTCCCTCCATTCCTTCAGCGCTACAGCGTTCTGCAATCGAAGCCGGCACTATTTCTCGCCAGCATGCGAGGACTCGGCCTACGGCCAATCCTGACTCCCACGCATGATTCTTGGTGAGCTGATCAAATATGCCACCCAACAGTTTTGGGTCACCTGGTGAGTCCTCGCCAGATGACGGCCTTGAGGCATTTCCACGGCTGGACTTCCTGAGACGCCCATTTCTCGTGTTTCTTCCCGGCGCTGTTCGCCTCGCTCCGGTACTATCTGCGATTGATCGCCAACGGTTCAGAAGAGCTCTAGGTGCTTCCACAATGTCATCGGATAAGGTGCTTTCGACTTCACTCATCATGCACTCCTAGTCTTCAGCCGTGACCTTCGTGGCCTTATCTGGCTTTCTGCAATTGCCAGCTCGCTATGAAGCAGGGTGAAGGTCTTTCGATCACTTTCGTAGTTCAGCCCTGGATAGATTAATCCAACCTTATTGATTGCCTTCAGGAACTTCTGTTTGAAACGATAGGTCTCTGCAATCTCGGTTCCAAATTGCCGATGAAGTGTCGTCCATTTGATGGTGACTGCTCGGGTTCCTTTGCCTGCCTTGTAGACTCTGAGCACTGTCCAAAGGTAAACGTCCAAGGCCAATGCATCCTTGCCCAGAGCATCGACCGCGCGCATATCGACAGGAAACGCTTTTCCGTTATCTTCGCCCTCACGCCCAACGATGCGTTCGTAGAATCCCTGATTAAGCTGGATGTACGATTCCTCGTTTTCTGCGGGGTTTGCTCTACCGGCTTCACCTACGTGTGTAAAAATCCTGCCTTGCTGAGCAATATGGAAGTTCTCAAATTCATCGACAATCAAGTTTCCCGTCGTATCTACTGCGGTCACGCTTATGCTTGCCCGTAGAAGTGCCAGAGTAGCTTTCCTGAGCGATGCTACTTGTGAACCACCTACGTTTACTTTGAGCTTGTTTTCCATAAAGTACGCGAGCGAAGACCCCAGGTATAGCTTCGGGTTACGGGTACGCAGGGCTTCAGTGATGATCCAGATCATCATTCTGCGTGGATAGACACCATAGGGATAGATAAATTCGCTCGTACCATCTGGGTTGCGGATTCGAGCTGGTTGAATTTCTAGGTGAAGCTTCCCATTCCGCTTTTCATAGACGCGAAGTTCACTTCCTGGATCGCTAACAGGGAGGCAGGTTTCTGCCAGGAAGTCTATTCCGAAGCTGAGTTCTTCAGCCTTTTCTTCTCTCACCTTTTGCGCGACGTTTAGGAGCTTTGTCTGCTGTGGGGTCAGCTTGAGGACTTTACCTGGTTCAGCTTCGTTGCTGTCGTTCTCAGTCTTTTGTGATGTAGCTTTGCGCGTTGGGGGTGTATCAACGTCGGAGTTATCAGGTAGCATGAATGTTGCTATCCTCCTTTGGGCGATTCGATGTAGAAGTCGATTGGGCTGAAGGGCGTTTCCCTCTTGCTGGTTGCTATGGGGTCGACGTTGTTATAGAGAAGTGGCGTTCCCTTCTATGTGGTTCGTTCGCTTTGGTGGATCGAGAACTCATGGTCGGCAAAACTTCAGTTCTCGAAGGACAGTGATTTAGCTGTAGACCCTCTTGGTATTGCAAGTACCACGGGGGTCTTTTTTTGCTTAATCTCTCCGATCCTAGCACTGACCTATCCCCAAATTTGGCATCTACTCCCGTCCGCGAATCACGGTTTTTCCACGGGATAATCCCGCTTCCCTTAGTTATCCACTGTCGAAGTGGTAGCTTTGCTCCAAGGCGCATCTTCGGCCTGTTGATAACGGTATATTCCTTGAATTTACGGGGCTAAATCACTTGTCGAAGTGGTAGGTTTCTATTTTCTTAGCCGTTAGTGGGCTGTCGAAGTGGTAGGTTTTCCTTGTCGAAGTGGTAGGTTTTCCTAGGATTTTTTCGACATTGCCTTACCTAGTTGCCAGCGTTAGCAAGGCTGTTTGACAAAAAACGAGGTTTCGCGCACCCTCTAGTTAAACAGTTAAGTACAGCTATAGACAGCCCAATACCCGTGGATTTGTGGATATAAGCTTCCGTGGGGTCATGAACAGACGATCAAGTTTTCTATTTTGGTCTCTACTTGCTGTACCAGGACGCAGGATGTGGCAGAACCTTCTAGGTCTCTGCCACATCCTTCAACTTCCCTTCTAGACAGTTAGCAGTTCGAATGCTCGATCTTTGACGCTCTGGTGAGCTTGATCGAACTGGCGCATAGCGCGAGCTTCAGATGCATTCTGACCGCCAGTTGCGCGCACGGTGGTTCCCCAGTCAAGGAATTCAGTGACAGCGTTGAAAGCGCCCCACTGGGTATGCCGTCCATAGTCATTAGTATCTGCGAACGTGAACAGGCTGATCAGCTCTCGACGACGGTTGTACCAGATAGTGTGGCTACGCTTTTCGCGCTTGTCTGGTTCTGGGTAGAGAGCATCAATGTAAGCAACAAAATCTGTCCGCGTAAATGGCCGAGAAATCATTTCCTCTGCAATGGCGCTGAACTCCTTGGCGTAGGTGATAGCTCCCTGTAGAACGCGCTCTGCCGTAGCGAGACGTTGCCTTGCATTCGTAGTGTGGCGGATGCTGAAGGCGTGAGGTACGTGCATCTTGACGGCCATACCGTTGGTGCAGGCTAGGCGGAGGCCTTCAACACCAGCCGTGACGGTGCCGGAGCCATCATGGCAGGCACGGAGCACGATGCCAAATTTCACCAGGTCTGAACCTCCTACATTCACGTGGGTTTCTGGAAGGTCGAACCGCATGAAGGTGCGTCGGCCATGGTTGAGTTCACCGCCTGAGACCAGTTTTCCGCCATGGCTGAGGATGTGCTCGCCCAGAGAAAACACTTCGTGGTTGTCGACGTTCTGGTAACGTCCGCCGACAACGCCGAGGGTCACATGATTGTCGGAACGCATGACCATCCGCATGTCAGGTATGGAAGTGTTAGTTACGCCTTCCTCGGTCAGCATCATGAGGCCTTGTGCTGGCACCAGATTCACCGTCCAGTCGAGCTTGGCCTTGGTCATTGCGTCGTCGATGCTGGTAATGCCCGAAAGATCTGTGCCGATGCGGGTTGCCTGGCGGTTGTGGGAAGGGATCAGGGTGGTCATTGGAGACTTCCTTTCATGAAGCGTTGTGGTTCGTACATCTCCAATGTGTGCCGTGAGGAACAAAAAATTTCACGCGGTTGACTAGGCGTTTCTGTTCCACCTCAGCTTCATAGTTCGCAAAGCACACCTGCTTTCAGCGGTTCTGGGCTGCCGGAATGGCTTCAAGGTTCGTTTTTTAGATACTCTGCCCTTCAGGACATGCATAGGAGGACACCGGAATGCATCATCTTCCGCCGAAAGTATCAGGCTGGTTAACGAATGTCTTCCTGGTAGCGGAGCAAGCCAGTTGGGCCGTGTACTCCGACGAGACAAGCGACTGCAAGAGAACGATCATTTTCAAGCGCCCCACCGCCTACTTCACAGTCGTAGTATTTTTCCCCGATGAGAACCGTCGACGAACCAGACGAACCGCCTTCCTAACGACCGTTGCAGGTGTAAAACCAGTGCTCTTGCGCGAAGCGATTTCAACGTTGAAGTCTGTTTACTGAGAAAGCCGGACTCATAATCTCTTATCCGAAGGCACACATAGGA
>NZ_JBQSWU010000026.1:0-60715 GCF_052377485.1 Glutamicibacter sp. AOP38-B1-38 | reverse complement strand
GATTCGAACCCCTGACCTTCTGCATGCCATGCAGACGCGCTACCAACTGCGCCATACCCCCAAAAGGATTGCTACCGGATAAGGCAACTCACTAATCATAGATGAATGCCGAATCAGGAAGCAAATCCCATGCTACTAGGGCTTTATTTGGCTTCCGTAGCAAGTTCAATGACTGGGCAGTCCGACCATAGACGCTCTAGAGCGTAAAAAACGCGGTCTTCCTGGTGCTGTACGTGGACAACAACGTCGCCGTAATCCAGGAGAACCCAACGTCCCCTGCCGAATCCTTCGCGACGTACCGGGCGCATCTCAAACTTTTCGAGTACTTTGGCCTGGATCTCATCAACAATTGCGTTTACCTGTGGCTCAGAGCCACCGGAGACGATAAGGAACGCGTCGGTTACGCCCAGTCGTTCGGCGACATCAAGTGCCACAATGTCTTCTGCCAACTTGTCCGATGCGGCCAATGCTGCAACGTTAACGAGGGCGATAGAGTCTGCGTGTGCTCCCATGAAGTGGGGTGTCTCCTTTTAGAGGTATAGATCAAGAACTTAATTGTCCTACGAAGTAAGCGAACTGATCAACATGACGATGCCCGCAACAAGCGCTGCACCGCCGACGCTGAGCGCCGCGATCATAGCAATCAGCCTGTTATTTGCTCGTCGCACACCGTGGGTCTGAGCGTCCAGAGGCTGCAGGCCTTGGGCATTCACCGCATCGATGCGCGGCATTTCCACATTCCCTTGTGTGGCCCCAGCTTCAGCTGGAGCGGGAACCGATGAGGCCGGTGCCTTGGGCTTTGAACCCGATGCTGGCTTGCTTGCGGATTTTGCTGCAGGTTTCGGCGCTGGCATCGCCTGAGGCTTGGGCGCTGCCGGCGAAGTTTTGCCAGTTCCAGCCTTCAACTCGGACTTGACTACAGGCTTTACAGTTTTTGGCGCTGGTTTTAGCGGAGCTTTCGCATTGCTTGGCTTCTTGGCAGCCTGCGAATTGTGCTTTAGTTTGTCAGATAATTTGCCCCTGGAATCAAGATCTAGCGAAACACTTTCGGTCTGCGGGCCCCGCACGCCGGTCTTGGCGATGCGGTCTTCGACTTCGCGAATATTTCCCAGAGCCCCGGTGAACGGATCAGACAGGGCCTGTTCCTTGCCACTCTTGGCGTTCTCAATCCGGAGCCGTTCGCGTTCTGCGGCCCGGCGAGAAATGATGGCTGCACGTGCCGCCATCTCGCGCTGATGGGCAAGAACTTCGAGATCAATCTCACCGTCATCATCATTCAAAAGATTCGGATCAACAAGTGTTTCGGGCGCATGTGAACGCCGTGCGGCCAGCGCTTCCTCCACACTCATCACGGTGGTTTCCGGCGAGTCGTCTGTAGGCTTTGGCTTGGCCACCGGCTTAGCGGCGCCCTGCTTCTGATCTGCAGCGTCCGGATTCTGATCCGCTAGCGACTGAAGTCGTAGCTGACGGCGAGTCAGTGGCTTCGGATCTTCGGCTGGCTCGACCGTTGGAATGTTTGTGGTGAGTGCGCCGACTTCTTCTTCAAGGCGTCGACGCTCACGTAGCGCTTCTCGGTCGCGAGCGCGGCGCAAGGAAGCGCGCTCCCCCATTGGCTTATCCGCTGCATCGTGCGACGTGTCGGCAGCCGGTACTGAACCAGCCGCGGGCTTGGCCTTCGGAGCGCTGGAAGTCGGCCTTGCCGGAGTTGGCGTCCCCTTAGCCTGTCCAGGCTTGGCCGGCGACGGTGCGGCCTTGGCTTGTGCGGTCTTTTTAGCCGGCGCTACGGTCTTCGCCTGTTCGGCGGGTTTCTCGGCGGCCTGCTTCGGCTCGGCAGCCTTGCCGGCCGCGGTCGGAGCATTCGCCGGCGTCGCGGTCGGAGCATTCGCCGGCGTCGCGGACGGGGTCTTCGCCGCTGCCGGCTTATTCGAACCTTGGCCTTGCTGCGCGCCAGCTACCGGCTTTGCAGGGGCTTTTGGGGCAGGGGAGGAAGTTTTCGGGTCAGCTGGGCTGGCACCTGCCGAAGGCTTTGCATCCTTCTTTTCAGTTGCCTTCTGATCAGCGAGCTGCTTGGCGTCCTGCTCGGCTTTACTGCTCGCCAGCATGGCTTCCATTTCAGCGCGCCGCTTTTCACGCAAAGCTCGCCGGCTTGAAGCCGGCTGCGTGTTATCGCTCATCCTGTTCTTCTCCCGACCGCTTAGACAAATACCGTCACCCTTACCTAGAGATTATGCCGTGTTGGACGCATCAATGTGAGGTTACGACTCGGTATAAAGCCCATATTTTGCAATGTACTGCACCACACCGTCCGGCACCAGATACCAAACGGGCTTGCCTTGGGCTATGCGCCCACGACAATCCGTGGAGGAAATCGCCAATGCTGGGATTTCTAATAGTGAAACGTTCTCTTGCTCTAGTTCTGGCAGAACGTGGCCTGGACGGCTGACGCCAACAAAATGCGCCAGATCCCAGACCTGATCGACATCCTTCCAACTGGCGATTTTGCTCAATGCGTCCGCACCAGTGATGAAGAAGAGCTCCGCCTCCGGCCGTTCGGCCCGAAGATCAAGCAACGTGTCGTGCGTATAGGTTGCACCCTCACGGTCGATGTCGACGCGGCTCACGGTGAAACGCGGGTTCGACGCGGTAGCGACCACCGTCATCAGGTAACGGTGCTCTGCGGCAGTCACATCTCGGGCAACCTTCTGCCAGGGCTTGCCGGTAGGCACGAAGACCACTTCATCTAAGTCGTACTCGGCCGCAACTTCACTGGCAGCGACCAAGTGACCATGGTGGATGGGATCAAAAGTACCGCCCATCACGCCGAGGCGCAATGGGCGGTTCTTGTTCAGTGGATCCGCCAAGACTAGTGCTTGTCTCCGTGGACCTTAAACTGACGGTGAATGTCATCCACTTCGTCGTGGTCTGCGTGACGCAGGCCCACGTTGGTGTAGGAAACCGTGACCAGCAGCAGAACCATCAGTGCGACGAAGATGCCACCACCGACGATGATTGCCATGGTATGTGGGTCAATACCGGTGGATGCAGCTTCAGAAGCCATAATCAGCGCGTTCAACTTATTTCTCCAGACGTTTTATCGAGACCAAATCTGCGACGCAAATACAGGTCCGAAAAGTAACGGTACGATTCTTCTACATCCTACCGAAGACAGGGGGCAGAAACTATTTACGGATATGCCCGTCGCCCTGAACGATCCATTTGGTGGTCGTCAGTTCCGACAAGCCCATCGGTCCACGCGCATGCATCTTCTGCGTAGAGATGCCTACCTCGGCACCCAGCCCCAGCTCGCCACCATCGGTAAAGCGGGTCGAAGCATTGACAATCACTGCCGCAGACTCGATTTCCGCGATGAACCGTTCGGACTCGGCCAAAGACGAGGTAATGATTGCTTCGGTGTGTCCGGTGGAGTATTCGCGGATATGCTCCAGCGCTTCGTCCATCGTGTCCACCAGCTTCACCGCGATGTCCAGGTCCAGATACTCGTTGCGCCAGTCATCTTCACCGGCGGCTATCGTTTCCAGCTCTGGGACCAGTGCCGCCGCGCGGGCGTCGGTGTGCAGCGTAACCCCGGCCTTGGCCAAGGCCTTGAGCACACCCTGTGCGGCCGGAGCATCCTTGGAGACAAGCAGCGTCTCTACCGTATTGCATACGCTTGGACGGTGGGTCTTGGCGTTGAGCAGGATATCGGTTGCCATTTTCTCATCGGCGCTGGCGCCCATGAAGATGTGGACGTTGCCTTCTCCGGTCTCGATGACCGGAACCTTCGCGGTGGTGACCACCCGCTGGATCAACTCGCGGCCACCTCGTGGAATCAGCACGTCGATGCGTCCACGTGCTGCCATCATCGCGTCTGCGCCTTCGCGTCCGTATTCGTCCACGGAGATTACCAGGTCACGAGGCAAGGAAACGGATTCGAGGGCATTGCGGATGTATCCCACCAGAGCGACATTCGAGTTCAGCGCCGCCGAGCCGCCGCGCAGCAATACTGCGTTGCCACTTTTCAACGAGAGACCGGCGATATCGACTGTTACGTTGGGGCGGGCTTCGTAGATGGTGCCGATCACGCCCATCGGGACGTTGATCTGCCGCATCCGCAAGCCGTTGGGAAGCGTTTCGCCGCGTACCACGCGGCCGACTGGATCGGGCAGTCCGATGAGCTCTTCAAGGGCTGAGATCAAACCGTCGATACGCTGGTCATCAAGTTTCAAGCGGTCAAGCAGCGCGGCGCTGGTGCCGCGTTCCCGGCCATTTTCAAGGTCTTTGGCGTTGGCCGCCTTAATTTCCCGGCGATGGCTATCGATGGTCTCTGCGATGGCACGCAAAGCCTTGTCTTTCCAATCACGGTTTGCCCGCGACAGAGTGCGCGAGGCCCGGCGGGCACGATCTGCCAGCTGGTTGACCGACGCGAATACGTCGGTGGTGGATTCGGTCTTTGTTTCGGCTGAATCTAGACTCATATCTCCCATTCTATTGGCCTCCTTAGATCAAGGCCAGATCATCGACATGTACTACGGCTTTGTCGTAACCCTCGCCGAGCAACTCGGCCAGTTCGACGGTAGTGCGTCCAAGCATTTCCGGAAGTTCTTCGGCCGAGTAGTTCACTAGCCCACGAGCAATGATGTTGCCCTCTGAATCGCAGATTTCCACTGCGTCCCCGGCTTCGAACTCTCCGCGAATCGACGTGATGCCCGCGGCAAGCAAGGAATTTGTTCCGTCCGCCACGGCACGCACCGCACCGGCGTCCAGGACCAGGCGGCCTTCGGAGGAGGCTAGGTGCGCCAACCATACGTCACGGGCCGAGCGGCGCGTGTTGCGCGCGGCGAACCAGGTTCCCACGTCTTCGCCCGCCAGCGCCCTGGCGGCATTGTCGGTGCTGGTCACCAGCGTCGGAATACCCGCCGAGGCGCTCATGGTGGCCGCGTCGACCTTGGTGATCATGCCACCGGTGCCGACGCCGGCCGCTCCCGGAGTGCCCAAGTCAACAGCGTCGAGCTCGTCGGGATGGCCCACATGCGAGATGCGGCTTCCACCGTCCTCCGGGTGCGCGTCATAAACCGAGTCAACATCGGAGAAGAGCAACAGCGCATCGGCCTTGATCAGGTGGGCGACCAGCGAGGCGAGTCGGTCATTGTCGCCAAAACGAATCTCGCGGGTAGCTACCGCATCATTTTCATTCACGATTGGCAGCACGCCCAGGTTCAGCAAGCGCGTGAGCGAGCGCAGCGCATTGGTGTACGTGTTGCGGTGCATCAGATCATCTGCCGTCAGCAGCACCTGACCGACATTGATGTCGTGTCTTGCGAATTCTTGGGTGTACTGCGCCAGCAGCAATCCCTGGCCTACGGCCGCTGCCGCCTGCTGGGTGGCAAGGTCTTTTGGACGCTTTTCCAGCCCTAGCGGAGACAGTCCGGCGGCGATAGCGCCAGAGGAAACCAAAATAACTTCGGTATCATCATGCAGCGTGTGTGCGAGCGTATCTGCCAAGAACTTCAACCGCTCGTGGGAGATCCCGCCGCTGACAGTTGTCAACGAGCTGGATCCCACCTTTACGACGACTCGTCTTGCTTGGGGTAGATCTCGAAGTGAGGAAATTGAAGATAATGTCTTAGTTGCTCGCACATTCATACTTAGTCTTCCTTATCTGCTGCCCGATTCTGAGCAGCGCGTTCAGCGTTCTTCGCATGTACCGATTCGGTCCAAATGCCCGCCCGACGCTCGGCTTCAAGCTCTTCGCGTGCGGCGGCTTTCGCCGCGCGACGCTCATCATGCTCGGCGCGCTTCTCTTCACGCGTCTTTCGGTTTCGGTCTTCCAGGCGGATGTCCTCGCCACGGCGCGAGCCGAGCAATTCGGCCCCGGCGGCCATGGTTGGCTCCCAGTCGAAGACTACCGAGTTATCTTCGGCACCGATAACAACCGCGTCGCCTGGCTTGGCGCCGGCCTTGAACAACTGGTTTTCAACACCCAGCTTGGCCAGGCGGTCTGCCAGGTAGCCGACTGCCTCGTCGTTACGGAAGTCGGTCTGCACGATCCAGCGCTCAGGCTTTTCACCGATCACTCGCCAGAGTGGTTCGAAGTTCACCTCTTCGCGGCGGATGGTGAATTCCGTCTTCTTGCCGGTGCGCTGACGCAGCATCGGAACTTCCACGATCGGGGCTTCTTCGACACGCTCGGAGCGTGCCTGCTCTACCAATTCAGCCATGGCGAAGGTCAATTCGCGTAATCCGTTACGTGCCAGTGCGGAGATTTCAAAGACGCGGTAGCCGCGCTTTTCGAGCTCTGGGCGCACGAATTCAGCCATGTCGGAGCCGTCGGGCATATCTACTTTATTGAGCGCGATAAGCTTCGGGCGCTCGGTCAAAGCAACGCTAGTGCCGTCGGTTCCAGCGAAGCTGGAGTCGGCTTCATAGGCCGCCAGTTCCGCTTCGATGGTTTCCAAATCGTGGATCGGGTCGCGGTCCGTCTCCAGCGAGCCGCAGTCCAGCACGTGCACGATCGCGGCACAACGCTCGACGTGGCGCAGGAACTCATGGCCCAACCCCTTGCCTTCGGAGGCACCTGGGATAAGCCCGGGCACGTCGGCGACGGTGAAGCGCACTTCGCCGGCCTGCACGACGCCCAGGTTGGGTACCAGCGTGGTGAATGGGTAGTCGGCAATCTTTGGACGTGCCGCGGAGATCGAGCCGATCAGCGAGGATTTACCGGCCGAGGGGTAACCCACCAGCGCGATATCTGCGACGGACTTAAGTTCCAGGACTACTTCCTGGCCGGTGCCCGGGGTACCGAGCAGGGCGAACCCTGGGGCCTTGCGCTTATCGGAAGCGATGGCCGCGTTGCCCAGTCCGCCCATGCCGCCTTGTGCGGCGAGGAACTCATCGCCGGTCTTGACCAGGTCCGCAAGGATGTCGCCATCCTTGGATTTGACCACGGTGCCCGCAGGCACGCCGAGGACCAGGTCTTCGCCCTGCTTGCCGGGGCGCAGTCCGCCCTGGCCGGGCTCGCCGTTGTTGGCCTTGCGGTGTGGCAGGTGGTGGAATTCAAGCAGCGTGGTGACCTGCGGGTCAACGCGCAAGATGACATTTCCGCCGTCTCCGCCCTTTGCCCCGTCCGGTCCGCCTAGGGGCTTGAACTTCTCGCGCTTGATGGACACACAACCGTGGCCACCATTACCTGCGGTGACATTTAGAGTTACGCGATCAACGAATGCAGCCACGGGGCCATCTTCTCCTATAACGGGGGTGCGAGTTACTACTCGCTTAAAGTCTATCTATACGCACACAAGGGGCGGACCGAAATCGGCCCACCCCTTGTGCACTCAAAAAATTGTCTGTCGCCTAAATTAGGCAGCAGTTACAATGTTCACCACGCGGCGACCACGACGGGTGCCGAACTCGACTGCGCCAGCAGCCAAAGCGAACAGAGTGTCATCCTTGCCACGGCCTACGCCGGCGCCTGGGTGGAAGTGGGTGCCGCGCTGGCGAACGATGATTTCGCCTGCCTTGACATCCTGACCGCCAAAGCGCTTTACGCCTAGGTACTGTGCGTTGGAATCGCGACCGTTGCGAGTGGAACTCGCACCTTTCTTATGTGCCATGCCTTTTAGCCTCTTTCGCTACAAAAATGGTTGGTACGATCAGCCCAAATTAGGCGATCGAGGTGACCTTGACCTTGGTCAGAGCGGCACGGAAGCCCTGGCGCTTCTTGTAACCGGTCTTGTTCTTGTACTTCTGGATAACAATCTTCTGGCCGCGAAGGTTTTCTACAACCTCAGCGGTGACCTTGACCTTAGCCAGGTCGGCAGCGGCGGAAGTTACCTTCTCGCCATCTACCAACAGCAAGGCTGGAAGGTCAATAGAGCTACCTAGGGCAGCCTGAAGACGGTCTACGGTGATGAGGTCTCCAACGGAAACCTTCTCCTGGTGGCCGCCTGCGCGGACAATTGCGTACACCACGTGGGTACTCGCTTCTACTCGACGTTTATTGTCTTACCGGCGCAGAAATCAACCCGGACGCCTGATAAATCAGGCACCTTATTCAGGGATCTCATGCGCTTGTGCCTTGACGCCGAGCGGATCAGAAATCCGTGATCTTGGCGTTTAGCACCGATGAACCAGATTACGCTAGTCCACACCACTGGGGCAAATACAAACTGCCCCAGCGGGTGAAGCGTGATCAAGTTCATCTATTTCAGTTCACGAACCGGAACCCCAACTCCGAGCATTACCGGTTGCCCGGCAGCCTCGGCTGGCTTTTCGTTTCGTGCACTGTTGGTATCCATCTGGACCACCGAACCGGTGGCAGCGGATACCTCCGCCACGCGAACCTCTGCATGCGCATCGCCCTGGACCGAGGTGGCCCGACGACTGCGACGCTTTGGCTGCGTGGAACTCTGTGGGGCCGCAGCAGCTGCTGCGGCCGGCTTGCCCTCCGTGATGGCCGCAGCAGCGGCAACCTCGGCCTGCGAGGCGGGCATCGCCAGTCCGGTCAGCGTTGGCTGGTCCGAACCGCTTGACGGCGCAACCGACTCGCTCTGAGCACGTGTGGCTCGACGGGAGCCGCGCTTGCGTGCGCTTGGTGCAGGCTGCTCTTCCGCAACCGGGGCCTGCGCCGGTGAAGGCTCGACCTCCGGCGTGGAGGATTCATCCGCGCTCTGCTCGCTGGCTTGCGCCTGCTCGCCCTGGCCGCGGCCACGGGAACGCGAACGTGAACGACGGCGTGACTTGCGCCCGCCCTCGTGCTGCTCGGCGCCTTCGGCTTCCTCTCCCCCGGGCAAAGCTGCTTCCAGAGCTTCCAGGGTCACCGAGGCATCCTCGGCAGCGGCATCCGAAGGTGCTGCTGCGGCCTTGGCGACCGGCACGGTAGCCCCATCGAACTTCAATCCCGATTCGGCTGGCTGATCGAGGTGCGAAGCGGCAGCAATATTTGCCAGCGCGTTGCGGGTCGCCTCGTGCTGCTCCCCGCCCTCTGCCTCGGCGTTCTCGGTTCCATGCTCGTTGGCTTTCGGCTCTTCACGTTCGTTGCCGCGACGGCGACGACGCTCGGAGCGACGAGCCGCAGACTTCTCCGCGAACTTCTTAGCGTGCACTTCGCCCGAAGCGTTGAAGGACTTGCGGTGCTCGACCGGCTCTTCGTGCGTGACGAAGCCGCTGCCGGCACATGCCTCGCAAGACTCGCCGAAGACCTCAAGCAGGCCGGTGCCCATGCGCTTGCGGGTCATCTGCACCAGACCAAGGCTGGTGACCTCGGCGACCTGGTGCTTGGTCCGATCCCGGCCCAGGCACTCGACCAGACGGCGCAACACGAGGTCGCGGTTGGCTTCCAGGACCATGTCGATGAAGTCGATGACGATGATGCCGCCGATATCGCGCAGGCGCAGCTGGCGGACAACTTCCTCGGCCGCTTCCAAGTTGTTCTTGGTCACGGTCTCTTCGAGGTTGCCGCCGGAACCGGTGAACTTTCCGGTGTTCACATCGATCACGGTCATCGCTTCGGTGCGGTCGATAACCAGCGAACCACCCGATGGCAGGAAAACCTTGCGATCCAGTGCCTTGTTGATCTGCTCGTCGAGGCGGAAGTTGCTGAAGATATCTTCGGACTGCTCCCACTTCTCCAGGCGGCTCATCAAATCCGGGGCCACGTACATGACATAGGCCTCGATGGTGTCCCAAGCTTGTTCGCCGGAGACGATCAGCTTGGTGAAGTCTTCGTTGAAGACGTCTCGCACCACCTTGATGGTCAGATCCGGCTCCGAGTACAGCAGCTCCGGGGCCAGGGTCTTGGTCGAGGAAGATTGCGCCTCGATACCTTCCCACTGGGCGCGCAGCCGGTTGATGTCATTGGTCAGCTCTTCTTCGGAGGCGCCTTCGGCGGCGGTGCGGACGATGACGCCCGCGTTCTCCGGCAAGTGGTCCTTCAAGATCTTCTTCAGGCGCTGGCGTTCCACGTCTGGAAGCTTGCGGGAAATGCCGGTCATCGAACCGCCCGGCACGTAGACCAGGTAACGACCAGGCAGGGAGACCTGGCTGGTGAGCCGTGCGCCCTTGTGGCCCACCGGATCCTTGGTGACCTGCACGAGCACCGAATCCCCGGCCTTCAACGCGTTTTCGATACGACGCGGCTGGCCTTCCAGCCCTGCGACATCCCAGTTGACTTCGCCGGCGTACAGCACAGCGTTGCGGCCGCGCCCAATATCGACGAAGGCGGCTTCCATGGATGGCAGCACGTTCTGCACCTTGCCCAGGTACACGTTGCCGATCAGCGAATCCTGCTGGGTTTTGGAGACGAAGTGCTCGGCGAGCACGCCATCTTCCAATACGCCGATCTGGATGCGGTCCTCGCGCTGACGCACGATCATCTTGCGTTCCACCGATTCGCGGCGAGCCAAGAACTCGGCCTCGGTGATCACCGGACGGCGGCGGCCGGTCTCGCGGGATTCGCGGCGGCGCTGGCGCTTGGCTTCCAAACGGGTGGAGCCGCGCACCGAGGTGACCCGGTCCGATGCGGGGATATGCGCATCGGCGCTGGCACGCGGAGCGCGCACACGGGTGACGGTGTTTGGCGGATCGTCCTGCGAACCACCATCGACCTCCAGATCGACATCGCCGCGACGGCGCCGACGGCGGCGGCGCGAGGACACATCGTCTGCTTCCAGATCCTCGTCCTTCTGGCGCGAGACGGGTGCAGTATCCGGCTTGGCGGTGTTCGCCACCACATGCTGCACCACCGTGTGCGCTGCTTCCGGGATCGCAAACGGGTTCATGATCATGGAGCTGCCGTGTTCGGCTAGCAGTGCACCGGTATGATCCTCGGCCGAAGACTCGAAGACCTCGGCACCCTTTGCCGGTTCGGTCACCGCGGGCGCCAGCTTGATGCCGGTTTCTTCCGGTGCCTGGGCTGCGGTGGTCACCGGAGCCTCGGTGGAAGCCACTTCCTCGGAGGCCGCGGCTGCCTGTTCGACTGTGTCGCGGGCGACCTGCTGACGGCGTTCGGCCTGGCGGCTCATGCGCTTGACCGAGTCAGGAGTGGATACCTGGGTACGACGCGTTGCGCGCCAACGGTATGGGCTTTCTTCGACTCCGGCTGCGGCATTTAGCTCTGCCAGGGTCAACGCACGCCGCAATGGACGTGATGGGGTGGTGGCTACAGTGGTACGGCGGGCTCGTGTTGAACGATTGCCTCGCTTACTTCCCTGTGCCCCTCCTTTTCGCTGATTTGATGCGCTCATTTAAATTCGCGTGCTCCTAGTTTAAATTCCCGCTTCGGCGACCTCCACAGACGGTGCCTAGGCTGAAACAACATTCGTCACGTGTCTTTCGGCCGTCTTCGTGAGTCGGCCAGACACAAAAGTCCTTGTGTGTTCCGCATCTGGGTTCTGTCCTGAATCAATTTTCCGATTCAAGAGAACTAGCTGCGGTTCAACGTGGCCATTGAAAACCGGCTGCTTTCCTTTGCAGCCCTACGATCCGCGGTATTCCTACGGGAGGCGCACGTAATGGGCACTCAACCGAAGCGATGCATCGCTTGACGATCTGTCGTTTCAAAAGTCTGTCGTCGGGTTGAAAGCAGACTGTGGATCCGCGAACAACCTCTTCCATTCTCTCATAGTTCGTTCATCGCTAGTTCACCAGCTCATATATATTGCACAGAAAAGCTTCATAGTATGTGAAAAGCAAGGTGCGCAATGACCCGCATTCGTCTGAACATATGGAATAGTCAAGACATGGTTTCATCACTTGAGAGTCCTCAGAACTCGGGCGTGTTGCCCTGGTGGGCAAAAGAACGCGGCTTCGGAATATTCGCCGTGCTCACCGGCACGATTGCTTGGGTCGCCTCGGGGATCCTAGTCCTTGAACGCCTCGAGCTTTACAAAGACCCCGACTACATCACCGGGTGCGATATCAACCCCTGGGTTTCCTGCGGCACCGTCATGAAATCCGACCAAGCACAATTGCTCGGTTTCCCGAACCCGCTCTTGGGCATCGTCCTCTTTGGCGTGCTGATTACCATCGGAATGGCGCTGCTGGCCGGCGCAAAGTTCCACCGCTGGTTCTGGATTGGAGTGCAGTCCGGAGTGACGCTGGCCATGGCGTTCATCGCCTGGCTATGGTCCCAGGCTTTGTATGAGATCAACGCCTTGTGCCCCTACTGCATGGTCGTGTGGGCGATGATGATTCCGCTCTTCGTCTTCACCACGTCGCGCAATATCGTCAACGGAGTCATCCCCGCATCCGAAGGCGTGAAGAAGTTCGCCAAGGAATGGAGCTGGATCGTCGTTGCGATCCTTTGGGTTTTGGTTATCGCATCCATCGTCCTCCGCTTCCCGAATGCATTCTTTGGATAGCCTCACCCGGCGCCGAATCATTTTGGGGATCAGCGCTTGTGCGCTGGTCCCCCTTGGCTTGTTCCTGCGTTTTCTGCCTTGGGGGCTCGTCGCCGACCTGGCCGGCGGGGTCCTATACGCGGCGCTGATCTACGTAGTAGTCGCCTTCATTGTCCCAACGCGCTCGTGGCACACCGTCGGGGCCTGGGCGCTAGGGTGGTGCGTGGCGGTAGAACTGCTTCAGCTCACCTCGTTGCCGCGAGAGGCTGCGGCCCTCTTTCCTCCCTCGCGGTTGATACTGGGCACTGGCTTCGCAGCGATGGATCTTCTGGCCTATATTGTTGGGGCGCTGACGGCTGCGCTGGCGGATCGAGCGGCACGCCGCCGGACCTAATTCCCGCTATCAGCGAAAGGCCGCGGCGGAGCTGTACCGCTAGAAACCTGATGAACACGCAATTTATCGATGACTTTACGCCGCATCCCACGCCTAGGCACGAGACTTTAAAATGAGGCAGGTCACCCGGCTCCAAGCTAAAGCGACTAGATTAGGGTCATGGGAAGCCACAAATGGAATACAGAAAACGCCCAAGATTACGGCATCAATCTACTGACTTCGGACACGATCCGGCTACGCGAACTACAGGATGAAGATCTCTCGATCCTGGCCCAATGGTGGAATAGCCCGGAATTCATGGCGCTGCAGGGAAATATCGTACTTCCGCATCCCGGCGTCGAAGCCGCAAACCTATTCAAGAGCTGGAGCCTGAACCGAGGCACCAAGGATGGTGTAGGCCTTTCAATTACGTTGCCCGACGACACGTTAATCGGCCACACCGCACTCTACAATTTCAACGCCCCGGCCCGTTCGGCGGACCTCATGCTGATGATCGGCGGTTCCAATGTTGGGCAGGGATACGGCACGGTCGCAACCAAGATGATCGTGGACTTCGGCTTCCGCGAAATGGGGCTGAACCGGGTCGGGCTAGGGATCTGGGCCTATAACGAGCGGGCTTTGCGCACGTTCTCCCGCGCCGGGTTCCGCGAGGAAGGGCGAAACCGCCAGGCTGGTTTTCACGATGGGGCGTTCCACGACCGCATTCTGATGAGCCTGCTGGCTGACGAGTATTTCGGCCGCTAATCCGGGAATTTGGAAATGGGGGTGTTTCTTCAACCTTAGGTGGAGAAACACCCCTTTTTCATGTGCTTTGTGAGCGTAAAAGCGAAAGCCAGCGCCGAAATGACGTTTCCTCGGCGTTGTGGCAATTCCTAATCAACTCGTTAGCCTATTGTTGGAGCTAGTTAGTATCAGCCTCAAGGAGCACCAATGGATTTTCTCCGCAAACTAAAGCTACCCAAGCGCAAGCCACCGGCTGCTCCGGCACCGACCCCGGAACCTCCGGTAGGTGAATTGCTCAGCGAGTCAGAGGTTACCAAGCCAAACTTCACCGTGCATTCCCTGTGGACGGACATGCTCGGGCGCCTCGGTATCCGCAGCGCCCAGGTCTTGATCGTTGGCACCCTAGCCACCTTCTTCATCATCGGACTCTTACGTCTGACGATGATCGTCATTCCAACGTTGCTTGCAGTGATTATCTCGTGCGCGCTGTGGCCCTTGGTGCTGAAGCTTCGCAAGGTCTTTTCTCCCTTGATCTCCGCCTGGATCGTCTTCCTCAGCTCCCTGTTGGTGCTCGGCGGCATCGGCACCGGGTTGGTCTTCTCGGTCATCAAGGAATGGCCAAAGCTGGTCGACCAAGCGGTCGAAGGCTTCAATCAGCTCAACGACATGGCGCAGGGAATCATCGGCAATATGCCATTGTCCATCGATCAGAGCCAGATCGACGGCGTCGTGGACACGGTGACCTCGTTCCTGACCAGTTCCCAATTCGGCACCGGCGCTCTGAACACGCTCAGTGCCGCAGGTAGCTTCGTGACGGGCTTGATCTTGCTCCTGGTGATCTTGTTCTTCTTCCTGAAAGATGGCGACCGGATCTGGGCCTTTGCAGTGTCTTGGACGCCCAAGCACTACCGCAATAAGTGGATCCTTTCCGGTGACCGGGCGCTGCGCACCTTCGGCGGCTATATCCGCGGAACCGCTACTGTGGCCGCGGTGGACACCTTGGGCATTACCGCAACCTTGCTGATCCTGCAGGTTCCGCTAGCGCTTCCCCTGGGCGTCATCGTGTTCCTCGGTTCGTTCATTCCGATGGTTGGTGCCACCGTGGCAGGCATTTTGGCTACCCTGATCGCCTTGGTCACCAACGGTCCTGTGGTAGCCCTGATCGTGCTGGCCGCAGTCATCCTGGTCAATCAGCTGGAGGGCAACTTCCTGCAGCCGGTGGTGATGGCAAACGCACTGAACTTGCACGCGCTGGTGGTCTTGATGGCCTTGACCGCTGGTACCGTACTTGCAGGTATTATCGGCGCCGTGCTGTCCGTGCCGCTGACCGCCGCAGCGTGGGCAGTGATCAAGGTGTGGACCGATCGCGATAATTCGGATGCGGTGGATGACGCGAAAAAAGACATCCGAGAGAAGGTCAAACCCGAGGAGAAGCCAAGCCTCGTAGAAAAAGCCAAAGAAACCGCTAACCCAGAGCCTGCGCCTAGCGCAGACAATAGCTAGCGTTTCCTTGCCTCCGGTCTTGGCCTCATCCCTTGGATGAGGCCAAGACCTTTTTCTTCCCCTCCAGAAAGGAATTTCGGTGACTTTACCCGATCGAGAAGTGATCGCCACACGCGAGGGGGTGTCGTTGGGGCGATACCGGGCTTCGGATTTCGCAGCGGTCCACGAGTACGCCACGGACCCCATGGTCTACCGATATGCCGAGTGGGGTCCGAATTCCGCAGAGCAGACCCGGCAGTATCTCTTAGAAGCCAGCCTGCCCAACAGCCAAGCGCTGACGTTGGCGGTCCTCGTCGATGAACAGGTGATCGGAGGCGCGGCGGTGTGGAGCACCGATGCGGACCACCGCCGCGGTGAACTGGGCTATAGCCTGAATCGCAAATTCTGGGGTCGCGGCTACGCCACGCTGGCAACGAAGATGCTGCTCGATCTTGGATTTTCTTCCCTGGATCTGCACCGCATCACAGCCACTTGCGCCCCCGAGAATTTGGCCTCCCGACGCGTGCTGGAAAAGGCCGGGTTCGCCTACGAAGGGCATTTGCGCGAGCATAAACTCGTTCGCGATCGACGCCGCGATTCCTTGCTCTTTGCACGGCTTGCTACCGACTGAAGCCGCCACATGATGACGCGCAACATTGCGCTTTCATAGACGGATGTGTTTAATGTGACTCAAGTGAAAGATGTGTATTGAAGTGGCAAGAGCAACTCCTTGAGAATTCTTGCCACTGCCCCGTCGCTCGATCAGCAGGGAGCACGAAGCGCTAGTTCGGGACACACTTCTACTCAAACTCGAAGTGCCGTCAGGCGCTCACCGCGATATTTGGGAGGTACTCATGCTGAATTTCAGCTATGAGGAAGCACTAAAGAATTTCTCGAGTCTTGTCGACAACGTAGTCTCCGAGCATGCTGTCGTCTCCGTTTCCAGGTCCCCGAGAGAATCTGTCGTCATGATCTCCAAAGATGATTATGATTCGATCCGCCAGTCTTCGCTGCGTCCTTCAACGGAAACCTTATGGGGCTCTTCGCCGGCCACCGGTGCGGCCCTGCTGCCGCATGCGCACAACTCCCTCGACGACTGGTTCTAGGGCCCTGCCACGCACTCGGGCCAGCTGCCCAGAGATGCGGCTTATTGATCAGCTACACATAGTGTCCCGCCGGATCCATCGGATAGACTCCACGTCCGCCATGCTCCGCGCCGCCAAGCCCCCTCAGGCTGCTCCACCGATTTGCTGTCCAGCGTTTCCGGAACCGAAAAATCCCCGTAGGGATCCACGTCACTAGTGGATCCCCACGGGGATTTCCTTCTCTCGTGCGAGAGGGACTTGAGCGGTCTACTTACCGAACCAGATGCCGATCTCACGTTCCGCGGACTCGACGGAGTCCGAACCGTGAACCAGGTTCTGCTGAACCTTCAGGCCCCAATCGCGGCCGAAGTCACCGCGGATGGTGCCCGGTGCGGCGGTGGTTGGATCGGTGGTTCCCGCCAGCGAACGGAAACCTGGGATCACGCCGTGGCCTTCGGCAACGATGGCGACGATCGGTCCCGAGAGCATGAACTCAACCAGTGGCTCGTAGAATGGCTTGCCTTCGTGCTCGGCATAGTGTTCGGCGAGCACCTCGCGCGAAGCGTTCAGCTGCTTCAGCTCGGCGATGCTGTAGCCCTTCGCTTCGACGCGGGCAAGGATCTGGCCGGTCAGGCCGCGCTTCACACCGTCTGGCTTGACGAGAATGAGAGTACGTTCGGTCATGTTTCTACCTCTTTGTTCTTTGATACTTTTGGTCTGTTTAAGATTCTACGTTCGGATGAGCGCGGTCCCACTCCTGCTGAGCGGCCGCGCGACGCTTATTCTCCACGTCGATTTCCCCGCCCTTCTTCAGCGCGTACCACCAGCACAGTCCGAAGAAGACCGACAGGTAGAACATGTCCACCAAGATGAACCCGCACAGGAAGAAGACCACCTGCAGGATCCAGCCGATCAGGTATCCTGCCGGTTTGCGGAGCAACGCACAGGTGATGATGCACAGTACCGCCACTGCGGCGCCGAGGCTGAGCACCAGTGCTGGTTCGGCACGCTTGAGCCCGAAGGCGGCCAAGGTGACGAAGATTGCCAGGAACGCCTCGCAGGTCAATACGGTCGAAGCAAACATCACCTTGGTGGAGCGTTGCTTTTTCTTCATCCCCGGGTGCCATTCGCGTTGCGCCCTAGTTAGCTTGGCCATTAGGAGTTCTGCCCTCCCTTGAGCAGTAGTGAGATTTCGCCCACCAGTGTAATCGAACCGGTCACCAGGACGCCGCCGGCCAGGTCATCCCCGGCCTCTGCACGGCCAACGCACCATTCCACGGCGTCTTCAAGATTCTCGGTGACATGCAGGTCTTCTTCGGGCCACCCGGCATCGACTGCCAGGGTGGCCAGCTCCCCCGCGGGAATGGCCCGCGGCGAGGAAGACTGGGTCAGGCACAGGTCATCAACCAGATCGCCGTACTCTTCACGCATGGTGTAGAGCATCGCTTCGGCGTCCTTCTCGCGCAGGATCCCCACCATGAGCACCAGGCGGGAGAACCCGAAGGATTCCTTGATGGCTTCGGCGCTGGCTTTGAGGCCGTCCGTGTTGTGCCCCGCATCGACCAGGACGCTGGGCGCGCTGCGCACCAGTTCCAGGCGGCCCGGGCTGGTCGTTGCGGCGAATCCGTTGCGGACCAGGTCGATATTCAGTTCACGTTCTCCGCCGCCGAGGAAGGCCTCGACCGCTGCCAGCGCCACGACGGCGTTCTGTGCCTGGTGCGCGCCGTAGAGCGGAAGATAAATCTCCTCGTAGCGAGCCGCCTGCCCCTCGATGGCCAATACCTGGCCGCCAACACCCATGGTGCGCTCGATGAGCTTGAAGTCCAGCGATTCGAAAGCCACGGGAACTTCAAGCTCGCGCACCTTGGCGAGCAGCACATCCGCCGCGTCCACCGGCTGGACCGCGGAGACCAGGTAACCGCCGGGCTTGAGGATCCCGATCTTTTCTTCGGCAATCAGTCCCGGGGTATCCCCCAGCAGGTCGGTGTGGTCCAAGGAAATCGGGGTGATCACCGAAACTTCGGCATCGGCCACGTTGGTCGCGTCCGTGATTCCGCCGAGGCCTACCTCCAGCACCACCACCTCCACCGGAACCTCGGCGAAGATCGCGAAGGCCAGGATGGTCACCGCTTCGAAGTAGGTCAACCGGTTTTCGCCCTGCTCGGTCAATTCGGCATCCACCAGGTCCAGGAACGGTGAAATCTCGTCCCAAACGCGGACGAAAGTCTCATCGTCAACGGGTTCCCCATCGATGCTGATCCGTTCGGTGACCTTCACCAGGTGCGGCGAGGAGTAGCGGCCGGTGCGGATATCGTGTGCCTGCAGCAGGGACTCGATCATCCGCGCGGTGGAGGTCTTCCCGTTGGTCCCGGTGATGTGGATGACCGGGGAGGACTTCTGCGGTTCGCCGAGGATCTCCATGGCACGGAACATCGGTTCCATGCGCGGTTCAATCTTATTTTCCGGCGCGCGCGCCAGCAGTTGCGCGTAAACGCGTTCTAGATCGCTCATACGGTGGGCTCCACTTCGATCTTCGCTTCGGCTAGCGCCCCGTTGGCAACTAGGTCCAGCTGGGCGGTTAAGGTTTCGCTGCTCAGCAGTTCGCGGTTCAATTCCAGCGCCGCCACCACCTCGGCGGAGGCGGTGATGACCGTGCGGATACGGTCCGAGACCTGCAGATCCGCTTCCTTGCGGGCGGACTGGATCGCACGGATCATATCGCGGGCGGTGCCCTCGGCGGCCAGCTCGGTGGTGACCTCGGTATCGAGCACCAGGAAGCCTCCGTCGATGACCGCGGCGGCGATTTCGGCTGCCTCATCCACCACGGTGTCCAAGGCGTATTCGCCCTCGGCCAGTTCCAGGCCGCCGGCGGTAACCACACCGTCGGTCACCGACCAGTCACCGGACTTCGCCCCCTTGATGGCCTGCTGCACGGACTTGCCCAGGCGCGGGCCGGCGGCGCGGGCGTTGACCACCAGCTGCTGGCTGATGCCGTAGCTGGCGGTGTCCACGCCTTCGGCGTCGATCAGCGTGACGCTCTTCAGGTTCAGCTCATCCTTGATGATCGAAGCGTAGGTGCCTTCCAGGCGGGCAGCGTCGGTGAGCACCACCTTCAACTCCGCCAGCGGCAGGCGCACGCGCAGGTTCTTCGCCTTGCGCAGCGAGGAGCCCACCGAGCAGATTCTGCGGGTGGTTTCCATGGTTTCGAGCAATTGGGCATCTGCCGGGAAATCCGCGGCCTCTGGCCAATCGGTCAGGTGCACCGAGCGTTTCCCGGTCAGCCCGCGGTAGATCTCCTCGCTGGCCAGCGGCAGCAGCGAGGCGGCGACCTTCACCAGGGTTTCGAGCGCCGTGTACAGGGTGTCGAAGGCCTGGGTGTCTTCTTCGAAGAAGCGCTGGCGGGACCGGCGCACATACCAGTTGGTCAGCGTGTCCATGTAGTGGCGCACCGCTTCGGTGGCTTCCGAGACCTCGTAGCCGTCCAGCGCCTCGGTGACCTCGCGGACCAGTGCCCCGGTGGCGGCCAGCATGTACTGGTCCAGCGGATCGGTGGAGCTGTGCGAGCGCTTCGCCTCGTAGCCGGCCCCGTTGTTCGCGGAGTTGGTGTACAGGTTGAAGAAGTGCCACACGTTCCACAAGGGCAGCAGCACCTGGCGCACGCCGTCACGGATTCCCTGTTCGGTGACAACCAGGTTGCCGCCGCGCAGGATCGGGGAGGACATCAGGAACCAGCGCATGGCGTCGGCGCCGTCGCGGTCCAGGACCTCGGTGACGTTCGGGTAGTTCTGCAGCGACTTGGACATCTTCTGCCCGTCTGAGCCGAGCACGATGCCGTGGGAGATCACGTTCGTGTAGGCGGGGCGGTCGAAGAGCGCGGTGGACAGCACGTGCATGGTGTAGAACCAGCCGCGGGTCTGCCCGATGTACTCCACGATGAAGTCCGCCGGGTGGTGCCCGGAATCAAACCATTCGCTGTTTTCGAAGGGGTAGTGCGCCTGGGCGTAGGGCATCGACCCGGAGTCGAACCAGACATCCAGCACGTCTTCGACGCGGGTGAGGGTGCCGGACTCGGCGCAGCCTTCGTGGGCGCGGGTCAGCTCGTCGATGAATGGGCGGTGCAGATCCGGCTGGCCCTCGTGGTTCAGCGGCAGGCGGCCGAAGAAGTTCTTGATTTCTTCCAGCGAACCGAAGACCTCGCGGTGCGTGCATTCGGCTCCCGAGCATTCCCAGACCGGGATCGGCGAACCCCAGTAGCGGTTGCGCGAGATGGACCAGTCGCGGGCGTTTTCCAGCCACTTGCCGAACTGGCCGTGCTTGACATTGCCCGGGATCCAGTTGATCTGCTCGTTGAGCTCGACCATGCGGTCCTTGATCTTGGTGACTTCCACGTACCACGAGGAGACGGCACGGTAGATCAGCGGGGTGCGGCAACGCCAGCAGTGCGGGTAGGAGTGCTCGTAGGAGGCCTGCTTGACTAGCTTGCCGTCTTCCTTGAGCACATTGGTGATGGTCTTGTTGGCCTCGAAGACCTGCACGCCCGCGATGTCGTTCAGCGGTCCGCCGGCGAACAGCGGCAGGAACTTCGCTCCCTCATCCACCGAGAGGATCACCGGGATGCCGTGCTCTTCGCAGACCTTCTGGTCATCTTCACCGTAGGCCGGGGCCTGGTGCACGATGCCGGTACCGTCGGCGACGGTGACGTAGTCCGCGGTGACGATCTGCCAGGCGTTCTGCGTTTCGTACTTCTCCACGTCGGCGAAGGTGTCCCACAGTGGCGCGTAGCGCACGCCTGCAAGCTCGGAGCCCTGGTAGCTGGCGGTGATGGCGGCGGCCGCTTCCTTCACATCCTTGTAGCCAAGCTCCTTGGCGTAGGAGCCGAGCAGGTCGCGGGCCAGCAGGAACGGCCCGGCTGCCGCGGAGGCTTTCACTCCGGCCTCGCCTGCCGGAACCACCACGTACTCGATGCTTGGGTGAACCGCCAGCGCCGCGTTGGTTGGCAGGGTCCACGGGGTAGTCGTCCAGGCCAGGGCCTGCACACCGGCCAGCGCCTGGGATGCCTCGGTTTCACCGGCAAGAACGGTAAAGCCCACGGTGACGGTCTGGTCCTGGCGGTTCTTATAGACGTCGTCATCCATGCGCAGCTCATGGTTGGACAGCGGGGTCTCGTCCTTCCAGCAGTACGGCAGGACGCGGAAGCCCTGGTAGGTCAGCCCCTTGTCGCTGAGCTGCTTGAAGGCCCAGATGACCGATTCCATGTACTCGACGTTCAGCGTCTTGTAGTCGTTTTCGAAGTCGACCCAGCGTGCCTGGCGGGTGACGTAGTTCTGCCATTCGTCGGCATACTTCATCACCGAGGTGCGGCAGGCGTCATTAAA
The DNA here is from genome assembly GCF_052377485.1 of Glutamicibacter sp. AOP38-B1-38. Lineage (NCBI taxonomy): Bacteria > Bacillati > Actinomycetota > Actinomycetes > Micrococcales > Micrococcaceae > Glutamicibacter > Glutamicibacter sp. AOP38-B1-38. Next base: position 39,321 of record NZ_JBQSWU010000026.1, on the reverse strand, counting down.
CTTGTCGATGCCCATGGATTCGATCTGCTGCTTGTCGGTCATGCCCAGCTGCTTCATGGCTTCCAGCTCGGCCGGCAGGCCGTGGGTATCCCAGCCGAAGCGGCGTTCGACGCGCTTGCCGCGCTGGGTCTGGTAGCGGGCTACCAGGTCCTTGACGTAGCCGGTGAGCAGGTGTCCGTAGTGCGGCAGGCCATTGGCGAAGGGCGGACCGTCGTAGAAGACGAATTCTTCGCCCTCGCGCTGGTCGATGGAGGCCTGGAAGGTATCATCGTTCTTCCAGTATTCGAGGACGCGCTTCTCAATTTCTGGGAAACGCGGTGAAGCCGGGGTTGAACCGGTCGGGTCGGTGGTGACCTTTGGGTAGAAGCTCATCGAAATGGCCATCCTTCAAGCGTAGGGTCGAAAATCTTGCCTACGAGGACGGCACTTGGCCGCGGTACCACCCCGCTTATCCGCCACCGTGATGCTTGCGCACGATAGTGGCGAACCGCTTCTCATCAGCTGTGACGGGCTGGTCCCGCTTGGTTCTACTAATTCGGAAGCAACAGAGTCATCCCGAGGGTTCTTCCAAGGACTCCCCGGCGATATCCGGATCAACGTCGTATGCTTTCCAGTCTAGCGCGTCTGGCAGGCGCTGAAAACTCAATTCACCGCGATGAAAGCTGGATCACTCTCAACGTCTTCAACGTACCGCTGGATCTGCTTTTCGCCATCGCGCAGCGCGATGCGGTAGAGCAATACGGCCGCGCCGGCACCAAGCAGCAATCGCACCACGGGGTCCAGCTCGGAAAGCAATCCCGAAGCGAGCATCATGAGCACCAGGCAAAGGAGCAGACCCGGTTTCATCGTGATACGCCGCAAGTTCGGCCCTGCCTTGCGCTCGATCGCCAGACGCAGAACTCCAATGACCGCCAAAGAGCCGGCCAGGCCAAACGCCCAAGGCCAACTCAGAGTTCCGGCCTGCCCGGCAATGAACATGATCAGGGCAGTACCCGCCGCGCTTCGTCGAATGTTCAGCTCTTGAGTCATCGGCCGCTTCCGCCCTTGGCATCTGGATAGGACTCCCAGCTAATCAAATTTTGCGATAAACATCAAGGATTAGAGAAACAACCAATAGGTCAATTACGAAAATATGCGTTTCCCCCAAATTTGCGAGCAAGGCGAGCTAGCCGTTCGGAGAAACAAGAGGCGGAGCATCGAAAGCAGGTTGAGCCAGGGCCGCAATGCCCAGTGAAAGTGGAACATCAATTGTCCCTACATTTTCAGAATATAGCCTGCAGGGGGCCTTGCCGCAAGACCCCCTGCAAGGCTCACAATAGGTACTTGTCCCCCACCGCTTTCGCAGCAAAAGACCGGAGCAATGACTATGCGCACCGATCCGATTCACGGCTATTTCCACCTATCCGAGCCTATGGAGAACCAGCAAATAATCGAGCAAATTTTTGAAGATCAGCATCAGCTTCGCCGCATCGCTCAGCGCCTGGATGCGCAGCGTCAGGAAGCAGCTCAGCGCATCGCCTCGCGCGGTCAAGACAGCGCCGGAAACCTGCAGCAGTCCCTGGAACGCGATGTTGACTTGCACCAGCTAGCCCGCAGGCTGCACACGCTCGAACGCTTAGGCCCAGAGGCATGCTTGGGGTTCATGGTTGAGGCAACTACCGGACGGCGCACTTACGTAGGAAGAGTCGGACTCTCCGATGAAAACTCCGCGCAATTGCTGGTGGACTGGCGTGCGCCGGCCGCGGAACCATTCTTCGCTGCCACGCACGCTCATCCGATGAATCTCTCCAGCAGGCGGCGCTATCGTTGGCGCCAAGGGGCCATAATCGACTTCTGGGATGAGGTCTTCGACTTGGCGCAGCTCACCGCGAGCCCCTCCTTGGACGAACATTCCGCATTCCTGGCCTCTCTCGGTGCCAACCGGATTGGAAAAATGCAGGATGTGCTCTCAACCATCCAGGCGGATCAGGACGCCATCATCCGTTCCTCTGCCAAGGGAGCACTAGTGGTGGACGGCGGACCCGGAACCGGCAAGACCGTCGTTGCGCTGCACCGCGCCGCCTACCTATTGCATGCCGACGCGCAGCTGCAAGGCCGTGGCGGTCGCGTGCTGGTGCTCGGCCCGCACAATGCCTACACCGCCTATGTCTCGGATATCCTGCCAAACCTGGGCGAGGAAGACGTGCTCATTTCCACCTTGCAGGCAATGGTCCCCGAAATTCGCGCGGCGCAACCCGAGGCCTCCAGCGAGGTAGCGACGCTGAAGACCTCGGGAGCCATGCTGGCTGCCCTGCGCCGGGCGGTGAGCGTATTCGAGCAACCGCCAGCCCAAGACCTGCTCGTCGAGACCCGGTGGGCCGATCTGCGGTTGACGGTGCGGCACTGGGAGCATGCCTTCGCGGCGGTCGAGCCGGGTACCAACCACAACGAGTCCCGGCTGCAGATTCGAGAGGCGCTCGAAGAAATCCTGCTCGAACAGCTTCCCGAAGGCTGCGCAGCCGAGGAGCAAGTCCGCAGGGAACTGGCCCAGAACGTCCAGTTGGCACAAGCCTTCGAAGCGCACTGGCCGCTATTGGATCCGGCAAAACTGCTGAGCGCGCTGTACTCCATCCCGGCGCTGCTGCGCTACAGCGCACCGTGGCTCACCAATGAGCAATCCGAACTCTTGTTCCGCAAGGACCCGAGCGCATTCACCGTCGAAGACGGGCCGCTGCTGGATGCCGCGCGTTTTCTGGTGGGCGATCCGGAGCTTGAGGCGGCGGCGCGTCGACGCGAGGCCCGGCTGGCCGCCGAACGGGACCTGATGAGCCAGGTTATCGATGATCTGATTTCTGCCGCAGACGATATGGAAGATCTGTCCTCTCAGTTGCGCCATGCGGACCTTCAAGACACCTTGATTCGCCAGCGCACCGAAGCCGACCCGTCCCCCGACGCCTTGGCCGGGCCTTTCGCGCATATCATCATCGATGAGGCGCAGGATCTCACCGAAGCGCAGTGGGCCATGGTGCTGCGGCGCTGCCCTTCCGGGAGCCTGACGATCGTCGGCGACCGAGCCCAAGCCGCTGGCGGATTCACCGAATCGTGGGAACAGCGTCTGGCGCACGCGGGCATTTCCCGTTGCCGTGTTGCCTCGCTAAGCGTGAACTACCGCACCACCGAACAGATCATGGACGCAGCCGAATCGGCGATTCGTGAGCAGCTGCCAGATGCAAACGTGCCCTCCTCGATCCGGACCGATGGTGCGGCGGTCATTTACGCCAGGCCTGAACGGCAACAGGACCTTGTGCGCCAGTGGCAAGACGAACACCCGCTCGGGGTCGGCGTGGTCATTGGCGACCCGAGCTTCAACGGCACGGACCGGATCCGCGCGTTGAGCCCGGAACAAGCGAAGGGACTTGAATTCGACCTGGTGGTCCTGAACCGTCCGGAAAATTTCGGCCCGGGAATTTCCGGAGCAGTGCACAGGTACATTGCGATGACCCGTGCCACCGCTCAATTGGTCATCCTCACCGACCAGCCGGGCTAGCGAGCCCGTGGTTGGCCGGGGCAGCCTGCACTAGCATTCCCTCCATGTCTCCGGCTAGTTTGAAAGCAGGACACAAAATTTAGGGGCGGGAAATGGATCGCGGGCTTTTCGCGGTTATAGACACGGAAACCACCGGGCTTTTTCCCGGTGCGCACGACCGAATCGCCGAGATTGCGGTGCTGAGAATGGATCGCCAAGGACAGATCGTTGACCGTTGGGAAACACTGGTCAATCCCGGACGTGACCTTGGCAAGCAAAGCATCCATGGAATTCAGGCCCGCGACGTGCTGCAGGCTCCCAGCTTTGAGCAGATTGCCGACGAGTTGGAGTGGCGGCTTTCGGGCACCGTGGCGGTCGCCCACAATTTGTCCTTCGACGCGCGATTCCTCGAAGCAGAGTTTGCCCGAGCAGGGCGCTCGCTTCCAGACTTCTACTTGCCCCGGGGACTGTGCACCATGCGCATGTCCCACCAGTTCCTGCAAGGCGCCGGACGATCCCTGCAAGACTGCTGCGACTCCTTTGGCATTACCTTGCAGCAGGCGCACAGCGCCGCGGGTGATGCCGAAGCAACGGCGGTATTGCTCTCACGGTACCTGGAGCTAGAGCCAACGCTGCCCGACTGGGACCAGTGCTTGGAGCAAGCCGCCGGCGCAAGATGGCGGACGCAGGCTCCGGAAGTCCTGCTCGCCCCGGCGAAGCGAAGCGTCGGCGATAGCGCTTCGGCGGAGCACTTTTTAGAGCGCTTGGTCCAGCGCCTGCCCGAAATGACCGGTGCGGAGCAATTCGACGACTATTTTGCCGTGCTGGATCAAGCGCTGATCGACCGCTACCTCTCGGCCCATGAGCAGGCGCAACTTATTGAGCTGGCAGGCTCCTTGGGAATCGATCGGGCTCGGGCGGTGGAACTACACCTGGATTACTTCGCTTCATTGGCGACTGCGGCCTGGCATGACGGGGTGCTCACCGGTGCCGAACGCTCGGATCTGCAACAGGTAGCCAAACTGCTGGGCATCGGCCAAGCCACGCTAGAGCAGGCGTTGCTCCCTCCGGCCCGCGGTGATTCGGTGGCCACCGTGCAAGGTCCCGGTGCGATTCACAAGCGATTGGAACCCGGGAGCCTCATTGTGTTGACCGGCGAGATGAGCCGTCCGCGCGTGGAGATGGAATCCCTATTAACCCAAGCTGGTTACAAGCTGCACCCAGCGGTGACGAAGAAAGTCGGCATGCTGGTGGCAGCCGACCCGGATTCGCTATCCGGCAAGGCGCGCAAGGCACGCCACTATGGACTTCCGGTAGTCGGCGAACAGTATCTCTGGGACCACGTGCTCAATTGCTAAACGGCGCTGTTCCCCGGGCGGAGCATGCCTCCTGCGCGGCCCGGGGAACAGCCACTCCCGGAATTAGTTGGAGAAGGTATCGGCCAGCTTGCCGTCCGCGGTCCACAGGGCCAGCGAATCGCCACCGTTGTTCAGCACGTTAGCGGTGCCACCGTTATAGTAGGCGTCCTCAGCGTTGGTGCCCGGACCGGTGTACACGCGCAGCTCCTCGCCTGGTTCCAGCAAGTATCCCTGACCAACCGGCAACAGGTTGTTTCCAGCATCTCGAACGAGGTAGCCGGAGACGTCGATGGTGCGCTTGCCGGTGTTGCTCAGTACCACATGCTCGCCGGTCTCGGCCTGGAGATCATTGCCCGGAACGTCGTTGACCGAATCGCCGATGACCACGCCGTTATTCGATGGGAAAATCTTCTGCCCCTTCAAATGACGCTGAATCTGCCGGGGGAAATCACCGGTCAGGCGTTCCACGCCCAGATCCAACGAAGCCTGCGCGGCTTCGGCAGAGTTCACCGTATACACGCCCAAGCCCAGACCCGCAGCCTTCACACGCTGCGCGCCGGCTTCATCCAGGGTGCGGTAGTTGGTTCCGAAGGAATCGGCGAAAGCGGAAATTTCTGCCAATTCGGATTCGCTTGGAACGGTTCCGACCAGCTGCTGCAAGGGAACCTCCGGAGCGATTTCTGCGAACTTCTTGTTCGACGTCGCATCGAAGCTGAGCACCTCGATCTTTCCGGCGTCTTCCAATGCGCTCCACTGCGGATCGGTGGCCAGGTAATCGGCGACCACTTGCTCGACCCCGGGAGAATTAGCTGGCGACTTGATCTCGATAAACACACCGGTTTCGCCGTTCAGCGCATCTGCAACCGCGTCGAAGTGCGGGATTCCTTCGCCGGTGAACTCCGCGGAGAAGTATGAACCCGCGTCCAGCTGCTGCAGCTCAGCCCAGGTGAAGGAGGTGATTGGGTCAGCTTCGCGGCCGGGGAAGACCTCGGCCACATTGGTGGTGCGGGCGGGGGTATTGTCGTGGAAGATGAACGGAACCCCGTCGGCGGAGAGCTGGATATCGATCTCAACGAATTGGGCACCTGAACGGCTGCCGGCGTCGATCGCTGCAAGGGTGTTTTCCGGGGCCACCCCGGCGGCGCCACGGTGGCCGATCAAGATAGTCTCGTCCTGATCACCCTTGGGCGCTGCCATGGCCGGGCTGAGTGCAGTTGTGGCTAAGCAGGCGGCCAACGCGCCTACTGCGAGGGAACGTAGTTTCATCTCAGATATCTCCTTAGTTTTCTCAACGGGACTTCTGCCACGATCCCTGATGGAAACCACGCGCTGCCAAACGCGGTATGAATCGGAACTAAAGAACTGATCGAGCCCGAATCGAGCGCTGGCGTCCGCGGAATCAACATCGCGCCTTAAGCCCGCGTGGCCCTGCGTTTAGATAGAGTCAAAGACATGAATTCTTGTGCAAGGCAGATGTTGTCGAGACGGTGGGCCAACTATGGACACCGCTGAAGGCACCGCAACTTCGGCATTGGGCAGGGGGAAATCTTCGGAAAGGATCTCCAAGCAACGCGTCCTCTCGGTGCGCGCGCTGCGTTGGGGCCAGCACCTGATCACCGCGGTGCTCCTGCTCGTCGCACTGCTGCGAGCCATCTCCAGTCCAACCTCCGGCACCTGGCTGTCCATCGCAGCGAGCACGCTCTTCGGCCTGTGGTATCTTTTCGGGTTTGTCGTATTGCGGTCCAAGGGAAGCACGAGGCTCCCCGGATACTGGTTGGCGGTCCTGTTGGCCATCTGGGCTTTAGGCATGGTGGCCTCACCGGAATTCATGTGGCTGGCGTTCAGCCTCTGGCTGCTCATCGGGCACCAGCTGGCCCTGGGGCTCTCTGTGCTGTGGTCGGCTGCGGTTTACGTGGTGACGGTCGTAGCCCCGTTCCTCCATCAGGGGCAAACCACGGCTTCTGGAATTGTCGGCCCGCTAGTCGGCGGAACCTTCGCCTGGGGCATCTCGCGCGGTTACCTGCAGCTGGAAAACGACATCGCCGAGCGCAACGAACTGGTCTCCTCACTGCTGCGCGCCCATCAGGAAATGGCGGACCTCCAAGAAGAGCTGGCCCGCTCCCAGCATGAAGCCGGCGCCCTAGCCGAACGCACCCGCGTAGCCCGCGAAATCCACGACACCATAGCCCAGCAGCTCTCCTCCATCGGCCTCCACGCGAAGGCCGCCCTGGATTCCCAACAAGCCCCGCAGGCTTTCCAGGCCCTGGACCGGATCGAGGCGCTCTCCGGGCAAGGGCTCACCGACCTGCGTAGAATCATTACCGCGATGTCGCCCAGCGAACTCGATGCGCATGCCCTGGCCGGGGCCTTGCGGCGCATGCTGGTAGATTTCGAAAAGGACAGCTCGGTATCCAGCGAACTGCGCGTAGATGCCGAACTCCCCGTACTGGATCCGGGCATACAGGTGGCGCTGCTGCGCACCGCTCAGTCCGCGCTCGCCAACGTACGCCGGCATGCGAAAGCCGCTAAAACCGTCGTTTCGCTAGTCGACACGGGAGACGCCATCAGACTCGATATCGTTGATGATGGCATTGGATTCAACCTGAGCAACTGGCAATCCACCCTCGGCAAGAACCTCGAATCCGGAGGATTCGGACTGCCCGCCATGCGCCAACGGCTACGCGAACTAGGTGGCGGGCTGGACATTGAAAGCACCTTGGGCGAAGGCACGGCACTGTCGGCCTACGTCCCATTGAAGAACCCGGAGGCGGGCAATTGATTAATCTGATGCTGGTTGACGACCATCCGATCGTGCGCACCGGGCTGCGCGCGCTATTCGCGAACTACGACGAAATTACCGTACGTTGCGAGGCAGGCAGTGGAGAAGAAGCGGTCGGCTTGGCCACCAAAAATCCGGTGGACGTCGTGTTGTGCGACCTCCGTCTGGGTGAGGGAATGAACGGCGTCGCGACCACCGCTGCCTTGCGTGCACTGCCCAATCCGCCACAGGTGATCATCTTGACCACCTTCGACAAAGATGCCGAGATCCTGCAGTGCATCGAAGCCGGAGCCGCGGGGTATCTGCTCAAGGACGTCGCCGCGCAAACCATCATCGACTCGGTACGCCAAGCGGCAGCCGGATACACGGTACTGGCTCCCGAGATGGCTCAACGCGTCGTTGCCGGTCTGCGTAAACCAAAAATTACCTTGACCAGCAGGGAAACAGAAGTGCTCAAGCATCTGGCCACCGGTTCGAGCAACCGCGAAATTGCGCGTACGCTCTTCGTTTCCGAAGCGACGGTGAAGACCCATTTGGTGCATATTTTCGACAAGCTCCAGGCCCCTACGCGCACCGCGGCGGTGCAGGCCGCACGCAATCACGGACTAATTTAGCAACCCGCAACCTCCTGCGGTATCAACCGAACGGTTGACAAGCAGTTCGAACGCTTCCACGATTCGCCAGACCCATATTTGGCATTGACTAGAAGTATGAAACATCCAGTCCTCAGTTCGCTAGCGAACTCGCTCAGCTCACGGCGCGGTGCGCGCCTGTGGTTGCTCGGAGCGCTCGCAGCCATCCTCGCAGTTTTCGGTTTGCTCAGCTCCGCGCCGGCAGCCGAACGCAGCACCAGCACGCTGGTCACCGGCTCCGATTCGGCCCAGGTAGAAAAGCTTCTGGAAGAGATTCCCGACTCCGGAAAGGAATCCGCGTTGCTCGTCGCCGGCCACGGCGATCAGCACAAGCTCAGCAGCAACGACCTCAAGGGCCTCGAGACAATCTCGGGCCAACTGACCACCGCGCTTCCCGTGGAGATCTCCCAGCCGCTGCCCAGCGAAGACGGCCGGCTCTCCTTGCTCACAGCTTCCTGGGAGAGCGCGGGAACCGACGCCGATCGGCAGCTCGTTGCCGAGCTGCGCGAACAGATCAGCGCACACAATCATTCGGGATTCTTGATCGAGGTCTCCGGCGCTCCAGCATTCGGGCTCGACCTGTCGGCCACCTTCGCCGGAGCCGACTTCACGCTACTTGCGGTGACCATCGGCATCGTTGCGGTGCTGCTGATCCTGACCTACCGCTCCCCGGTTCTCTGGCTGATTCCACTGATCGTGGTGGCCATGGCCGACCGCAGCGCGAGTCTCATTGCCAACGCACTGAGCCAGCCATTGAATCTGCACTTCGACTCTGGTGTACTGAGCGTCTTGGTCTTTGGCGCCGGCACCAACTATGCCCTGCTGCTGATTTCGCGCTACCGCGATGAACTGCATCAGCATGCCGATCACCGTGCGGCGCTTGCGAGCGCCTGGCGCAATAGCTTCGAAGCGATTGCCTCCTCGAACCTGACCGTGGTTTTCGCCCTGGCGTCGTTGGCACTGGCGGTTATGGATGACACGCGCGGATTGGGAATTGCCTGCGCCGCCGGGCTGCTGGTGGCCGCCGCGTTCAACCTGTTCGTACTCACCCCGCTGCTGGCGCTCTGTGGCCGGAAGGTGTTCTGGCCGTTGATCCCTCGACCGGATCAGGCTGCGGCAAAGCGCTCCCTATGGGGCAAGGCCGCCGCCGCGGTCATCAAGCGTCCGGTAGTGAACCTGTCGGCACTGGTCTTGATCTTGGTGGTCCTCGCTTCGGCGCTCGGGGCAACCAACGTGGGATTGCGCCAGACCGAGCAGTTCCGGAGCGCCACCGAATCCTCTTCCGCCACCGAACGGCTCGCCGAGCACTTCCCGATCGGTGAAACCGCCCCGATCACGGTACTGGCAGAACCTGGTACCGGAGAAGCGGTCACCGCGGTAGCCGGAAATTTGCCAGGCGTGGAGCGCGCCACCCTGCTGCCCGCGCTACCGGATTCCGGGCTCGAACGCTTGATGGTTGTCGGCAACAGCGAATCCGGCTCTCCCCAGAGCTTTGAACTGATCGAGTCGCTGCGCAACGAATTGAATCAGGTTTCCGGCGCCGAGGCGTTGGTCGGCGGATCCATTGCCGAAGCCTATGACGCGCACCAAAGCCACCTTCGTGACTTCGCGGTCATCGCTCCGCTGATCGTGCTTGTGTGCCTGGCGATGCTCTGGGTAGTTACCGGCAAATTCCGCACAGCGCTGGTGTTGTCGCTGACTAACTTGCTCAGCGCTGCGGCCGCGGTTGGCTTGGGTTCCTTGCTCGGTTCCATGGTCTTCGACACGGCCGCCTTGGATGTCCAGGTGCCGCTGCTGGCCTTCGTCTTCCTGGTCGCGCTGGGTGTTGACTACACGATCTTCTTGACCCAACGCGTCAAGCAAGATGCGGCCCGGCTGCCACTGGATGAAGCGATCGTCAACGCAACGAGCCGGACCGGCGCCGTGATCACCAGTGCTGGCGTGGTCTTGGCCGGCGTTTTCGCCGCCCTGTCCAGTCTGCCCCTGATGGTTCTTGGCCAGCTTGGCCTCATCGTTGGCCTCGGGGTTCTGTTGGACACCTTCGTGGTGCGAACCTTGCTCCTGCCGGCGCTGTTCATCTTGCTGGGCCGCGCCAAGTCGCCGGTCTTCGGATACCGCGGCACCAGCATTACCCCCGAAAATTCTTCGAATGCCGAACTCATTGAAAGTGAAACCCATGCGTAAGCTCATCAACATCGCCTTTGCCTACATGCTCGTAGGCGTTGCTTCCGGACTCTTCTACCGCGAATTCACCAAGATCAATGAATTCCCCGAAGGCGGCTGGACGCAGCTGTCGGTGGTTCACACCCACTTGCTGGTCCTTGGATTCATCGTCACCTTGCTGGTCCTGCTGCTGGAGAAGGCCTTCAACCTCAGTGCCCACCGCAAGCTGTATGCCTGGTTCCTTGGCATCTACAACGCCGGAGTAATCCTGACCGCAGGAATGCAGGTCACCCACGGCATGCTCACCGTGCTGGGCCTTGAATCATCCAAGATGATCTCCGGCATCGCCGGGCTTGGACACATGGCCCTGACCGCAGGAATGATCTTGCTGTTCGTCATGCTTCGCCGCAGCGTTCCGGCAGGCGCCGGGGCTGAGCCGGTCGAAAAGATCACCGCCTAAAGGTAGTCTGTGCAAGGACTGGAGCTCATGGGAGGGGCAATTTTCCCTTCCCTGAGTCGTGCCAAATTCCTTAGTAACCACCACGAAGTCTGGAAAGTACTTCTCCCACCCCTTCCGTAATCTGCGCAACGAAGGTCACCACTTGCCCATTGATCAGCACCTTCGCTGATCGGACAGCCTTCAGATCGGTGATCAGCCGCTTTAACGGCAATCCGGTCAGTTTCTGCAGATGCCGACCGATAGCCAGTGCAGCGAATACCACGGTCAAATGCGCGTCAAGGGAATCCACTTCACGGTGGAAGATCGGCCTGGCACGCAGGTCTGATTTCGTCATCCTAAAAGACGCTTTAACCTGCCACAGGTCGTGATAAGCACTAATCACTTTGGTGGCAGGCACAGCTTCGATTGGCAGATTCGTGACGTAGCCTTTGAGTCCGGCCAGCATCCTGGCTCGTTCGATGATCTTCTCGTTCAGCTCTTTCTCGGCTCCAGTCACTTTCAGGAACCGCATCTTCTTCAACAGGGACTTCCCCTCGGCCACCGCTAGAGCCTTGCGTTCCATGAGGTTAATATTGCGGTTGTCCCTGGCCAAGCGTTTGGCCGACCGCTGGTACACCACCCTGAGTTCCCAGGCATTTTTCCCGGTACCCATCAGGCGGGTGGATTCGAGTACCTCCCCATTGGTGAACCTGTTGCCTTTGGCATCAAAATATTCTTGAAAGTCGTAAGGTGCCTTGGTAAGCCGGGAGCCGACAATGAACGTGAACCCGGCATCCTCGATCACGTTCAGGTTGTTGGCCGAGAGCATCCCGGCGTCGGCCACGACCACCAGGTCGGTGATGCCGTGGCGTTCCTGGAACGCTTCGAGCACGAGGATGATCGCGGTGGTTTCGGCCTTGTTCCCTTCGAACATAAGCAGTTCCAGCGGGAACCCTGCCGGGTCGACGAGCAGTCCGACCTGGATTTGCGGGTCGACGCGGCGTTCCTTGCTCATGCCGACCTTTGCGCAGTTTTTCTTCGGCTTTCGCTTCAAAAATGAAGTGTGGCTACGTCGTACATGACTAAAGAAGCCAGTCCGGCGGTTGCCGGTCGGCAGGCGCCAGGGCTTTGGCCAGCAGGTCGCGGTAGTCCTTGTCGATGCAGGTGCCCAAGCTGCGGAACAACGTGCGCAAGGAAAGATGGGGTGCATCAACCTGCTTGAGGACACGAATGCTCTGTGCCTTCGAGGTCGGCTCGATCAGCCGCGCCAGCACCATGGCTTTGAACGCCGGAGCGTCTAGGATGCTGAACCCGAGCCGGTCGCAAGCTGCTTCAAAAATCTCCCAGAGGACAGTGGCTGGGGCGCTGCGTGGTCGGCCTACGGAGCGTGTTTCTTCAGGAAGCTATTGCACGGTCCAGTTCGGGATATCGCCTATGGTCACGGGCTCTTGCTCTACGCTGAAATCGAGGGTGTCCGGGCCGGGAAGCAGCCGATCTTTCGCTGTTGCCAGTAGGGCCGCAAGGTCTTGGTCGGTGTTCGCAGAGCCCAGGTGTTCAACGCCGGTCATGGTCCGGCCATTTTTCACCACGGTTTGCACTGCAACCACGCCGGACGCGGTGCGAACTTTGCGAATGAATCGTGATTCCATGCTCTTTAGCGTACCGAAACACGGATTTTTAGTAACCACATCAGCACCACTTGGATGCTAAATCCTCAAGTCAGAACCTATTTCGATTTTCAGATCCCGAATCATGGCACGAAACACGTCCGAAGCATGCGGACGCCAAGGGGTTACCGCGCGCGTACCTTGCATCGATTCTGTTCTGGACAGCGAACGTGGACACAATGTCATTGGCCGGTACCGGTTGTCTCTGGTTGACTGGCCTGACAACCCAGATGATCGACTGCCCTCGTCGGGGCAGAAGATCCGCCCTCTGGAAAGATGTCGTCAAAGAGTTTCATGAAGTTTTCACCGCGGCTCCTGATGCACGGCAAGAAGTGGGCCATGCAGCCCTGCTGGCCTTAGGCGAAAGATATCGCCTCGGTTAGCTCTCTACGGAGGTTGCAAACGGAGGGCTGATGAGTCGAAGGAAATGGGGATCGTAGACCCGACCGGGCTTCCCCAGGGCATCTTGTCGGATAAGGCTTTCGATTTCGCTTGATGAACTATGAGTCATGCCAGCAATACGGTCAGCCGAAGGACTTGCTTGAACGGCATTGTTTGGAAGGCCTCGCAGTCCCGGCGGTTTCCGAGCCGGATGTCGCACGTCCTTTAGTGCGGCGTGCTCCCATCACCACCGATCCAAATGACGTCGATATTCAGGAATCTTCTAACAAAAGATCGGCCTCGAACCCTACTTTGGTTCGAGGCCGATCTTTTGTTCTCCAAGACAGTGAGAGAGCGGGCGTGATCAAGCCTTACTTTCTCGGTGAGCCTTTACGCGTCTGGCCCATTCGAGGCCACCTACGACAATTCCAACAACTGTGCCCAGTACGGGAATTATTGCTGATGCAAGTAAGACAACAAGGTTTTTGAAAGATCTTTCCATCCATAGATTCCAAGCAGTCATCACAATCACAGCAAGCCACACGAAGAGGAATATGGCTTCAAATAGATTTATCTCAAGCATCGTAGTCCCAATACCCAATGCGAACTCCTTTCCCGCTTACACGCAATCCTTGAACAGCTTTACCTTCTTGTATACCGCCGCTCTTGGTCACATGCCAAGTGATTTCGCAAACTGCTTTTGTCTTCTTGCTCTCGAAGTACTGCGAAGGTATCGATTGAATGGTTCTGAGTGGAATCAGGTTCGTATAGAAACCTCCGCAGCTGTTGATGCTGGTAACAGTCTTACCGTTGTACTGGTAAGTCATTCGTGCTTCAACTGAGGCGTAGGTGATTCCAAACATTTTCCACGATTTTTTGTGCGAATCCGTTTTACGCTTAGTAGCCGCCATCTGCCCAAAATTTAGATCAGCAGGCTGAGCTACGGCTGCTACCGCACCGCTGGAATCTGTTTCCTTTACATTTTTCCACTTCCCGGTCCCAGCATTGAACGTGGATTCCGGGTCGAGAGCTGCTATTAAAAGTTCTTGCTGTTGCGCCCCGGATAGGCGGTCGAACTTGACACGGTCACCCTGTGGCATGTTGGACCGAAGAGTTTCGAACGTTTGATCACTTGTATCTATCTGGAGCTCCGGAGTAATGGGTGCGCCGAATGAAGGAGTCACCAATAGTGACGTGGCCAAAACTGCTGCTCCAGTTGAAGCCACAATACGCTTTAAGAGTTTAGTCACTACTTCACCTTAACTTTCGATTTACTAGTAGATACCCATTAGATGGGGAGGCAAAAATAAATCTACACAATCGTTTGATCATTTACGGCGACGAACTGCTGCGACACGCACAAAAAATCAATTGGACTGACGCTGGCGTACGACCCGATAGATTGCTGAAACAATAACCTAGAAGCACCCCGCTTCCACCACGGAAGCGGGGTGCTTTTCTGTTCGCGGGGTGCACCGTAGAACAAGACCTCATCGTTGCGCGAGTTGGTTCACCGAAGACCCTGCGATCGAGGAGTAGGGCAATCTGAGCTTAGACTGCCGCCTTTCTGTGCATGTTCCAACGCATATACCTCCAAGAACTTCAGCGTGCTGCCGCGCGCGGCTGCACCGACAATCCGGCTCCTTTGACCTCCCCTGCATCATGACCGGCGTAGCTGTTGCCGCCATCCTCACCACAGGCGTGCTTGCTGCCACTTTCGGCGCAATCCCCTGGAGCCAGGACAAGGCCACCCCGGAGGAAGCCGGCCAGGGTACCGCGGAAGATAACTAATTCGGCGATTCCGAGCACCTTGATGAAGCGGGGCTTCTCCCCCATGGAGACACCTATTGTGCCGCGTCTACCTGAGTCGGCGAAGGATTCGAAGCGTATTCTCGTTCGAAAACCGGCAAGGTTTATACCGCCAGCGAGAAGCAGCTGACTCCGACCTTTAGTGCGGCGTGCTCCCGACTTCAGCCGGGAGGTTCAGAGCACCGGAGCGCTGCAGCAGTGACCTAGAACGGCGTGAAGCCGGTAAAAACCGCACCGTGCTACCTCGGTGCGGTTTTGTGCGTCCGGGGAGCTGTCCGGAATCTCCCGCACAAATGGGTTCCAAGCCCTGTGGAGCTCTCCCTTGCATAGACAGGATTACGGGGATCGTTCCCCGAAATACCAATCGTCGAAAGGCAGCCACAATGGCGTTCACCCATCCGCATGTCCACTCGGAGATGAGATCCCTAGATGGCCTGCGTCGTGATGAAGCCGGTCCGAAGCGTGCCACGGCTCTAGGCCAGGAAGCTATGGCGATCACCGATCACGCAGATCTCACTGGCGCCTACGCGTTCCGTAAAGCAAGCCTGCACGAGGGCATCAGGCCAATCATCGGTGTGGAGTTCTATTTGGCGATCGGCTCGCGTTCCGAGAAGAACTCCGAGACGGTAGCCAACGATGACGACAACGCCACTGATGCTGATGACGGCAAAGAAAAATCCAAGAAGTACATGCACCTTACCGTGGTGGCGCGCAATGAAACTGGCTGGAAGAACCTGCTCGCCCTGCACAACAAAGCCGAAGATTACTTTCGGTATAAGCCGAGAATTGATTTTGACCTGATCAAAAAGCACCGGGAAGGACTGACCATCCTCACCGGCTGCTTGGGTGGGCCAGTCGCCGGGCCGCTGTCCCGCGCGGGGGCAACTGAGAAGCGAGGCGATGCGCAAACCGCAGAGCTATTTCGGACTGAAGCTCGCAAGAACCTCGATATCCTCATCGATGCGGTGGGACGCGAGCATGTATTCCTTGAAGTCATGTACCACGGCATTGGCGCCGAGGTGCATGCATTCCGTGAGATCCGCGCATTGTCTGAGGAAACCGGCATCCCACTGGTCGCTACCAACGACTGCCACTACGAACACCAAGAGGACGCCCACGCGTACGATGCATTCCTAGCCGTCGTGAAGAAAACGTTAGATGATCCCGAACGGTTCAGTTCCAACGGCACCCCGGACTACTACATCAAGTCCGAGGACGAGATGCTAGCCGTACTTGGCAACCCCAAAATGAAGCCGCAGCTTCCGCATGGGGAGAGGCATGTGCCAACACCCAGCTGGTCGCTGATCAGGTTGCTGATCGGACCATTCCTGACGACCGGCAGCGCCTCCCCGATTTCCCGATCCCGGAGGGTGAAGGCACTGCGGAAGAATTCTTGTATAAGCTGGTTAAAAATGGAGCAAAAGACCGCGGTGACGGGCGCGTCGCTAAAGAGGTCGGAGATCGTCTGCGCATCGGGCTGAACATCATCAACTCGATGAGGTTCGCCTCTTACTTCTTGATCACTTGGGACATGATCAAGTGGGCGGAATCTAATTACCTGTCTGCGGATTGGATTGCCAAGCAGGCTGGCGGGAATGTCGATGAGGAACGCCGCGAACGCAAAGAACCAATCCTTGTCGGGCCAGGCCGTGGTTCGGCCGGCAGCTCCTATGTTCCTCGGAGTTTAGGAGCTGTCAACGACATAACGGGCAACCGCCTCTCCCATTTCCGTTTTAGCCTGGGGCCCGGGTAGCCCCGGCAGACGCCTTGCTTCGGGCACGATCAAGATCCGCCGGATCGCTTTCTTGCTTTTGCTGGTTAAAGGAAAATGGCACTCGATGATCAAAAGATCATCGAGTGCCAGTTATTCCTGAACCTGTCTGCGTACTACAGGCTCTTAGCTAATTTTTTTGCTCGAGCAAACTCCAGCATGTCGTTGCGTTCGACGAGCTTGATGCGGTCGCGGGTGATTTCACCGAAGCGAGTTTCGAGGGTGCCTGCGGCAGCGCCCAGAGCCTTTTCCTGTTCGTCCAGGTTCATCCAGCCCTCCCAGTCTGCGTAGTCCACGCCACGGGATTCCAGGAGTTCGGCTGCACTCTGCTCGGAGGTTGGGACCGGAAGGCTGCCCAGGTCCGAAAGCAGGTGGTTGATGGTCTCCAGGGCATCGCCCTTGGTGTGGCCGATCAAGCCAATTGGACCGCGCTTGATCCATCCGGTCGCGTACAAGCCGTCGATGTGGGTGCCGCTAGCATCCAGCACACGGCCTTCGACGTTTGGCAGCACGCCGCGCTTGCCATCGTATTCGATGCCATCCACGGCAGAGCCGAAGTAGCCCACCGCACGGTAAACGGACTGGACCGGGTACTCGACGAATTCGCCGGTGCCCTTGACGTTACCGGTTCCGTCGAGTTCATTGCGTTCAAGCTTCAGGCCGGTGACCTTGCCATCTTCGCCGAGGATTTCAACCGGAGACTGCAAGAAGTGCAGGTGCAGGCGGCGAGAAGCGCTGCTGGCTTCCTCGCGTTCCTCCTGTTCGATCAACCAGTTGGTCAGGGTCGCAACCATGGTCTTGGTCTGGTTGCTGGTTCGGATTGCTTCCTCCGAACCTTCGTCAAAGTCGAAGTCTTCTTCGTACAGGACAATATCCACATCCTTGGAGTGCGACAGTTCCCGCAGTTCCAACGGGGTGAACTTCACCTGTGCCGGGCCACGGCGACCGAAGACGTGCACATCGGTGACTGCCGAGTCATTGAGCTGTTCGAAAATATGTGCCGGGATTTCGGTTTCCAGCAGCTGGTCTGCATGCTTGGAGAGGATACGGGCCACGTCCAACGCGACGTTGCCGTTGCCGATCACGGCAACTTCCTTGGCCGACAGGTCCCAGTCCTTATCGGCATCCGGGTGTGCGTCGTACCAGGAAACGAAGTCCGCGCCACCATGGGATCCAGCAAGTTCAACACCTGGGATGTTCAGGTCTGCGTCCTTCTGGGCGCCGGTTGAAATAATGACCGCGTCATAGCGTTCCTGGAGTTCTTCCAGGCTGATGTCGCGACCCAGACCAACATTTCCGTAGAAGTTGATCCAGTCATTATTCAGCACCTTGTGCAGGGCGGTGATGATGCCCTTAATGCGCGGGTGGTCCGGGGATACGCCATAGCGAATCAAGCCGAACGGGGTGGGAAGCTCATCGAAGAGGTCCACCTTGAGGGACAACTCGCCGGAGGAAACAGGCTGGCTCTTATTGAGCAGGTCTGCTGCGTAGATGCCTGCAGGACCGGCACCGACAATGGCAACGCGCAGGGCGCGGGAGGTCAAATGTCCAGGTACGTGAATTTCACTCATCAAACAACATCTACTTTCTTAGTCAGCGAATGAGGCCGACGCTGCGGCGTCGACGGTGTCCAGCGGCTGAAGTCCAACCAACTGGGTTGAAGCTTCAGGTGCCAGACGAACAACGTCACCGATCACGATGACGGCCGGATTCGCCACGGCGGCCTTGCGGGCGCGCACTACAATCTCTTCTAGCGTACCGATAGTTGTCCGCTGCGTCTGTGAGTAACCTCGCTCAACTATCCCAATTGGCGTACTTGACGCTAAGCCACGGGTAAGCAAAGTCTCAACGATTTGTGGCAGATTAGACACCCCCATCAGCACTACCAGCGTGTGATCGGCGCGCAGCGGGACGTCGGTGAGATCGTCATGGCCGCTGATCACCGTGAACCCGGCAGCCACGCCCCGATGCGTCACCGGAATTCCCGCCGCGGCAGGCACCGAAATGGAACTGGTGATTCCCGGAATGACACGAGTCGAAATTCCATGCTCCGCGGCGAATAGCATTTCTTCACCGCCGCGGCCCAGAACGAACGGGTCGCCGCCCTTCAAGCGAACCACATCAAGCCCTTCGGAAGCGTACTTGACTAGTAGTTCGTTGATTTCATCCTGTGTTTTGACGTGGCAACCGGGGGCTTTTCCGACATCAATAACTTTGACGCCCTCGGCAAGGTCCGCCAACAGCGCGGTGGGACCAAGCCGATCGGCGAGCACCACATCCGCTGCCAAAAGTGCCTTATATCCGGCCACGGTGATCAGCTCGGGATCCCCCGGGCCGCCACCAATCAGGGTTATTTTTCCCTTAGCCATTATTTCCTCCAGTTCGATTCATTCCCCGGTCGCGCAAGAGCTTGCGCTCCAAGGGGGCAAAGCATAAAAGTTCGATGAGTACGCCGACGAGCAAGATCACCAATATGACCAACATCACCAAGGGCAGGTCTGCCAGGTCGCGACCTCGTTGCAGCAACGAGCCCACCCCGAGTGCCAGCGATCCGCCCACTGCGATGAGTTCCGCGGCCATCAATGACCGCCAGGCGAAAGCCCACCCTTGCCGGAGCCCGGCAACATATCCTGGCAATGCGGCAGGCAGTTCAACATGCCAGATATGCTGGCGTTTGTTTGCGCCGAGCACCGTGGACAGCGCCCGGTACTGCCGCGGGATCAGGTCGATTCCGGAGAGCAACCCGTTAATAATCGAGGGAACCGCGCCCAGCAAGAGAACCGTATAGATGGTCGCATTGCTCAACCCGAACAGAATGATGGCCGCCGGAACCCAGGCAATGGATGGAAGCACCTGCATGGCCGAGATCAGCGGCCCAATGCCCTGGCGGGCCAGTGGCTGATGGGCCAGCAGCAAGGCAACCGGAGTCGCGATGACTACCGCGAGCAGAAATCCCGTCAACGCTCGAAACAGCGAGGTACCCACGGCAGCAGCCAGCGATCCGTTGGCCAGCATCTCAGGCAGTTTCGCGGCAACGGCTCCGGGGCCTGGGAAGAGGTCTTCACGGATAGGAACAGCCCACGAAGCAATCTGCCACAGGCTAATGAGCACAACCACCGTGATGATTGGCGCGATGACCGCATCCAATGATTTCTTCGCCCTGCCCTGGCGCGCGGCTTTGGCCGCTGGCCGGCTAGCTCGCTGAGTCAAAGTGCTCATGCTTTCGCTGCTCCTTCCTGAGGATCGTTGTGAGCTCATCGGCGAGGGCGGCCGACTGGGCGGGGTCGTTTCTTAATTGGGTGGAGATGCGCCGGGTCTCCAGGATTCGCCCCGGATGGGAAGAAAGCACCAAGATCCGGCCGGACAGCCGAATCGCTTCGCGCACATTGTGGGTGACGAAGATGATTGTCTTGCCCGTCTGCTGCCAGAGATTCCGCAATTCTTCATGCAGCATGTCTCGGGTGATCGCATCCAACGCGGCGAACGGTTCGTCCATCAGCAGCACCTGGCGGTCCTGGGCGAGGGCCCGTGCCAGCGCCACACGCTGCCGCATGCCGCCGGAGAGTTCATGCGGCTTTTTCTTTCCGGCTTGCCCCAACTGCACCAGTCGGAGCAGTTCCGCAACTCGCACCTCACGTTGCTCGGCCGGGTATCCCCCAAGTTTCAACGCCAGCGAAATGTTCTCCGCTGCGCTGAGCCACGGGAGCAGATTTGCATCTTGGAACATGAAGGCGGCGCCGTCTTTGGGGACTTCGAGCCACCCGGAGGTGGGCTGGAGCAGTCCGGCAATCAGGTTCAGCAGCGAGGATTTACCGCAGCCCGAGGCCCCGAGGATGGCAATGAATTCACCGTCTTCGATCTGTGCGCTGAGATTCTCTATCACCAGATCCGCGCCATCATAGCTCAGCGAAACTTCGTGGAGTTCCACACCCATCAGTCTGTCCCGATCCATTGGTCGTTTACGATCTTGGAAAGATCTCCAGAATCGCCCAAGCCTACGGATTCGAGGTGCTCCATCAGCGTCGGGAAGGTGCTTTCCAACGGATTCTCATCGAATCCGACCTCGCCAAGCGCCGCACCGATAACCGTATCCGGCAGGCTGCTCCCGTTGATCCCGGTCAAGGCTTCCTGCACCGCGGCCAGACGTTCGGCGGGTTCGGCCGAGTTCAACCAGCCGATGGCTTCGGCGTTGGCGGCAACCAGTTCCTTGACCGTTTGCGGGTGTTCTTCCAAGAAGTCTTGGTTGACCACTAATACGGTCGTCGGGAACTTGCCATCGGGCCACAGCGTCGCCTCGTCCACCAGCCGGTGGGCGCCGTATTGCTCGACGAGCAGCGAAGCATGCGGTTCCGGAAGCCACGCTCCATCGATGGCCTCGCGAGCGAATAACTGGGGAACCGTGCCATTCGAGCTTGGTGTCACGGTCACCGAGTCTTGGATCCCGCGTTCTTGCAGGTAGTTCCGCAAGGCCACATCCTGGGTCCCGCCGAACTGCGGCGTGGCAAGCTCGGTACCGGCCAGCTGTTGAACCGAAGCAATATCTTCGGAAACCACCAGGCTCGCTCCCCCATTCGTTGCCCCGGCGACGACCTGCAACGAGGATCCACCACTGGACAGATAGCTATTGAGCGCCGGAGCCGGCCCCAGATAGGCTGCGTCCAGCGCCCCGCTATTAAGCGCTTCGATGGCCGCCGGACCGGCATTGAAGATTTGCGTCTCCAACGCCGTGGAATCCGTCTCCAGCGCCGATTCCAAGATGCCGCGCCGGTCGGCGATGAGCGCCGGGGCATGGGTGACATTGGCAAAGTACCCCAGGCGCAACTCCGCTGCCGGACTCGGGCCGGCCACCGAACTTCGTTCCGTGCTCGGCGGCGGAACGACGGTCGTGGTCAGCGCCAATGCCGCCAGCACTCCAACGAGCACAACCCCGGCAAAACGCGCCCGGTGATTGGGCTGCTCAACCAGCGAGGTGAAGCGTTGGCGTTCGGAGGATTGGTGCTCAGGCGGCTGCATTCTGGGCCTCGATAATTCCCGCTGCCAAGGTCTGCCCGCTGCTCGGATCGATCAGCAGGAATGAACCGGCGGTGCGTGAGTCTTGGTACTCGGAGACGGCCAAGGCCGCCGAACTGCGCACCGTCACGCGAGCCAGGTCGTTCAGATTCAGCTCGGTGGCCGCGCTGCGCGAGAAGTCGGCCACGTTGATCACGTGATCCAGGCTTTGGATCTTCGCCTTGGCTACCTTCGTGCCGTGCTTGATGAGCAGCTGCTGTCCGGCGGTGAGCTTGGCCGGAGCCAGCACGCAAATATTGGCTTCGATCTCGCGCACCGCGGCATCGAGCTCCCCGGCGATGATCGTGTCGCCGCGGGCAATATCGATCTCTTCGCTCAGCTGCACGACGACCGCGTCTCCGGCGAGCGCGGTGTCCACCATGCCGGCCGGGGTTCGGATGGCCTTGATCCGGCTGCTGGCCGGCTGGCCGTTGGACAGGATGGCTACCGAATCGCCGACCGACAGTCCCCCGTCGACCAGGGTGCCGGCGTAACCGCGGAAGTCGCGGTATTCTTCGGCGTCCAGTCCGGCGGCAAGCGCCCCCTGCGGGCGGATGACGTACTGGACATCGAGCCGGCCGGCGCCCTGGCCGCTGCCCGGTTCGAGACCTTCGAGGAGCCCGAGCAGGGTAGGGCCGGCATACCAGTCGCTGAGCGCCGAAGCGTCGACGATGTTATCGCCGTTCAGTGCCGAGACCGGGATGACCGCGCTCTGCGTGATGCCAAGGCCGGCGGCGATCTGCAGAATGTCGGTTTCGATGTCGCTGAAGCGTTGTTCGTCCCAGCCGACCAGATCCATCTTGTTCACGGCCACCACCAGCTGCGGCACCCGCAGCAAGGCAAGCACCCCGAGGTGCCGGCGGGTTTGCTCCAGCACTCCGTGCCGCGCGTCGACCAGCACGATCGCCGCATCCGCGGTGGATGCCCCGGTGACGGTATTGCGCGTGTACTGCACGTGGCCCGGGCAGTCGGCCAGGATGAAGGAGCGGTTCTGGGTGGAGAAGTACCGGTAGGCCACGTCGATGGTGATGCCCTGTTCCCGTTCGGCACGCAGTCCGTCGGTGACCAGCGCCAGGTCCAGGGCCGGAGTTTCTCCCCCGAAGCCGCGTTCGGCGCTGGTCCGGGCGATGTCGTCCAGCGAGTCGGCGAGGATGGCTTTGGCGTCATGCAGCAGCCGGCCCACAAGCGTTGATTTTCCGTCGTCTACCGAGCCTGCGGTGGCGATGCGGAGCAGTGTGGTGGTCATTTTAGAAGTACCCTTCGGTCTTGCGGTCTTCCATTCCCGCAGCGGAAATTCGGTCATCTGCACGGGTGGCGCCGCGTTCGGTCAAGGTTGCCAGGGCTAGTTCATCCAGTACCTTGGGCACCGTATCCGCCGCGGAGAGCACCGCGCCGGTGCAGCTTGCGTCTCCCACGGTGCGGTAGCGCACCTGCCGGATGCTCACGATCTCTCCCTTGGCCGGCTGCGAGACGGAGGTGACCGCCCGCCACATGCCGTCGCGTTCGAAGACCTGGCGCTTATGGGCGAAGTAGATGGGTGGCAGCTCGATCTGTTCCTGCTCGATATAGGCCCAGATGTCGCGTTCGGTCCAGTTGGAGATCGGGAAGGCGCGCACATGTCCACCGGGGGCGTGCCGTCCGTTGTACAGGCTCCAGATTTCCGGGCGCTGGTTGCGCGGATCCCACACCCCGAATTCATCGCGGAGGGACAAGATGCGTTCCTTGGCGCGGGCCTTGTCTTCGTCGCGGCGGGCCCCGCCGAAGACGACGTCGAAGCGGTTGGCCTCGATGGTGTCCAGCAGCACCCGGGTCTGCAACCGGTTGCGCGTGCCATCGGCCAGCTCGGTCAATTCGCCGCGGTCAATATATTCCTGCACCGAGCCGACAACCAGGTTCAGTCCGTAGCGGGCCACCACCTGGTCACGGAATCTGAGTACCTCGCCGAAGTTGTGGCCGGTGTCGATATGCACAACCGGGATCGGCACTCGGGCGGGGAACACGGCCTTGGCTAGCAGGTGCAGTACGACTACCGAGTCTTTTCCTCCGGAGAACAGCAATCCGGGATTTTCGAATTCGGCGAGCACCTCGCGGATGATGTGAATTGATTCGGCTTCTAAGGCGTCAAGGACGCTGCGCCGCGCTTGGGTGGGCGCGTTGGCTGTAATGGTCATTTGCTTCTCTCCTCGACTAGATGTGTATGCCGCATTCGGTTTTCGCCAGCCCCGCCCAGCGACCTGCGCGGGGGTCTTCGCCTTCGGCCACCGGCCGGGTGCATGGTTGGCAGCCAATGGATGGATACCCGTGGGCGAGCAGCATATTCACCGGAACCGAGTGCTCCGTGGCGTAGCCGATGAGCTCCTCAAAGGTCCAGGCGGCCAGCGGGTTGAACTTCACCAGCCCGTGGGCTTCGTCGAAGGCCACCAGCGGGGTGTTCACTCTGGTGGGTGCCTCGTCGCGGCGCACCCCGGTGAACCAAGCCCCGTAGCCGTTCAGGGCGTTCTTCAGGGGATCCATCTTTCGCATCTGGCAGCAGGACGCTGCATCGCGGGCGAATAGCTCCTTGCCGAATTTGGCGTCTTGCTCTGCCACGGTGAGCTCGGGCAGGACGTCGATGATGCGTACCGGCAGGGCCCGGGCGACCTCGTTGCGGGTCGCAATGGTTTCGGCGAAGTGGTACCCGGTTTCCAGGAACAGCACGTCCACCTCTGGAATCGTTTCGGAGACCAGGTGCGGGAGTACCGCGTCGGCCATGGAACAAGCCACCGCAATCTCGCGTAGTTCAAAGTGCGTGGCCGCGAATTTGATGACCTGTTCGGCGGTTGCGTCCCAGCCAAGTTCTTCGGCCCCCAGTGCGGCGATCCGCCGGAGCTCAGCTTCGCTGCGCTGTACGGTGCTCATACCAGTTTCTCCTCCTCCGCGCGGTGTGCCCAGGCGGCGAATGACTCGTTCTCCTCGGCGTGGGTTGAATAGCTTTTGACGACGCGTTCCACGTATTCGGGCAGCTCGTCGGCGGCGACCTTCAGCCCGCGCACGGTGCGGCCGAGTCCTGCCTCGCCGTTCTCAAAGCCGGCCAGCGTTCCGCCGAGGTGCACCTGGAATCCGGAGACCTGTTCGCCTTCGGCGTTGGTAATCAGCTGTCCTTTCAGCCCGATGTCTGCGGTCTGGATTCGGGCGCAGGAGTTCGGGCAGCCGTTGACATGCAGGGACAGGGCCTTGGGAAGCTTTCCCTCGTGGTCCGCTAGCCTTGACTCGATTTTTTTGACCGCGTCGATGGTGGTGTCTTTGGTGTCGACGATGGCCAGTTTGCAAAATTCGATGCCGGTGCAGGCGATGGCCGAGCGCTTGATCAGCCCGGGAAAGGGGTCCAGCCCCAGTTCCTGCACCGCAATGGTGAAGGCATCGACCTGGTCTGCGGGAATATCCAGGGCGATCACCTTTTGGTGCGGGGTGGTGCGCAGCCTGGTGGATCCGGCTGCTTCGACGAGGTCTGCGAGCTTGTTCAGGATGCTTCCCGAGACCCGGCCCACCGGTGGGGTGAGCCCGATATAGAACCGGCCGTCCTTTTGCTCATGCACTCCGGAGTGGTCCCCTGATTCTTCCGGTTTGACCGCCGGCGGGCCATCTGGAAGCTCATAGCCGAGGTATTCGTCCTGGAGGACCTGGCGGAACTTCTCGGTTCCCCAATCGGCGAGCAGGAACTTCAAGCGGGCCCGGTTGCGCAGGCGGCGGAAACCGTAGTCGCGGAATATGGAGGTGACGCCCTCCCATACTTCGGCCGCCTTTGCTTCGCTGACGAAGGTGCCGAGGCGTTCGCCAAGTCGCGGGTTGGCAGATAATCCGCCGCCCACCCAGAGGTCATATCCTGCACCGAGTTCCGGGTGCACGACGCCGATCAGCGCGAAGTCGTTGATCTCATGGACGACATCCTGATTCGGATGACCGGTAATGGCGGTCTTGTACTTGCGTGGCAGATTAGAGAATTCCGGGTTGCCCACATAGCGTCGGGCGATCTCTTGGATCACCGGGGTGGGGTCGATGATCTCATTCTTGGCGATGCCGGCCACCGGCGAGCCCAGGATGACGCGCGGGACGTCTCCGCAGGCTTCGGTGGTGTTCAGGCCCACCGCTTCGAGGCGGCGCCAGATTTCGGGCACATCAACCACATCGACCCAGTGCAGCTGAATATTCTGCCGGTCGGTGAAGTCGGCCGTGTCGCGGGCGAATTCGGTGGAGATCCCGGCGATGACGCGCAGCTGCTCGGTGCTCAGCGCCCCGCCGTCGATGCGCACTCGAAGCATGAAGTACTTGTCTTCAAGTTCGTGCGGCTCAAGGGTGGCGGTCTTCCCGCCGGGAATGCCCTGGGCACGTTGAGTGTATAGGCCCCACCAACGGAAACGACCGTGCAGGTCATCTGGATCTATCGAGTCGAAGCCTTTGAGCGCGTAGATCTGTTCGATACGTTCGCGGACGTTCAGTCCGTCGTCGGCGGCTTTGAGTTCCTCGTTATGGTTCAACGGCTCGTGGCCGTCGATCTTCCATTGGCCTTGAGGTTTAGCTGCCCGCTTGGGGCGAACGGGTGCGGTTGATTGCGTCATGTAAGCCAGCGTAGAAACCAGCCCCGGGGGGCTGGCAACCACGAGTAGTCACATGAACGCGCTTTACTCAATCACGATGAACTTCGTCATCTAAGGAAAGCCAACCGGCCGCTTTGAGCGCCTCTTGGAGTCTTACGAAGAAACATTTAGCGATCATGACGTCCGGCAACAGCGGGCTTGTGATCACCGAGGCACCCGTGCTAGCGAGGCGCGTTTGGAATAAACCATCGGCGAGCAGCGCGCTCAGCACGAGCACCGGTGTCTGGATTTCGGTGGAGAGCAGATCCTGGATCAGCGGCTTGGCGCCGGCGCAGTAAGCGACCTGCACTTCGCGTCCAAGCTCGACCGAGAGCCGTTCTGCCAGCTTCCGGACCTGTAGCTGGCCTTTTTCTAGTCGGGTTCCGGCCGCGGCTAGAACAACGCTTGGGTGCTCTGCAAGATGAGCTTGCGCGCGTTGCGCCAAGACTTTGGCAAGATCCGGCAAGGAGCCAAGCGGGGCGGCCGCGGTGGTGTTGGCTCTGGCCGCTACCGCGCCGGCGATGTCATAGGTCGTATGCACTCCGTCTGCCACCAGCAGCGGCAAGACCACTGCCGGTTCATCTGCGGGCAGTGAGCCGAGCACTTCGGGAAGCCGCGGCTGCTGGACATCTACATAGGCTTCATGCCACACCAGCTCGGTGAGCCCGGCGGCGCGTGCCAGCTCTTCGAGCTGTGCGCGCAGCTCGTGGATCAGCTGCTGGCCGCGTTCATTATCGGTGCCGTGCGAAGCGGCAAGTACGTGTATTCGTCCCATATTAGGTGTCCTAGCCCTTGCGGATCAGCTTGTGATTGGCGGCCTGAGCCTGCGGGCGGATCACGATTTCGTCGAGGTTCACATGGGCCGGCGCGCTGACCGCGTAGCGGATCACCTCGGCCACGTCTTCGGCGGTCAATGGTTCGGCGACCCCGGCGTAGACGTTCTCCGCGGCTTCTTTGCTTCCCAGCCGGCGTAATGCGAATTCTTCGGTCTGCACCAGACCCGGAAGGATCTCGATGACGCGAATCCCGTTTTCGACTTCCTCCAGGCGCAACGCCTGGCTCATGGCGCGCTGCGCCGACTTTGCAGCGTTATATCCGCTGCCGCCTTCGTAGCTGGCCAATGCCGCGGTGGAGGTGACATTCAGGATTGTGCCACCGGTGGTGCGCAGCGACGGCAGCAGCGCTCGGGTCAGCCGCATGGTGCCCATGACGTTCGACTGCCACATGAACTCCCAATCTTCGTCTTTGGCCTCGGCCCAGTAGTCGCTGCCGCGTGCGCCGCCTGCGCAGTTCACCAGCGTGTCCGCACCGCCTTGTTCGGCGACGCTGAGCACCAGTGCGTCCACCTCGGACTGCACGCTCACGTCGGCGGCCAAGGCAATCGCACCGCTCTCCGCGGCCAGGGCGTTGAGCCGCTCGGCACGGCGGGCCACGGCGAAGACCTTCCAGCCTTGTGCGCGAAGTGCGCGCACCGTTGCCTGTCCGATGCCGCTGGACGCGCCGGTGACGAGGGCCGAACGGGAGATTTCAGTATTTTGCGAAGTAGTCATACCCCAACCTTAGAACTTCGCGGCTTCGGGGCGTGCGGCGATGAATTTGTCTTACGCGAAGACTTTCTGCGTTTCTAGTTCTCCGGCGGCCCTGTCTGGCTTGGGCCAAGCCTAGGCAAACTCTTCTGGGACGAGTGCACTATTGGCTCTGGACCGTTGACGCTCTCCGTGCACAGCGTTGCTGGTCAAGTGGCCGAGACCATGGATCACAATGCCCGGCTCCCCGGCAAAGCATGGAAGAATGGAACCATGGCAGAAGACAACTTGGGCACAGACACGCCCGCAACGGTTTCCGTTCCTGACAAGCCCGCTTTGGAAGGCTTGGAGGAACGTCTTTCGTCCCGGTGGCGCACCGAGGGCACCTATCACTTCAACGAGGACACGACCCGCGAGGCCGTTTACTCCATCGACACTCCCCCACCGACCGCTTCGGGTTCCCTGCACGTAGGACACATGTTCTCCTACACGCAGACCGACGTGTTGGCTCGCTTCCAGCGCATGAGCGGCAAGAACGTGTTCTACCCGTTGGGCTGGGATGACAACGGCCTGCCCACCGAGCGTCGCGTGCAGAACTACTATGGCGTTCGCTGCGATCCGACCAAGCCGTACATCGAGGGCTACCGCCCGCCGGAGTCCCCGGCGAAGAACCAGCGCGACTGGGATGTGGTGAGCCGCAAGAACTTCATTGAACTCTGCGAAGAATTGGCGGTCGAAGACGAGAAGGTCTTCGAGCACCTGTTCAGCACCTTGGGCCTGTCCGTGGACTGGCGCATGACCTACCGCACCATCGATGACAATTCCCGCGCCGTATCGCAGCGCGCCTTCCTGGAAAACCTGGCGGAGGGCGATGCCTACATGGCAGAGGCGCCTACCCTGTGGGATGTTACTTTCCGCACCGCGGTGGCCCAGGCGGAACTCGAAGACCGCGAAATGCCCGGTGCCTACTACCGCTACGCATTCAATGCCGAAGGCGGCGAGCAGGTTTTCATCGAGACCACCCGCCCGGAGCTGCTCGCGGCCTGCGCAGGTCTTGTGGCCCACCCCGAAGACGAGCGTTACAAGCACCTCTTCGGCAAGACCGTCACCTCGCCAATCTTCGGCGTACCGGTGACCGTCTACCCGCACCCGCTGGCCCAGCCAGACAAGGGTTCGGGTATCGCCATGGTCTGCACCTTCGGCGACCTGACCGACGTCACCTGGTGGCGCGAACTGCAGCTTCCAACCCGTGCCATCATCGGCCGAGACGGCCGAATCCTGGCCGACACCCCGGAGTGGATCAGCACCGAAGCCGGCCAGGCCGCCTACGCAGAGATCGCGGCCAAGACCGTATTCTCCGCCAAGGAAAGCGTCGTCAAGATGCTCACCGAGGCGGATCTGCTCGATGGCGAGCCGAAGAAGGTCTCCCGTCCGGTGAACTTCTTTGAAAAGGGCGACAAGCCACTGGAGATCGTCACCTCGCGTCAGTGGTACATCCGCAATGGCGGGCGCGACGAAGAGCGCCGCACCCAGATGATCGCGCGCGGCGAGCAGATCGATTTCCATCCTTCGTTCATGCGCTCGCGCTACGAGAACTGGGTCTCGGGACTAAATGGCGACTGGCTGGTTTCCCGCCAGCGCTTCTTCGGCGTGCCGGTACCTGTTTGGTACAAGGTCGACGAACAGGGCGAACCGGATTACGATGCTCCGATCTTGCCCGAGATAGCGCAGCTTCCGGTTGACCCGGCTGCCGACGCTCCGGCAGGATTCACCGAGGATCAGCGCGGCGTGGCCGGCGGCTTCATCGGTGACGCAGATGTGCTCGATACCTGGGCTACCAGCTCGCTGACTCCACAGATCGCGGGCCGCTGGGGACGCGACGACCAGTTCTTCTCCAAGGTCTATCCCTTCGATCTGCGCCCGCAGGGCCACGACATCATCCGCACCTGGCTGTTCTCCACCGCCGTGCGCGCAGATGCGCTGCACAACGATGTCCCATGGAAGCATGCGGCCATCTCCGGTTGGATCCTGGATCCAGATCGCAAGAAGATGTCCAAGTCCAAGGGCAACGTTGTGGTTCCGAACGAGGTTCTGGAGAAGTTCGGTTCTGACGCCGTGCGCTACTGGGCAGCCAGCGCCAAGCTGGGCG
The DNA here is from genome assembly GCF_052377485.1 of Glutamicibacter sp. AOP38-B1-38. Classification (NCBI taxonomy): domain Bacteria; kingdom Bacillati; phylum Actinomycetota; class Actinomycetes; order Micrococcales; family Micrococcaceae; genus Glutamicibacter; species Glutamicibacter sp. AOP38-B1-38. The sequence goes on along the minus strand of NZ_JBQSWU010000026.1, from coordinate 9,480 downwards.
CGGACACCGCCTACGAGATCAACCAGATGAAAATCGGTCGCCGCTTGGCGATCAAGATTCTCAACGCCTCGAAGTTCGTCTTGAACCTGGGCGCCACCGAGGCCAATGTGCTCACCGATGACGCATCGGTGGTGGCCAACGGCCTGGACCGCTCGCTGCTTCTGCGTCTGTCCACGGTCATCCGGGACGCACAGCGTGCCTTTGAGAATTACGACTACGCCCGTGCCTTGGACATCACCGAGTCCTTCTTCTGGTCATTCACCGACGATTACGTCGAGCTGGTCAAGGATCGCGCCTACGGCGGTCATGGTGCAGAGGAGCAGGCTAGCGTCCTGGCAACTCTGGCTACGACCTTGGATTCGGTGCTGCGTTTGTTCGCACCGTTCCTGCCGTTCGCTACCGAAGAGGTTTGGGGCTGGTGGCGCACCGGTTCGGTGCACCTGTCGCAGTGGCCGAGTTCCGCGCACCTGACGGCCGCTACCGAAGGCGCCGACGCAACGGTTCTCCCAACCGTCGGCATGGCACTTTCTGGCATCCGCAAGGCCAAGTCGGACGCTAAGGTCAAGCAGCGCACCGAGGTCCTCTCCGGTGAGATCCATGCACCGGCGGTTCAGGTTGAACAGCTGCGGGCCGGCTTCGCCGACCTCAAGTCGGCCGGCAACGCACGCGAACTGACTTTGGTTGAGGCCAAAGGCGAGCTGAGCGTAGTGAACGTGGAATTGGCTCCCGCAGAAGAAGCCTAGTCTTCGAAAACAGCGTGTGAAGAAGGCCGTCGAGATTCTCTCGACGGCCTTCTTCATGCCTGAGCCGTTCCACGAATCGACCTTCGAAGACGATGCCGAAGTCGCTTGTTGGTTCTCAACGCCTTGATATTATTTATTCATGCCTTAGAGTCAAGGGGTACGCTCATACTACGTATTCAAGCTGCTCTCCAGGGAGGCTCGCATGACTACCACGCCGGAAGACCCAAATGACTCCGATCCGCTCAGCGAGGGCCATCGCTCGACCCCCTCGCCTGGCGAATCAACGACGCCCCCTTCCAGTTCAGAACCGGCTGGACCATATCCGGGACAGGTGAATGACCCGCAGCAGGGCTACCAGGGGCAAAACCCGGATGAGAACCTCCAACGGATTCAGCTCAACGGCTGGCTATCTGCATTCTTCGGCATTATCCCGGCGCTGATCTTCTTTATCATCGACAAGGAACGCACCAATCCGATAGTGCGAGACTTCCATCGAGATACCCTGAATTTCAGCATCATCCGCGCGATCATCGGCTTGTTGGCGCTCCTGCCCGTGGTCGGCTGGGTCATCGGTCTGCTCGGTGGCCTCATCTGCTTCGTGGTGGCCATCGTGGCCGCAGTTAATGCTCCGAACGAGTATCAGGCAGGTCGTTCTTACAGGTATCCCTTCAATTTCACGTTCGTGAGCTAGCCAAGTAGCCGCGTTGCGGGCGATACCTAGCGTGCTGCTCTCGAACCTGTCGGATCGAGAGCAGCACGCGTTAACCAGAATGTCCAGCGACAGGGTCAGTTGCCGTCCTCATCCTTGCTTTGCCCGGTTGGGCTTGGTATTACTACCTGCATCGGCTTGGCATCCTGCTTTCGCATGTCGTTAAAATATGCAAGCTGTTCGCTGACCGTTTGATCCAACTTTTGCCTAGTGCGCTTTTCGCTGGCACATTCCCCAGCGGCTTCATCCTCTGCTTGCATCCCCTGCTCCTCAACGGATTTGGGCGGAATGTCGTCACTGACATTCCGCCCAAATCACGTCCTGCTAGTTCTGAGCTGCGTTATATGCCTGCTCAACGACCGATCCCCAGTAGGGGCCGAACATCGTGTTACGCACTCCACTGTAACCGAAGCTGTTGACGGAGTTCTGGTATCCATCGGAACCGCCGAGGAACCATGGGCCGCCGGAGGATCCGCCCGTCATGTCGCAGGGAATGCCTTGGGACTGCGACTGTCCGTAGGGATCATCAGTGGCAGATCCACTACAGGACTGCAAAGTTTCACCGTTGAACGGGGTCGCGGCGGGGTATCCGAAAGCTGTGTAGCTCAATCCGCGCGCCTGGTTGAAGGCTACGCCCGAAGCTCCAACCTGATCTGCGAGGCTTACCCCGCTGTTGTCGGTGACCACCGCGAAGGCGGTGTCGTAGCTGATGTCTCCGCCGTTGCTCCACTGGGTTGGGGTGACCAGTTCGGTAGCCGCGAAGGAGCCATAGGGTGCGTTGCCGTTTTCATAGGCTGGAACGAACACCCATCGAGTTGCGAAGGCGCCCGGTCCTTCATTGGCGCAGTGGCCGGCAGTGGACACGGTCGATTCATTGGCCGAGACAACCGAGTTGCCCGAGCAAACGTAATCAGATCCGCCGAGGGTGAAGAACACCTTGCCGATATGGGACACCGGAGTGACTGCAGATCCCTTTTTCGGCTTGTTGGCGTTCTCGTTGCGCTTCAGCGCTTCCTGGCCGGCAATCTTCTTTGATTTGCCCGCCTTCAGTGGCGCGTTTGAGGCTGCTTTACCGTGGGCGAGGCTGTCAGCGGACTTGGCGTTTTCCATGCGCTCAGAAGTCCAGTAACTCATTGCATTTTCCGCCTGCGACAAGGTAATGCTTGTCGACTCGATCTTGTCCGTGGGGGCTGTGGGGGCAGCCATAGCCATCGATGCACTTCCACCGATGAGTCCGCCGGCCAGCAAAAGCGCGGCGAAAGCTCTGCCCTTGTTTTTGCCCTTCTTTGGACCACGATCTTCGTATCTATCTTGCACGATTTCTCCCTATCTGGCGGATGGGGGCCGCCATCGAAAGCATGTGCCGAAGCACCTGTGGGAGTTAGTCAAACACATCTTTCAGGCATTACCTAGGGGTTTCCAACAAGAAATTTGACAGTCCATTGTCGCTACCGTCAAAAAATATGAAACGGATTTTTTCCTACTAATAACTTCTGCGGGAGACAATCACGGCCCCGAAAACCAGGGCGCGCCTTTTGCCTTGGGGTTGCATTCGCTACTCACCAGTAATTTCCGGGAACCGCCAATCCCAACTGCCGATCGACTGAACCAGCTACTCTGAGGAGGAGCGGCAATAATTTATGAAAGCTCCGCGACGCACTTCACATTATTTACATAGAAGATTCACATATATTTTTTCAGGACAATTAGCAAGAAATGAAACATTAACTCACGACTAGTCAGTGAAAGCGCTCCCCCAAGATGCGCAGGGTTACTTATAATCCGTCGCGAACTAACCGCGCAAGAGCCATGGGAAGCCGGACCTATCGCTTAGCCCCTGCCAAAGACAAAAGGGTCCAGCCAAGAAATTTTTGGCTGGACCCTTTGGTGTTGGAAGCAAACCCGGATTATTCGAAGATTGGGCTTTCGGTCCGACTACGCTTCATCTCGAAAAAGTATGGGAATGAAGCAAGCTGCGCTGCAGCGTCAAACATCTTGCCTGCGTCTTCTCCGGTTGGAATACGGGTGATAACCGGCCCAAAGAAGGCGACACCATCCACAGCGATGATTGGCGTTCCTACATCTTGGCCGACCTTGGAGATGCCTACCTCGTGGCTTGCGCGAAGTGCAACGTCATTTTCATCGGTATTCGCCGCATCTGCGAGTTCGGCAGGCAGACCTACCTTCGCAAGTGCCCGGGCGATCACCTCGTCACGATCTGAAACCTTCTCGTGATGGAAAAGTTCACCCATGGCGGTATAGAGCTTGTCGATCACTTGATCGCCATGATCTTGGGCGGCCTTGATCACGACGCGGACCGGTCCCCAAGACTTATCCATGGAAGCGCGGTAGTCTTCCGGAAGTTCCCGTCCTTCGTTGAGCACCGATAAGCTCATAACATTCCAGCTCACGTCGATGTCGCGGACCTTTTCAACTTCCTTGATCCAGCGGCTAGTCGCCCAGGCAAAGGGGCAAATTGGGTCAAACCAGAAATCAACTTGAGTGCGCTTGGGCATGAACCCTCAACTTTCTACCGATAACTCAGCGGGATTTTAAACTATGCGGACTTCTTGTTTCGCTTGGCAGCGACCTCGTGTGAAAGAAGTAGCGGTGCTTCACGGTTCATCACCGTGCCACGGGTGACAACCACTTCGGCAATTTCTTCAAGGCTTGGCAGTTCAAACATGATCCCGCCAAGGCTCTCTTCCAAAATGGCACGAAGCCCGCGAGCACCAGTTTCACGTTCGATGGCCAGCTCAGCGACCGCATCCAATGCCTGCGGTTCGAAGCTCAGCTCCACACCGTCCATGCGGAACATTTTTTGGTATTGCTTGACCAAAGCGTTCTTGGGCTCAGTCAAGACCCGAACCAGGGATTCGCGGTCAAGGTGTTCGACCGTGGTGATCACCGGCAGTCGCCCGACAAACTCGGGTATCAAACCGAATTTCAGCAGATCCTCAGGACGAACATCGGAGTACGACGGGGTTTCAGATTTCAGCGCGGTCAAGGGCGCACCGAAGCCGATTCCCTTACGTCCCGCGCGCGAGGAAATGATCTCTTCGAGCCCTGCAAAAGCACCAGCTACGATGAACAAAATGTTTGTCGTGTCCAACTGCAAGAAGTCTTGATGCGGATGCTTGCGTCCCCCCTGTGGCGGGACTGCGGCAACGGTACCTTCAAGGATTTTCAGCAATGCCTGCTGGACGCCTTCACCCGAGACATCGCGAGTAATCGACGGATTCTCGCTCTTTCGCGAGATCTTGTCGATTTCGTCGATGTAGATAATGCCTGTCTCGGCCTTCTTCACATCGAAGTCTGCGGCTTGGATTAACTTGAGCAGAATGTTTTCAACGTCTTCGCCAACGTAGCCAGCCTCGGTCAGGCTGGTCGCATCTGCAACGGCGAACGGAACGTTGAGTTTTTTGGCCAGTGACTGCGCCAAATAGGTCTTACCGCAACCGGTGGGACCTATCAACATGATGTTGGATTTTGAGACCTCAACATCGTCCAGTGGGTTGTCACTGTTTAAAGCAGCGACCGGAGCATGCTCCTGGGTGCCATGAATTCGTTTGTAGTGGTTGTACACGGCTACGGACAGTGCGCGCTTCGCGTTCTCCTGGCCGATCACGTACTCCTCTAGGGAGTTGAAGATCTCAAGCGGTTTTGGCAGCGAGAAATCTTCGGAGACCTGTTCTTCAGCAAACTCCTCTGCAATGATTTCATTGCACAGTTCGATGCATTCAGTACAGATGTAGACTCCGTGGCCTGCAATTAGCTTCTTAACCTGCTTTTGGCTCTTTCCGCAGAAAGAACACTTCAACAGATCCGAGCCTTCGCCCATTCGTCCCATCGCACCGATCTCCTGTTTGCTTGAGTTGCCGTGGACTATCCCAATTCTAGGTCAGATAACCCCAAAATTAGCTGAATATGGCGGTCTACCTGTGTGGTGTCCTCCTCTTGTGGAGAACGCACCAACAAGGTAAACCGCCAATACTCAATGATTATTCCGCGTAGGGCCTAGTTACCGAGCTGAGCGCGGTTTACCTTGCGTGGGGTAAGTACTTCGTCAACGATGCCATATTCCTTGGCGTCGGCGGCAGTCATGAATAGGTCGCGCTCCACGTCGTCGCGAACCTTCTCCACGGACTGGCCCGAGTGCCCGGCAATGGTCTCTTCCAGCCACGCGCGCATGCGCATTACCTCTTCGGCCTGGATCTGCAGGTCCGTTGCGGTACCGCGTTCGCCCCCGCCCATCGATGGCTGGTGGATCAGCACGCGGGCGTTTGGCAGCGCCAGACGCTTGCCCGGGGTGCCGGCGGCCAGCAATACAGCTGCTGCTGAGGCTGCCTGGCCGAGGCAAACGGTCTGCACCTCTGGGCGAATGAACTGGATCGTGTCATAGATCGCGGTCATTGCGGTGAACGAGCCGCCCGGTGAGTTGATGTACAAGGTGACATCGCGCTCCGGGTCCATGGATTCGAGCACCAGTAGCTGTGCCATCACGTCATCTGCCGACGCGTCGTCGACCTGGGCGCCGAGGAAGATAATGCGATCTTCGAACAGCTTGGCGTATGGATCCTGGCGCTTGAACCCGTATGGGGTGCGCTCTTCGAACTGTGGCAGGATGTAGCGGGCCGACGGCGTCTGACCGCTGATGGCTTCCGGATTGAAGTTCATGGTTTTCTCCTAGGACAAATCTTTGGGATTCAGGCGGATGAGTAAGACCGACTACTTGGCGGTATCGACGCCGCCGCCACCGGTGACCGTGCCGGCATGCATGGCGATCTGATCGTAGAAGCCGTACTTCAGGCCCTCTTCAGCGGTGAACCACTTATCGCGCTGGTTATCGATAAGGATCTGCTCAACGCTCTGACCGGTCTGCTCGGCAGTCAGGTCGCTCATGACCTTCTTCATGTGCATGATCAGCTCGGCCTGGATCTTAATATCAGAGGCGGTACCGCCGATGCCGCCGGAAGGCTGGTGCATCAGGATGCGGGCGTTCGGCGTAGCGTAGCGTTTGCCCGGAGTGCCCGAGGACAACAGGAACTGGCCCATCGAAGCGGCCAGGCCGGTTGCAACGGTGACGACATCGTTGGGAATGTACTGCATGGTGTCGTAGATAGCCATGCCCGCGGTGATGGAGCCACCTGGAGAGTTGATGTAAAGGTAGATGTCCTTTTCAGGATCTTCCGCCGAAAGCAACAGCAACTGCGAGCAAATAGCGTTCGCATTGTCGTCGCGGACCTCGGAGCCCAGCCAGATGATGCGCTCTTTGAGCAGGCGGTTGTAGATGTAATCCTCACGGCCGGCCGGGTCAACGGTGGCCATGGTGGGAGTGCGCGAATCATTTGACATGTTCTCTACCTCTTCCAAACGTGTAGATCAGATTTTGAAACTCTATTTCGAATCTCAAAGCTGCAACTGGTTACTTTGAGATTACTGACTTCAACCCGGCCTTGGGGCGTTTCATGCCCCGTTTTCGCTCACGGCGCATGAGTACACCGAGAGCGAACAAAAAATGGCCGCCTGCCAGCTTGTTTCCAAGCTGGCAGGCGGCCATCTATATTCCGGGGACTACTTGGCCTCGGTGGTCTCCTCGACCGCTACAGCTTCTTCTTCGCCAGCTGGCTTCACGAAGGAAGTCAGATCCACTGCGGCACCGTTCGAGTCGGTGACGGTTGCGAATTCCAGCACCTTGGCAAGTGCCTTGCGACGGCGAACTTCGCCCATCAGCATTGGGACCTGACCGGCGCCGTCCAGCATCTGTGCGAACTGGTTCGGTTCCATGCCGTACTGACCTGCGGTCTGCACGATGTAGTCGATCAACTCGGACTGCTCAACGCCAACTTCCTCGGCGTCTGCGACGGCGTCAAGGATGATTTCGTTCTTGAATGCACGCTCGGTGTTCCCGCGAACCTCTTCGCGGTGCTCCTCGGTGTCGTGGTCAGCTTCAGCGTCTGGTGCGTTGAAGTGCTGCTCGATCTGCTCTTCGATCACCGATGCAGGCACAGGGACCTCGATCAGTTCGACCAACTTGTCCAAGACGAGCTCGCGGGCCTCAACACCCTGCTCGACAATCTTGCCCTCAGCAGCATCGTTGGACAGCGACTCGCGCAATTCAGCGATGGTGTCGTATTCGGAAGCAAGCTGAGCGAAGTCGTCATTCGCTTCTGGCAGTTCGCGCGACTTCACGGCGGAGACGACAACGTTGACGGTTGCGGTCTTGCCTGCGTGCTCGCCACCGGCAAGGGTGGTCTCGAAGGTTGCGTCTTCGCCAGCGGACAGGCCGGTAACAGCCTCGTCCATGCCCTCAAGCATGTTGCCCGAACCCACCTGGTAGGACAGGCCCTGTGCAGCGTCAACCTCTTCGCCCTCAACCGAAGCGGTCAGGTCGAGAGTGACGAAGGAATCTGCAGCTGCTGGTGCTTCAACATCCTTCAGGGTGCCGAAGCGACCGCGCAGGTCGTCAAGGGCCTTCTCGATATCTTCGTCGGCAACTTCCTTCGCCTCGACGGAGACCTCGATGCCCTTGTAGTCAGGCAGTTCAACCTTCGGACGGATATCAACTTCGAAGGTGAAGACCAGCTGGCCTTCGCCTTCCTTCTCGATGGAAGGAAGCTCGGTGATGTCAACCTCTGGGCGAGACAGCGGGGTCAGCTCGTGCTCGACCATGGCCTTCTGATAGAAGTCGTTCAGCCCCTCGTTCACAGCGGTTTCAATGACGTAACCGCGACCAACGCGCTGATCGATCATGCGAGTTGGAACCTTGCCCTTGCGGAAGCCTGGAACCTGAATCTGCTGAGCGATGGTCTTGTACGCCTCATCGACGCGGGGCTTCAGTTCCTCATAAGGAACCTCAACGTTCAGTTTCACCCGAGTCGGGTTGACGTTTTCGACGGCGCTCTTCACAGCGTTGTACTCCTGAGTGTCTAAGAATTAGGTCTGATCTGCAAAAAACCCCGCAACATGGTGGCGTTGCGGGGTTATTCGACAGAGTCGGGGTGACAGGATTCGAACCTGCGACCTCACGCTCCCAAAGCGCGCGCTCTAGCCAAGCTGAGCTACACCCCGATTAGCAGTGATTAGTCTAACCTGAGTTATCCTTTATCCACTAATCGTTTGTGATGCATACCAGCAACTTTTCACAGTTCCCGGTGATCACCAGAGCTAAATTATATTTAGTTCTCGATTTCATGAGATATAAACCGAAGTTCTTATTTCACGAGTCGGGGTAACAGGATTCGAACCTGCGACCTCACGCTCCCAAAGCGCGCGCTCTAGCCAAGCTGAGCTATACCCCGTTGAACACCTAGTGAAAATCCCTTTTCACCTGAGTCAACATCTTGCGAATCGTTGCTGGGTTTTTGTTATCCCTGCGTGATCACAAGAAATAAATTTACACGGGTTCGCGCGAAATGCAAAATCGGCATCCTGCTGGCAATTATCAACAACTTCAGCGAATTTACGCGGAATTTACCGCCTTGACGTCTCTTTTTAGCGCAAATCAGCGAAAAAGGTGAGGTGAGTAACAGGAAATTTGAACGTTTTTCATCGCTTTTGCACTCAGTTCATCCAGCAAGTTCCACGATGGCTGTAGCCGCCGAACCGCACCAGACGGGACATTCCATGGACTCCGCGCAGTCAATCCATCGGGGCTACGATCACCCTATGGCAATTACTTGGGCACTGACCTTTGACTGCAATGCACCGGCGGATCAAGCGAAATTCTGGAAAGTGGCGCTTGATTATGCGGACGCTCCCCCGCCACCAGGTTTCACTTCTTGGACCGACTGGCTTATCGCTTGCGATGTGCCAGAGGACGAATGGGACGACGGGGCAGTGATTTGCGATCCCACCGGGGAAGGCCCGCAAATTTCGATGCTAAAGGTCCCGGAGGGGAAAACCGCAAAGAACCGGATTCATCTAGATCTGAAAGTTGGCCTAGGGCGGAAGCAACCCGCGCACTTGCGCCGGCAACGGATCGAAGAGAAGGTTGGGCTGCTTCTGAGCCTGGGAGCTAGTGAACTG
>NZ_JBQSWU010000025.1:0-65612 GCF_052377485.1 Glutamicibacter sp. AOP38-B1-38 | reverse complement strand
TCAAGACGTGAAAACATAACATCAGGTCATGAACCTATTGAGGTTTTCAATCACAAACCGTGGCACGAAACAGGTCAAACGCCAAGCTGGCCACAAGGCACGGGAGCGGTACGACAAGAAGAAAGCCCGCGGGGAGTCAAAGGAACATGGGAACGAGGGCAGCTGACAGCCGCGAGCCGCCGGCGGCTCAGCGGCGAACCCAGCGATAGCGGTGTTCCGGGCGCCCCGCCGAACCATAGCGCGGGCGCAGTTCCACCTGTCCGCGCCGCTCCAGCAGGTCCAGATAGCGCCGGGCGCTGACCCGGGAGACCCCGCAGGCCTCGGCGACCTCGGCCGCCGAAATATCCGCGTCCACCCCGCGCACCGCGTCGGCGATGAGATCCAGGGTGGCCTGCGCGTAGCCCTTGGGCAGACTGCCGGTCGGGGCGGGCGCCGGCCCGGATCCCGTCGATTCGGCCTCTTCGCGCAGCAGCACGTCGATAGCCGACTGGGCCAAGCGTTCCGGCGCGGCAATCCGCGCCTGACGAAACAGGTCCAGCCGCCTGCGGAATTCCCCGACGGCGAAGGGCTTGACCAGGTACCCGTCGATCCCCTGGCCGATGGCTCTGCGCACCGTGGCCGCATCCGCGGCTGCGGTGATCATGATGACCCCCACCTGGCTGAACCGGGCGCGCACCTCGGCGAGGACCTCGACGCCATTTCCGTCCGGCAGGTGCACGTCGAGCAGGATCAGCTCGATTCCCGGATTCGCCTCCAGGCAGTTCAGCGCCTCGGCGGCGCGGGTGGCGGTGGCGGCGACCCGGAAGCCGTCGGTGGATGCAACAAAAAGTTCGTGCATGGCCAGCACATCCGGATCGTCGTCGACGATCAGCGTTTCGATCTGGCGCATAACTTAGTTCCCCTGCCCTGTTGCCGCCGGCCACCGGGCGGCGAATTGCGCGCCGCCCAGCGCCGAGTCTCCAACCTCGATTGTCCCACCTCTGCGCTGGATAATCCGCTGGACCAGGGCCAGCCCGATCCCATGGGGCTGGATGCTTTGATCCTTGGCGCTGACTCCGCGCGTGAAGATGCGTTCGGCTTGCTCCGGGGGCACCCCGGGACCGCTGTCTTCCACCCGCAATTCGACCCGGTGCTCGGCCAGCCGGACAAAGACCTCAACCCGGCCCCCGTCCCCGGCCGCCTCGATCGCGTTGCTGAGCAGATTGCCCAGCACGGTCAGCAGGTCGTCGTCGGCTCCGGTGCCCGGCGCGACCAGCGACTGCGCCGAAACCTCGAAGGACACCCCATGTTCCCGGGCCACCGCGGCATTGGCCGAGAGCACCCCGGCCAACCCGGAATCGGGAAGTTCCACCGCGGTGCGCTCCTGCGGACCGGCGATCCGGGCGATGTACTCCTGCGCTTTCTGGTGCGCGCCGACGGACAGGTAGCCGGAGAGCACATGCAGCCGGTTGGCGAACTCGTGGGTCTGCGCCCGCAGGGCGTCGGCCAGTCCGCGCTGGCCGGCCAGCTCGCGCAGCGAAGCCTCCAGCGCGGTGCGATCGCGCAGGGTCAGCGTATAACCTGCATCGGCCCGGGCCGCCCCGGCCACGGCATTGCGCCGCGAGACCACCAGCACCCGTTCGCCCACCAGCACCTGCCGGGCCCCTTCCTCGGGCATTGTGCCCAGCAGCGGATCCAGCACCTGATCGGCGATGCGCCCCACCACCGATTCGCGCAATCCGAGCAGCGTCTCGGCCTCCCCGTTGCACAAGGTAATCCGCCCCGCGGGTCCCACGCCGAGCACCCCGTCGCTCACCGCGTAGAGCAGCGCATTCTGCGACTGGAGCAGGCCGGGGACCTCATCGGGTTCCACCCCGAAGATGCGGCGGCGAATGGCGCGCGCCGCGGACAGGCTGAGCAGCGTGCCCAGGCCGGCGGCGCCCAGAATCCACGGGGCGAAGCCCACCACGATGGAGTTCAGCTGGGCACGCACCTCGCTTTGCAAGATCCCCACGGAGATCGTGCCGATGATCTCCCCGTCGGCACGGATCGGCGCCTTCACCCGCAGGGTGGGGCCCAGCGTTCCGGATTCGATCCCGGAAAAGCTCTCGCCCTGGCGCATCAGCGAATGATCGGTGGACACCGGCCGCCCGATCTGCTCTGGGTCGGGATGCGAAAGGCGGATGTTATCCAGCCCCACCACCACGACGTAGTCCACTCCGGACACCTCGCGGGCCAGCTGGGCGATCGGCGCGATAACCTGCGCGGCGTCCTCGGTGTTCAGCGCCGCGATCACCGCCGGCTCATTGCCCACATGGCTGGCCACCGTGCCGACCCGCGCATAGGCCTGGTCCTGCACCCGCTGATCCTCGACCACCATCACCGCGACCGCCACCGCGAGCACGACGGCCAGGACGATGACCACCTGCAGCCCGGCCAGCTGCAGGCGCAAACGATGGCGTCGCGGTAGCGCGGTCTTGGTGGGACTCATGGTCTGCCTTCCGGCGTTAACTTTATTTTTCTTATGGCACCTATGACCCAAACCACGTTTTCGATAGTGGTTTGGATCACTGCATGGGATCGTAGCTAAGACGCTTCCGGGCAGCCGGAATCCCCATCATCACTCGAACCCTACGGATAGCTATGAGCAAACTCAATTTTAAGAACGTGGCCTTTCTGGTCGCCAGCGTTCTGATCGCCACGCTCGCGCTGGTGACCTCGGCCGCCTCGGGCGGCGAGAACACGGTGCGCGCGAAACTCGTGATCATGGCCCCCGCCTCTCCCGGCGGCGGCTGGGACGGCTTTGCCCGCGAAGCGCAGCAGGCCATCAAATCCGATGGCATCAGCAACAACGTGCAGGTGGTCAACGTCCCCGGTGCCGGCGGCACCATCGGGCTGAGCCAGTTCGCGCAGATGACCGGCCGCTCGGACATGCTGATGGTCACCGGCGGGGTGATGATCGGCGCGATCGAACTCGCCGATTCGGGCACCTCGCTGGAAGACGTCACCCCGATCGCCCGGCTGGCCGATGACTATGCGGTGATCGTGGTCCCCGGCGACTCGGAGCTGGAGACGCTGGAGGACTTCGTCGAAGCCTGGAAGAAAGACCCGGGAGGAACCTCCATTGCCGGCGGTTCGCTTGGCGGCATCGACCACCTGCTGATGGGCATGGCCGCCCGCGAGGTGGGCATCGACCCGCAGCTGGTCAATTACATTCCCTACTCCGGCGGCGGCGAGGCGATCACCTCGGTGCTTTCGGGCACCACCAGCGCGGCCGTTTCCGGCTACAACGAACTCTCCGACCAGATCGAGACCGGAAGCCTGCGCGCCCTGGCGATCTCCTCCGAAGAGCGCCTGCCCGGCGTGGATGTGCCGACCTTCAAGGAGGCCGGGGTCGACGCGGCCATGGCCAATTGGCGCGGCTACGTCGCCGCCCCGGGCATTACCGCCGAGCAGAAGGCCGAACTGCAGCAGATTGTGGCCGAATTCCATGCCACGGAGCAGTGGAAGGACGCGGTGGCCCGGAACAACTGGACCGACAGCTACATGGTCGGCGATGAGCTCGACGCATTCATCGACACGGAGATCGCCACAACCACGGATCTCGTGGAAGGACTCGGACTATGAGCACCACCCAGAGCAGAGAAACCACCGAAGACACCGTACGCATTACCGGTTTCTTCTCGGGCCGCAGCGAGCTGGTGGTCACCGCGCTGCTGCTGGCCCTGGCCGTCGCGCTGACCGTCGGCACGGCCTCCATGAACGTCATGGGCGATACCGTACCCGGTCCGCAGTTCTTCCCCTGGATCATCTGCATCGTGCTCTACGCGCTGGCGGTGCTCCATGGCCTTTCCGTGCTGCGCACCCGCCGTTTCCCGCAGGGCACCGACAGCGGCAACCCCGATTTCTCCGCCGAAATGCTGGCCGAATTGGGCGACACCCAGCGCACCGAGGTGCTTGGTGCCAGCGGAGCCCGTCCGCGCCGCACCGGCCGGGTGCGGCTGTACTCGGATTGGGCCACGATCGCCTGGATCGTCGGCGGCATCGCCTGCTTCATCCTCGTGCTTCCGGTACTGGGATGGATTATTTCCGCGGCCGGATTGTTCTGGGCCATCTGCAAGGCGTTGGGCAGCACCCGCCCGATTTTCGACATCGGGGTCGCCGTCATGGTTTCCTCGATCAGCTATTTGGCGTTCGGCCTCGGGTTGGGTCTCAGCCTGCCCGCCGGGTTCCTAGGAGGTTTGCTCTAAATGGATCAGCTCAGTCACTTAATGGCGGGTTTCGCCGGTGCGTTGACGCTCGTGAACCTCATGTGGGTGCTCATTGGCGCCTTGCTGGGCACCGCGGTCGGCGTGCTGCCGGGCCTTGGCTCCTCGATGGCCGTCGCCCTGCTGCTGCCGGTCACCTTCAGTCTGGACCCCACGGCCGCATTCATCATGTTCGCCGGAGTCTACTTCGGCGGGATGTTCGGCGATTCCACGGCCGGAATTCTGCTCAATACGCCCGGGGCCTCCTCGGCCATCGCCACCACCTTCGAGGGCCACAAGATGGCCAAGAGCGGGCAGGCGGCTCGGGCCTTGGCCACCGCCGCGATGGGCGCCTTCATCGGCGGGCTGATCGCCACCACGCTGGTGGTGTTCTTCGCCCCCTCGCTGGTGAAACTGGCGACCGCCTTCGGCCCGGCCGAATACTTCGCCTTGGCCGTCTTCGCCTTCGTCGCCATCTCCTCGGTGGTCTCCGAATCGATCATCAAGGGCCTGGGCGCACTGTCCATCGGCCTGGTCCTGGCGCTGATCGGGGTGGATGGAATCTCCGGTTCCGTGCGCTTCACCGGCGGCCTGCCGCAGCTCTTTGACGGGCTGTCCATTGTGGTCATCACCGTGGGCCTGCTGGCCCTGGGTGAAGTCATCCATGTGGCCTCGCGGATCCACCGCGACCCCAGCGCCCTGCGGATCCCGGCCAGCGGCCGGATCAAGCTCAGCGGCGCGGACTTCCGCAAGGCCCTGCCGGCCTGGCTGCGCGGCACCGCCTTCGGCGTTCCCTTCGGCGTCATCCCAGCCGGCGGCGCGGAGATCCCGACCTTCCTTGCCTACGGCACCGAGAAGCGCTTGGCCGCCAAGCGGAAGGATCCGGAGTTCGGAACCACCGGTTCCATCAACGGCGTGGCCGCCCCGGAGGCCGCCGGAAACGCGACCGCCGGCATGGCCATGGGCGCCCTGCTGGCCCTGGGGCTTCCGGTCTCGGCGACCGCAGCGCTGATGATCGCCGCGTTCCAGCAATACGGCATGCAGCCAGGCCCGCTGCTCTTCGAGCGCTCGGGCGACATGGTCTGGACCCTGCTCGCCTCGCTCTTCGTGGGATTGGTGATGCTGCTGATCATCAACATGCAATTCGCCGGGCTTTGGGCCAAGCTGCTGCTGGTGCCACGGCACTACCTGTATGCAGGCATTACCGTGCTCTCCATGCTGGGCGTCTATGCGGTGAGCTCCTCGGTGATCGACCTTTGGTTCCTGCTGGCCATCGGCATCCTCGGCTTCATCATGCGCCGCTACCAGTTCCCAGTAGCGCCGGTGCTGATCGCCGTGATCCTCGGGCCACTGGCCGAAACCTCCCTGCGCCGCGCGCTGACCGTGTCCGAGGGCGACCTGGGCTACCTGGTCTCCTCGCCGACCACGATCATCATGTATATCCTGCTGATCGCCGCGGTGGCACTGACCATGGTCAAGCATGCGGCCAGCCGTCGCAAGCTGCGCTCCGAGGCCATGGTTCTGCAGGACTCGTAGTCCGGTTCCATCAGCTAAAGGCCGCGGGCCGGGACAATCCCTGGATTGTCCCGGCCCGCGGCCTTGCTGTTCTGGAGCACATCTCGATCGAGCACATTGCGCCGCACGCAACACCTGAGAGTTCACAAATGCCTGCTGCCCACTGATTTTTATCCGTGGGCAGCAGGCATCCTGCGTTGAGATGCAGGAGCGCAGTGGCTAGTTCGCGTGCAGGCTCTTATTGCCGTAGTGCACCGCGAAGAACAACCCAAGGCCGACGAACAGGTGAATGATGCTCAAGGTGAGCGCGGTAGCGATGTCACCGGCGGCCATGATTGGCAAGATGATCGAAACAACCGCAACGATGAGCCCCAACCACTGGGCGACCTTGCAAAATCCTGGCTTGGCGCGGCCGATAACAAAGACCACCGCACCGAGGATGAGGATTGGCAGCAACGTGAAACCGTAGACCTGAGCGAAGCCAATGCGCTCTCCGGAGTTCTCGCCGAGCACCATGGAAGCGCCTGCGGAACTGCCAATGAAGTAGGTGATGACGTTGAGGAAGCCAATACCAGCGGCGGCAATCAGGACCTGAACGAAGTTAAACGGGCTTTTGGGTTGAGTCTCAGCGTTCATGGGCCGGAGCACTCCTCTAAATAGTTGATTTTATCCAACTAAGTCTAAAACCTGGCTCACGTTCCCCGCGTCTCACTTGCCAGTGAAATCCGCAACACCGCAGTGCGCTACCGCCGCTCACCGCGAATCGACACCCCAAGCGCCAACGGGATATGCGGCAGCAAAGCCAGATGGCTCGCCCGGGAGGCCCGGCTCGACAGACCTGGCTTAGCTCGGGCCGAGCACCAAGATCATTCCGAACACGCCGATGGCGATCAGCACCAGGGTGGTCATCAGCACCGCGACGATATCCGGCCTGACCCGCTCGGATTTCACGCCGAGGGCCATGCGCCGGTAGCGAGCGCGCTGCGAGGCAAAGATTCCCAGCGCCATGGTCGCGGAAATTGCGATCATCAACACGATACCCACGCCATAGTGCGGCAGCCAGCGCAAGAAGACGGCACTGACCACAAGGAATGACACCAGGGTACGGCTCCACGCAAATACCGTGCGCTCTGGCTGCAGCCCCGGGTCGGCGATCTGGATGGGCTCGCGCATCAGGCTCGCGAACCGACAATCATCGCCACGGCCGCGATGGAAGCGGCCACTGCGCCGAAGCCCAGGAGCGGAACGATGGCAGGTATCGGCAGCGGGCGTCCGGTGCGCATGCTGCGCTCCACGCGGACCCAGCGGACCGCGGCACCTGCGGCAATCAGAATTCCCACGCCGATGATCAGCACCGCGAGCCAAGTGCGCAGCGGCGAGGGGAAAGCCTCGGCGGCGAATGCCTCTAGCGCGGTGCCGCCGGCAAGGAATGCCAGCGAGGTGCGGATCCACGCCAGGAAGGTACGTTCGTTGGCCAGCGTAAACCGGGGATCCGGCTCTGCGCCATGAGGCAGGACCCAGCGCGAGAGGCGGCTTCGTTCGTGATCAGACATGCCACTCCTACAGGTACGTGTTTCTTCCACTCAGTACATCATGCACAACGCTCGCTCATCGCCCGAAGATGCTTCGCGTCGCATTGAAGTCTACCGACCAGCTCATAAGTAAAACCATTGTTAATGGTAGATAAAAACAGTTTTACGAATGTGAGCCAGGGCATAAGAATGATTGGTAGATACTAGAACAACGAAAGGTCGCAGAGACATGGCCTCCACTAATTTGAATCCACACGTCGTCACCCTCGGCACCGCAGGCGGTCCACGCTGGTGGACCGGCGAGCACGCCGGCGAGCGGGCAGGAATCTCCACCGCGGTAGTCGTCGGTGACAGCGTCTATCTCGTAGATGCCGGCACCGGCGTGGGAAACCAGCTGATGAAGGCGGGGTACAGCCCGGCGAACCTGCGCGGCATCTTCCTCACCCACCTGCACTCCGACCACAGCATCGATCTGGCCTCGCTAGCCATCTTCGGACTGTTCACGCTGCCCTCCGATAAGGAACCCATCACCATCCTCGGCCCCGGCGAGCGCGGCGCCTTACCACCGGTCTCCCCGAGGGCGAGCGTTCCACCGCAGGCGCTCTACCCGCAGAATCCGACGCCGGGCACCGCCTCGATGTTCGACCATCTGATGCAGGCCTACGCAACGGACCTCAACGACCGGGTGATCAACGCCTTGCGCCCCTCCCCGCTGGATCACTTCTCGGCCCAGGACATCCAGATTCCTGCGGGCACCGGTTATCACCCGAATGAGAACCCGACGCCGGAGGCGTTCAAGCCATTCGTGATCTACCAAGATGAATTGGTGACGGTGAGCGCCACGCTGGTGAAGCATCCGCCGATCGCGCCGGCCTTCGCTTTCCGCTTTGACACCGCCGAAGGCTCGGTCACCATCTCCGGAGACACCTCGCCTTGCCAGAACCTTGTCACCCTGGCCCGGGACACGGATCTGCTGCTGCATGAAGCCATCGATTTCGAGTGGGTACAGCGCACCTACGGCCCGATTGGAACGCTGGAATCCCAAGCCTCCATGGACCATCACCGACGGGCCCATACCTCGGCCGAACAAGCCATCGAGATCGCGGCCCAAGCCGGGGCACGCACCCTGGCCCTGCACCACCTGGTGCCGGGCACCACTCCGCTCTCCGTCTGGCATTCGCACGCCGGCAAGTTCTCCGGGACCTACCTGGTCCCCGACGACCTCGATAAAATATCCTTCTCCCGCATCCACAGTGAAATGGCGGCATCCCGATGAGCAATGCAGTGAAGCCACAAAACCAGCCGACAGGCGATGGCGAGCTCAAAGTTCCCTCGCTCAATTCCCCGCAGATGCGGCGCATCCTCGCCTCGAGCTTCATTGGAAGCGCGATCGAGTTCTACGACTTCATCCTCTACGCCACGGCCGCCTCGCTGGTCTTCAACAAGGTGTTCTTCATTGGGCTCACCCCAGGCGTGGCGCTCTTCGCCTCCTTCTCCACTCTCGCCGTCGGCTACCTGGCCCGCCCGCTGGGCGGAATCGTCTTCGGCCACTTCGGCGACAAGGTGGGCCGCAAGGGCGTGCTGATTACCTCGATGTTGATGATGGGCGGCGCCTCAACGCTGATCGGCCTGCTGCCTCCGGCCGCGCAAATCGGCATGATCGCGCCGATCGCGTTGATCACGCTGCGCATCGTCCAGGGCCTGGCCGTGGGCGGCGAATGGGGAGGCGCCATGCTGATGGCGCTGGAGCATGCTCCGAAGGAACGCCGCGGCTTCGCCGCGAGCTTCGCGAATATGGGCGGGCCGGCCGGCGCCGTGCTGGTGACCCTCGCCGTTTCCGCGGTCTCCATCCTGCCCGATGACCAGTTCCTGGCTTGGGGCTGGCGCATCCCGTTCCTGATCAGCATCGCGCTGGTAGGCATCGGCCTGATCATCCGGCTCAAGGTGGCCGAGTCCCCGCTCTTCCTCGCCTTGGAAGACAAAGCCGAAGAACGCAAGACCCCATTCCTGGAGGTCATCACCAAGTACCCCGGTTCGGTGATCCGCGGAACGCTGGTCGGCATGAGCTCCTACACGGTGCAGGGCCTGATGACCGTTTGGGCCGTCGCCTATGTGGTTGAAGAGGTTGGCATGGACCGCACGGCCGTGCTGAATGTGAAAGCCATCGGCGCTGCGTTGACCGTCGTCGGCATCTGGTTCGCCGCCCGCTACTCCGACAGGCTCGGGCGCCGCCCGGTCATGATGGTTGGCATAGCCGCCGGCGCGGTCATGGCCCTGCCGATCATGTGGATGCTGGAAATGGGCGAGCTGTGGCTCTTTGCCATCGCCCTGTTCATCGCCAACGGCATCATCCAGGCCACCATCTTCGGACCCTTCGGCGCGTTCACCGCCGAGCTGTTCCCCACCCGGATCCGCTACACCGGCGCCTCGCTGGTGTACCAGCTCTCCTCCACCGTGGGGGCAGGCTTCACCCCGATGATCGTCACCGGCTTGGTGCTGCTCGGTGGCGGAACGCTGTGGATCGCCGGTGCCGTCTGGGCGGGCGCATTCATTGTCGCCGGGCTCGCCATACGCGGAGTGAAAGAGGGCCGCGAGGCGGATCTCGAAGCAGAAAACCTGTAGTCCGCTGAACAGGATCCAGGGCTGGCCGGAGTCGCAAGGACTCTACCCAGCCCTGTTTTCTTTGTCGGCTCCAACTTCTTCACAGAAGTCGAGGAATGCGCGCAGCCGCAGGCTCGGACGGTCCGAGGCAGTATAGGCGACACAAATATCGCTCTCGCCGACCGGACCCTCAATTTCCAGGATTGCCAGCGGCAGTCCGTCATAGCTGAGATTGACCGGAGGCCGCTGCACCAGCACCGTGTAGCCCAACCCCCGGGCCACCAAACCGCGCACGGCCTCGAAGCTCTGCGAACTCCAACGCACCTTGGGATCCAGCCCGGACATCCGCAGATTCACCAGCTGGTTGTCGCGTACCGTCGGAATGTCCAGGGACACAAAATCGTCTCCCGCCAATTCCGACAGGGCCACACTGCCTCGCTTGGCCAGGCGGTGATTGCCTCCGACCAGGACATATGGCCGCCCCGACATGACGCGGCGCCACCCCACATGGGGCAGGAGATGCCGAGTGTGCGTGAGCACCGCATCCAGATGCCCTTGCAGCATCCGTTCCTGCAGCTCGGCGCCGTCTCCCTCGATGAGGGTCACCTGCAGGTCCGGGTGCACGTTGGTGAAGCGTTCGCAGATCACCGGAATCCAGAAGGCTGCCAGCGAGGAGTAGCAGCCGATGACCAGCGGCCCGGAAAGCTTGGTCTGGCGCTCCACGATCTGGTCCTGCACCTCTTCGGCATGGCGCACCAGCTGCTTGGCATCATGGAGGAAGTCCGTACCCACCGCGGTGAGGACCACGCCGCGCGCCCGGCGCCGCACCAGCAGCTGCGATCCAACCACCCGTTCAAGTTCATCCATCGCCTGCGACATGGCGGCCTGCGAAATGTGGCAGGCGCCAGCAGCCGCGGAGATGGACCCGGTTTCGGCGACGGCGACAAAATACTGTATTTGACGCAGGGTGTAGTTGATCACCCACACAGTCTAGCCAGCGGCATAAGACCCGCCGAAGCAGATTCCATAAAGCACGCTGCGCGCAGCCGTTCGAAACAACCTGCTCGGAGCCCCCTTGGAACGGACGCCTACGATGGAAATGCCCGTGATCTTCAGGCATGCCGGCCTATTGACGAGGGCATGGGTTGCCGCAACGCAGTACCTTCAGAAATACGCTGAGAGCCCTCTTCCGGAAGGGATCAGCACCGCGCCTCGAGATCCATCTGGTCTTCGGCAAGCATCGAGTTGTAGACGGTGACGTCCGCTACGGAATCAGGCAATCGCCGAGTCCGGGCGCTGCCTGTTATCGGAAGGCCGCCGCGGACCGCGAATCCCCAGAGCTTTATCTGCTGAGAGTTGTTGCCGGCGAGGTGAACCCAGGGGGTGCCGGAGAGCTGCTCGGTCATTGATGCGCTGCACGCTGCAGTCCCAGCACTCAAGATGAATGCTGGGCCTGCCTGGTCTTTGGATGCTACTTCGAGGCGCCGATGGCCCAAACACGCGGCAGTTCGGTGCCGTTGACCGCCAGATCGCCGATCAGCCGGGCCTTGAACACCCACGGATTGTGGTTTCCGGCGGTGCGGGCATTGCGCCAATGCCGGTCCAGGTTCTTCGAAACGCTGGTAGCCGAAGCGGCCAACGCGTCGAAGGCGTGGGTGATCGCGTTGAGCACCAGCGGGGTCAGCACCACCTGGGCCTGCGCGCTGGCCAGCTCGGCCGCGTCATTGGCCGCCTCGTCTTCCTCCAACGTCACTTCGCCCTCGTGCCGCGCCAACGCGGTTTCATAGGCTCCCTGCAGGGACTGCGACACGCGTTCCACGGTTCCGGCCGCCGCGAACGCAGTGGCGGATACCTCGCCGATGACCTGAAGCAGCTGCGGATCCTCGGCGGCCACGTTGGCGGCGCCATGGCTGAAGGTGCGCTTGCGGGCCTTCAGCTCGGCGGCGAAGTCACGTTCGGCGGCCTTGGCGGACCCGGCCAGCACAACCAGCAGCACCTGCTGGTAGAACGCGGTCTGGTATTTGAAGCGGGTGTCGAAGTCGATCAGGTCCTCTTCGGCGACGACCGCGTCGGTGAAGGTGGAGGTTCCGGTGCCGGTGGTGCGCTGTCCGAAGCCGTCCCAGTCATCGGCCAGCACCACGCCGGGCTGGTGCCGGTTGACCGCGGCGATCACGCGCTTGCCGGTATCGGTGCGCTCGGCGTAGGTATCCAGCCAGTCGGCGAAGATCGAGCCGGTGGAATAGTACTTGGTGCCGTTGACCAGGAACCCTCCCTCGCCATCCGGGGTGACCTTGGTGATCACCTCGCCCACCTTCACGGTGCCGATCTCGGTCCAGGAATTCCCCACCAACTCCCCGGCGGCAAAGCGGGCCAGCCACTTGTCGCGCCCCGGCCCCGGGGCGGCTACCAGGCGGTCTTCGACGAAAGCGAAGTGGGCGCGCAAGGCCTGGGCGATGCTGGAGTCCGCGGCGGCCAAGTCCACGAGCAATTCGAAGAGCTCGGCCAAGGTGGCCCCTGCCCCGCCGTGGGAGACCGGGACGCGCAATGCGCCGAAGCCGGCGGCGGCCAGCTCGGCCACCTGCTGGTGCGGCAGTTCTCCGCTGCGGTCGCGTTCGGCGGCGCCGGCGGCGATCTTTTCAAAGTGCGGGGCGAAGCGGGTTTTCAATTCAGCCAGGCGGTTGGCGGTGGCAAGTACGGTCATCAGTTCGGTCCAATCCGTGGGTGCGGTTGAGGTTTAGGTGTAGAGCGAGAGCGGCTGGGTTTCCCCGCGCAGGAAGTACGCGCCGACCTCGATTTTCTTGTAGTCCACCGGGTCGTGCAGCGAGTGGGTGCGCACATTGCGCCAGAACAGATCCAGGCCCACATCATTCTGCGTAGAGGAGGAACCGGTGACCTCGAAGATGCGGTTGGCGACCTCCACGCCGATCTCGGTGGAGACCACCTTGGCCTCGGCGATTTCCACCGCCAGCGCCGCGCGTTCAGGCTGGGTGACATTCCCCGCCTTGGCCAGCAGCGCATCGAATTTGCGGCCGAGCTTCTCGGCCAGGGCGGCCACCGCGGCGGTGCGCGCCTTCAGCTCGCCCACGGTGCGCTGGAAGACGACGTCCTGGGAGTAGGTCTCCGCCGCCGAGAGGAACCAGGCGTTCTTGCGGCCCAGCAGGATTTGCTTGCCGCGGGCCAACGCGCCCTCGGCGATGCCCAGGTAGAAGTTCGCGAAGGCCAGCTGGATCCCGGGGGTGAGCAGGGTGGAGACCGGCTCGTCGGTCACCGCCCCGAGCAGATCGGCGGCCTCGATGCGCACGTTGTGGTACTTCAGCGAGTTCGAGGCGCTCAAGCGCTGGCCCAGGTAGTCCCAGTCATCGACGATTTCCAGCCCTTCCCGGTTGCGCGGGAGGACGAAGGCCAACACTTCGCCGTGTCGCGGGCCTCCGGAGACCTCGGCGTTGACGACGATCACCTCGCCGACTCCGGAGCCGGTGGAGAAACGCTTGAAACCGTTCAGCCGGAAGCCATCGTCCTCCGCGGTGAGCGTCAGCTGCGGGTCCACCGGATTCACCGAATCGCCCCAGAGCCAGCCTCCGGCCACGGTCCGCTGCCACCACTCGGCCTGGGCTTCGGCCGGAGCGTAGAAGGCGATGCCGGACTGGTTGATGTAGTGGTAGGCCAGCAGCTGGGAGATGGACCCGTCGGCCGCGGCCAGGATGCGGATGGTTTCAAAAGCGGTGGCCCAGTGCGCTCCGGCTCCCCCGAATTCGGCCGGAACCAGCAGGTTCAGCAGCCCGGCCTCGCGCAGCAGCTGCACCTCGGCGAAGGGCTGCTCGTTTTTGCGGTCGCGCTCCAGCGCGTCCGCGGCCAGGGTGGCCGCGACCTGCTCGGCGATCTCGCGCCAGTGGGCGAGCTCGGCCTCGTCTGCGCTCCCGGTGTAGGGAACGCGGGGCAGTTGCGTGCTCAGTACGGTCATTTTCGTTCTCCCTTAGAGTCTTGCTCCGAAGGAAGCAGAAAGTTGCTTTCTGCTGATCCATCGAACCTGGCGTTAGCACTAGCTGCCGAATGCAGGCTTGCTGCGGCGTCGTCGAGCCAGGTCTCTCAGCCGCTCTGGATGGTTGGTACTTCGAGTGAAACACCGCGGCATGAGCGGATGGAAGGAGCACGTCATCCGACGGAATAGTCGGTCAGAAGTCGTCACAAAGCGAGATTTCCGGCGGACTTGGACCGCCCCGAAGGCGCTGGGACGCCGTCATACTTCTGGAGGTTACGTCATCGGCGATCGGAGAGCTTGATATCCGGATCCAGCATCAATCGACCGGGCACCTGTCAGGGGGATCTCGGTTTCTCAATTAGCCGACAGCGATAAGCGTCAGCGAATGCGGGGGTGGATCATGGATCCAGCGATCAGGCATCCCAGATGGCCGGATTGCCGGTCATTGTTCCCATGCCCGTAATCCTTGCCAGCAAGTCAATGGGGAAAGCTGGGCTGTGCTCGAAGTTGCAGCCTTGCCTATTGCGGCCATCCCGCCAGTTAAACCAATAACCGCGCCATCCACTGATGGCGCGGTTATTGGTTTATGCAGGCTTCTTGGATTTACTAGAGCAGGAATGCCCCGAGGATCCAGACGGTAGCAAATGCGGCGGTGCCCTGGATGGCGGTGGCCACGCTCAAGGTCTTGTAGGCCGTGATCACCGGGATGCGGCTGAGCTGGGAGACCACCCAGAAGTAGGAATCGTTGGCATGCGAGACGACCATCGCGCCGGCGCCAACTGCCAGGACACTGAGCACCATGCCCAGTTCGGAGTCCAGACCGAGGGATCCGAGCATCGGGGCGACCAGCGCCGAGGTGGTCACCATCGACACGGTGGATGAGCCCTGCGCCGACTTCAATGCCGCGGCGATCAGGAATGGCACAGCCAGTCCGAGACCCAAGCCGCTGAGCGAATCGGAGAGGATCGTGGTCAGCTCCGAGGCTGCCAGCACAGCACCAAAGGCTGCGCCGGCACCGGTAATCAGCAGGATGGGCGCCGCGGTGCGCACGGCTTCGTGCATCTGCTCGTTGAAGTCGGCAAGCTTCTTATTGCCGTTCAGCAGCAAGGTCGCGGCGAGCAAACCGAAGATCAGCGCGATCACCGGGGTGCCGATGAAGGACAGTGCTTCCAGTGCGGCGCCTTCGCCGAAGGGATGCGATGGAAGCTTGGCAATCGATGCCGCGCAGATCAAGACCAGCGGAACGAGGATCGGCAGGAAGGCCAAGCCAGGGCTTGGCAGCTTGCCGAAGCTTGCACGCAGCTGCTCGTAATCGAGCTCGGAGATGTCGTTCTCATCCTCGGATGGCAGCGGAGTCCACGTGGACTTGTTGAAGCGGCTGGCATAGAACAGCCCGGCCATGGCCGAGACCACTGCCACCGGCAGGCCGATGGCGATGATCAATCCGAGGTTGTCGGCGATGCCGATGGACTCGGCGGCTGCCAGCGGTCCTGGGGTCGGCGGGACCATGGTGTGGGTGGCATACAGGCCGGTCATCAAGGCAATGGAGGTGGCCAGCGTGGAAACACCGGTGCGCAGGGTGATGGCCTTGCGCAGGGAGTTGAGCACCACGTAGCCCGAGTCGCAGAAGACCGGTATGGAAACGATGTAGCCGATGAGCGACAGCGTCAGGTTGGGGAATCTGGTGCCCAGCACCTTGATCAGCGCATCGGCCATGGAGATCGCGGCCCCGGAACGCTCCAGGATGATGCCGATCATCGTGCCGAAGAGGATTACGAGGCCAATATTGCCCATGGTGCTGCCAAAGGCGGTGGTCACCGTGGAGGCGACCTCGGCGATGGGGATCTTGTAGGCGAAGGCCGCGAGGATGGCCGCGCCGATGAGGGCGAGGAAGGGGCTGATTTTCCAGCGTGCGGTGACCAGCACAATGGCCACCACGAGGATCAGCAGAACGAGGAGTTCATACACGGCGAGTTGGCTCCTTTGCCAATATCTGTGGCCCCCAGCCCGAACCTGCAATGGCGCAGGCGGTCGTTCTGGGTGCGAGTTCCGGCCCGTTGCTGCCGCCCGCTATTCCGCCAGGTCAAGCTGCTCAGGCTTTTCCTGCGAAGGTTGTTTCGGCCGGGAGGACCGGTTCAGCGGGCGCTCAACTTCGAGCATCTTGCCAATACTAGGGACTGCGGACTCAATCACCTATGGGCGCACGCCCATATTCTTATGCCGGAAATTCCTAGAATATGTGTTTCTGGTCTAGGGCGACCGCTGCGTAGATGGCATGCTGCAGCCGCACCGCCTGGCCGGTGTGGCGGATGTCCACCCCGGCGATCAGGGCTACGCGCTCCAGACGCTGCACTAGGGTATTGCGGTGTATGTGCAGTTCGGTTGCGGCCTGGGTCATCGATGCTGCGGCAGTGACGACCAGCAGCGTCTTCGCTTGCTCTTCGCTCAAGTCCCGGGCGGGCCGGGCAATATGGCTCAGGCTCTGCGCCGGTGTGCGCGCGATAGCGGTGGCGATTTCCGGGCTCCAGATCTCCCGGTTTCGTCGCTGGGGTATCAGCGCCGGGAGCGCCACGAGGGCACGGAGGGCTTCGGCTTCGGCCAGCAGGTGTCCGGCGCCTTCTGCCGGGGCGGAGGCAAGATAGCGCTCCGTTGCGCCTTGGTCTTCCTCGAAGGCCGGTTCGTTCGCCAGCCGGATCCGCCAGAACGCACCGGAGAGGTTGATCCAGGAAGTGCGCCGGCCCTCAACGGCCGGCACATCCAGCAATGGATCCTGCGCGCTGCGCGGGATCCATGCCTCCAGTTGCGTTGGTCCGCGCAAGCCGTGCGCTGCCAGGCTCCGGTCAATGGCTTCTGGCTCGGCCCATCCGGCCAGCAACGCGGAGATAATGTCCCGGGCTTCTGTTTCACGGCGGGTACTGCGCGAGTGCTCGCGTTCCTGGGTGAAGAGCAACTGCACGGTCAGTGCAATCAGATCGGCTAGCGGCTCGACCTCATGCGGGGCTCCGGTGACGCCGACGACCCCGCACAGCTGATTATCCAATGTGAGCGGAACGTTGACCCCGGGCTGGGTTCCGGCGCTGCCATCGGCCTGGCTGACGCGGATGATCTGGTTGCGGCGGATCGCCTCGGCGCTGCCCTCGTGATGCGTTCCGATGCGGGCCGCATCGGTGGAAGCAATGATCACCCCGTGGGAATTCATGATATTGACATGGCGGTTAATCGTCGGCGCGATGGTGTCGACGACCTTTTGCGCCAGTGCGCTGCCTAACCGGGGCTGCTCCTGTTCGCTCATGGTTTTATCCTAGCCGTCCGAGGCCTTGGGACCCTTTCCATACCCCAGCCGGACTGCTTGAAACCGCCAGATGGCATGTTCGCGTCCATGCCGGCTCCGGTATTCACGCGGAGATTGCCAGCCTGGATTTTCTTCGCAATCAGCAACGCCTCGGAGATGTCTCGGGTGAAAATGATCGAATTCAGTCCGTAGCCATTGCCGATGGCTTGGCGCAGTACGACCGCGCGGGAATCTTCATCACTGAATTTTGTGTCCGAGAGCTCCGGCCCAATGATCTCTTCTTTTGACACCGACATTTCGGCTTCACATTGTTCAGGACGGTTGGCGGAACGAAGAGCCCTCCGCGCTCACCGGTTCTCCGCAGGTAACCAGTTCGGCACCTTCTGCGAGGCCCGCGGCTATGTACCCGAGCACGCATACATTCAGCACGTCTCATTATCACCGGTGGCAGCTTCAGCATCCAGGTAGTCGATGAAGACCGCCGCTGGGCAAGGAAGCCCTCGCTTAGATCGAACCGGCGGGCACGTGCACCTCATCGGGTTGCCACAGGGCAAGCCACTAGGACTCAATGCCATGCTAGGCATGCCCATGCACCAACGCAGCCTGCACGGGATTTGAAAGGGCCCCTCGAACGCCCGCCAGGGCGCTCCGTACTAAGCGGAACTTCATCAACAAGGTCGGCTGAACTTAGATGATTTGACCGCGCAGGAGATTCCGCTGGAAAAGATCAATGAGGACTACTGGGCACAGGAGAGCGGAGCGATCGCCAGGGGCGTGATCCGCTTCGAAAGCGCAGCATTTCAGCGAACTAGCTCGCAAGCCGCTCGCGCGCCATTCTGCTGGATCGGGCACCGCTGGCGTCCGGCTCTTGGGCAAGCACGGAATTCCATAGTTCATCCAGCGAGAGTCCAAGGACCCCCGCGATGGCGGCAATAGTTGAGAATGCGGGGGTGGCCACTCGCCCGGACTCGATCTTGCGTAGCGTCTCCGGGGAAATTCCCGCGTCAAAGGCAATGTCAACCATGGTCCGCTCGGCTCTTGCCCGGCGCAAGAGGGCGCCGAGGCGCTCGCCGCGTTCGAGTTCTTCAAAAGTGAGGGGCAATCTAACCATAAAACCAATCATAGTACCGGTATAGTATGGACGGTATTGTTATTGGTTTTATGAAAGGCTTCGCATGATCGAGATCCTGAATTCCCACGAAGCTGCCCGGGCTAAGGTCACCGGAGCTCTCGTGGGGCAGATCCTGCAAACCCTGCGGGACCGCAGCGTGGTGGGCACCAACCTTTTGGACATCAACGCTTGGGCCCGCGAGATGATCCTCGGAGCAGGCGCAGAATCCTGCTATGTCGATTACGCACCAGCTTTTGGACGCGGACCATTCGGCCATTACATCTGCACCGCGGTCAACGATGCGGTGCTGCACGGATTACCCCACGACTACGCACTGGCCGACGGTGATTTACTGACCCTGGATCTTGCGATTTCCAAGGAAGGCATCGCCGCTGATGCTGCCATCAGCTTTATCGTGGGGCCGACCCAGGACACCGCAAGCACCCAGCTGATCCAAGCCACGGAACACGCGTTAGCTGCCGGAATTGATGCGGCCCGGCCAGGGGCCAAAATTGGCGATATTTCCTATGCCATCGGCACAGTCTTGCGCGAGGCCGGGTACTCGATCAATACCGAATACGGCGGCCACGGGATCGGCTCGACAATGCATCAGGAACCTCACATTTCGAACAACGGACGGCCCAACCGAGGCTATAAGCTGGTTCCCGGATTAATGCTCGCGCTGGAACCATGGGTTATGACAAACACCGCGAAGCTCATCACCGATCCCGATGGCTGGACCTTGCGAAGCGCAACGGGTTGCCGTACCGCGCATACCGAACACACGGTACTGATCACCGAGGGGGCGCCTCAAGTATTGACCCTGCCGCCCTCCTCCTAGGCCGGGCTTACTCGGCCTCGGCGCGCTCCTTGACGATTGCCTCGGCCACGCTGGCAACATCTGGCGCGAAAGCGTACAGCTTGCCTGCATCTTGGTGCACCCACCAACGTCCACAGAGCGCGGTGCTCTGCAATTCAGCGCCTGCCGGCCACCAGTCGGCTTCGAGGGTTCGGTAGGTCACGAAATCCTCTGGTGCCATGTCCTTGGTCCGCGAATCGGCGGCGTAGCCTTTTTCCAGTTCCTTGGCGCTGGGAACGCCGGTGTTAGCCAGCGGCTCGCATTTGCCGCTTGGAAGTTCACCTGAGTAGTCCATGGTGAAAATTCGCTCGTGCCCGGTGCTGCGTTGCTCCAGGCGGACGTCGGTTCCACCATTGGGAGCCCAGCTGGGAAGCAACCCGGAAGCTACGCCTTCTGCGGAAGTCTTTGCGGTTTTGGAGGCCGACTGCTCATATTTGTCTTCGGTTAGCTGACTGACGTCACATCCGGTCAGCAGCAAAGTGGTCGGAATGGCTAGTGCTATCAAGGGAACAAGGTTTTTCTTCATCACAACACAAGCCTATGAAAGCCTGTGGCGCCACGTCCTCAGCGGACGGGTGTAACTGTGCGTACTCCAAGTCCACCCCTGGCATGAGATCTCTGGACTCGGCGGTGGATAAGCCTCGGACCGAACCACGCCCCCAGTAGCGGAGGACCATGGAGGCCTGCCCCAGGCCGAGGAACCGAGTAGTCGTCGGTTCGCTCACTGCACGGCCCCCGCAAGTAGAGCCGCATCCTGAGTTCCCAGCGCATTGACGATCGGCGGCGTGCGCCACACCCATCCCCTGCATGCAGAGCTGCTGGATGCTGCAGGCACGTGGATCGCAGTTTCGGTGGATTTGTTTTCAACGCAACACTGCGCACCGACTACGGCCAAAGATCAAGGATGCCCTGGATCCTACAGCCATTCTCCCTCGGGCAAGCTAGGAATCTGGCCCGAACATTCCCGTCAGGAACGCGCTATTGTGCCGATGGCGCCGCATAAAGAATTGCGTCGAGTCGAGGCCAAGACTCCTCAGCCCGAGCCACTAACCCGTCTCTTCAATGCATAAATAAAAAATAATGTCCCGCCGAAGGCTTTGCCTTCGGCGGGACAAAATCAAAAAGTACTACATTGCGGGGCTTTAGCCGCCGAGCCCACCGAGAAGGCCGAGAATGATCTCCAAAAGAGTATCGACCAGATCCATGATTCCTCCAGAAAGTGCGATGTGAATAAAAGTCCACGTTATCAACGGGTGTTGATGTAAATAAAACTAACAGTGGACGAGTTTCCTGCGGTGAATATTCTCAATTATTACGAGTTTTATTCTTTGAATATCTAACTAACCTCAGGTAAACATCATAAATCAAATAAATTTCACCGTGTCAATAATACTTAAGTAGGAGCCCAAAAGACTCAGCTTCTCCCTAACCGATTCATGGAAGTGACTCTTGCGAACGTTCTAGTTAAGCCAGTTGATCCATTGGGTTAACAATAACTTTCATGTTCTTGCTCAGCCGATGGAACCTGGAATTCCAGTGAAGTTAAGTACCCAAACCTGCTCCGGCTACAGTTTCGTCATGAACGGGTGGCCTTCGGTGAAATGATCATCGCTCGACTCCATAAACTCGTTCTGATGCTGTGCATCTCGCTCGTCATTGACCATCGCTACGAGAACCTCTTCGTACGTCAAGAGCGCATCGTGCCGAGTTTTAAGTACATCATTCCCAGTTCTGTGCACAAAACTGGGAATGACTCCGCCCTCAGCTCAACCGCCATATTTCTCCGCTGGAGAACTACGCCCCGACGCCGGCCCGCAATCCCGCGAAAATTCCCACCTACGGAGATTCCGCTTTCACCAGCCTTTGATCCCCCGCCCAGGCCGGTTAAATGCTTCGATAACAGCGCATTCCCAGCTGCTGCGCCTGTTTATTCTCGACGTGGACGGCTAAGCCGTTGCGGCGACGCTCGTCTCTCTGGCCCAGAGATAGGCACCACTTAGGGGATGAGTTGATCCACGCGATAGCGGTCGAACAGCGCCACGAAAGCATCAAATGTTCGACGATACCCGGTAAAGCCAGCCACCCTGCTCTTCCCCATGTCGGCCACCACTTCTATGTTTCGCCCTAGGTCACCGTCGGTGTGCCACCACGAAGCCATGCGACCCAGCTTTTGTTCCGCCAACCCGTGCTTCAGCGCCAACTCGCTCCACTGCCTTTCCCGGCCGCTCATGGCCTGCTCGAGAGGCCGAGGCGCCTGTTGGTAGCCTTCCCATTCAACTCCAAAGTGCGCGGCGAGCTTCGGCCACATCCAGCGCCACCGAAAGACATCGCCATTGACGATATTAAAGGCCTCATTGGCAGCAGCAGGGGTCGTCGAAGCCCAGAGCATATGCTCTGCAAGCAGACCGGCGTCTGTCATGTCAGTCAGCCCGTTCCATTGCATTTCTGAGCCCGGGAAGACGAACGGTTCTCCCGTTTCCTTGCACAGCGTTGCTTGCGTGGCGAGCGTGAGCCCCATATTCATTGCGTTTCCCACAGCATGCCCAATGACGGTGTGCGCGCGGTGCACGGACCAGGTGAACCCCTGCTCGGCGGCCGCGGCGAACAACTCGTCTTCTTGCGCGTAGTAGAAGTTCCGAACGGGCAGCCGCGGTTCTTCTTCATGGAACGGAGTATCCGGCATCTCGCCGGCGGCGTAGGCTTCGAAAGGGCCAAGGTAGTGCTTTAGCCCCGTCATCAGAGCCACATGGGCAACCGGCTTGTCCCGCAGCGCGGCCAAGAGAACTCGCAACATGCCTGCGTTGACAGTGATGTTCTCTTCCTCAGAGTCCTGCCGCGACCAAGCGGTGAAGAAGACGTGCGTCGGATGTTCAGGAGCGAGAACGGCCGCCACTGATTCAGCCGAAGTCAGGTCCGCGGAAAGCCAGCGCACTCCGTCGCGATCAGCCCCCGGCCTGCGGGACAAGGCAATAACTGACCATCCTGCGGTGGCGAGGGTCTCCACAAGTGCAGATCCTGCGATGCCCGTCGCTCCAACCACGAGCGCTGTGCGTTGTTCACTCTGTACCGATTTGTCATTGATTGCCATACTGGTGCCAAGCTACGATGCAGGCTAGATATTCCCGGCTGTCCGCCCGGTCGCCTGCTCGGAGCAATTCAAAAGATTATTCATCCGCGCGCGCCCACCCTGAGCGACTCGCTTCTGAAGCTACGCCACTCCCCCAACTCGGCATCTCAGACTCGAAAGATTGGCCTCAAAAACAGCTGAATTTCACGGTTCCTGGCTCCATACACACCACGATTTCCGGGCCGACCCAGATTGTTCGCCCTAGACTTCCCCTCCTACGCAACCAGCTACGTCCTGAACTACGCGTTCAGGAAGCGGACGGTTCGTGCGGAGAACAGGGGAGCCTCGCCGCGCCGTTACACAACAGTTCACCAGCCCATCGCGCATCGCGATCCAGGGCCGAAGCAAGAATCTCTGCATGCTCCTGTTCAACATCGCGTTTCACGTCACGGGCGTCTGGTCCTGCGCAACGCCCATAGGGCTGGATCCGGACCGAGGCGTTTGTGTCGGGTCCGTCTGCAGCGGCACACCACGGCCACTCGCCCAATTTGGTGTGAAAATCTTGGTGTGAAGGATTCAACTCAGGTGTGTAATCATTCGGGTCTTCTGCCGAACTACGCGGGGAGCCATGCGGACAGTGGCAAATATTACGAGGAGCCGGTGCGCGTGATCATGAATGCCGGATTGCTCAGCGCCGATCCGGCAAGCGCCCGAATAGGCGCCTACTTTAATGCAGGTAAGTGCGCGCCACCTGATATGCGGTGCGCCGGATGAGCTCCAAAGCCTGCGATGAAAGCTCACCGAGATCGGCCGGGCCCTGTGCTATCGAATAGGCTGCGAGAATTCCCGACTCGGCGAGCAGCTCCTCGGCAAGGTCTACCGATCCGGCGATCACGATAATGTCTGCATCTCTGCGCGCAGCTTGCAGCACCCCGCTGACCACCTTGCCCTGCAGGGATTGCGAATCCAGGCGCCCCTCACCGGTAAAGACCAGCTGCGCGTCGGCAAGAATCTGGTGCGCGTTCAAAGCCTGCGCTACCAGTTCCCACCCGGGCACGAGCTCAACCTCGCAGTAAGATCCAAGGCAGAGCGCCAAGCCGCCGGCGGCTCCCATGCCGGGCTGCTCGCGCAGCTTTCGACCGGACGCGGTTTCCAAGGTGTCAGCGAGCCGAGCCAGTCCCGCATTCAGTGCTTCCACTTCCTGGGGCGAGGCGCCCTTTTGCGGTCCGAAAACCGCGGCGGCCCCGTTTTCTCCCAGCAACGGATTGGTGACATCGCAGGCGATCTGCCATTTGACTCGAGAAGCTCGCGAATCCAGACCGGAGATATCGATGCTCGCCAGGTCGTTCAGCGCACCACCGCCCGCAGCCAATTCTTTGCCCTGAGCATCGAGGAACTTCGCACCCAGAGCTGCGAGCAATCCAGCTCCGCCATCGGTGGTGGCCGAGCCACCAAGACAAAGAATGATTCGCTGCACTCCAAGCTCCAAGGCTTGAATGACAAGTGGGCCCAGCCCAAAAGTGGTGGCTTGAAGTGGTTGCCGCGGTACGTCACTGACCTGGGGCAATCCCGCGGCTTCCGCCGCCTCGATCACGGCGGTCGTTCCATCTGCAGACAACCCGAAACGCGAGTTGACGGTCCTGCCCAGCGCATCGGTTGTTTCAACGACCTTCGCTTCGGTTCCCCAAGCGTCGATCAACGCATCGAGGGTTCCCTCGCCGCCATCGGCAAAGGGAACGGCGGTGATCGATACCGTACGGGCCACAGAGGTAGCAGCCGCATTCACCCCTGCGGCGATCGCGTCCGCGACTTCGCTGGCCCGGGCGCTGCCTTTGAAGGAGTCCGGAACGATTGCCACATTTAGTGGTTGGGCCGCGGCTGGCGTGCGCTGTGTCATGGACTCAACATTAGGTGCTCTTGAATCCCGGGAATATAGGCAGGCATACATACTTTCGAGCACCAGCGAGCTGATCTATATGCATTACGCACCCTTGACGCGTAGCCGACTACTTACCGCCCTGCTGTTCGCGGTAGTCCTCGATTGACGCGTTGAACTTATGCAGAAGTTCTGCGAATTTGTTGACTTCTTCGGCCGGC
The DNA here is from genome assembly GCF_052377485.1 of Glutamicibacter sp. AOP38-B1-38. Lineage (NCBI taxonomy): Bacteria > Bacillati > Actinomycetota > Actinomycetes > Micrococcales > Micrococcaceae > Glutamicibacter > Glutamicibacter sp. AOP38-B1-38. The sequence goes on along the minus strand of NZ_JBQSWU010000025.1, from coordinate 41,333 downwards.
CAATCCGAGGTAATGCGGTCGATTGCGCTGACCGAATGCTCGCGAACCTCCGTGAGCCGCTGCTGCCCCAGTTCGGTCAAGGCAAACTTTCGCGCAACACTGCCCGCCGGATCGAGGATTCGTTCGAGATAGCCGTCCCGCACAGCGGTGGTGGTTTGACGTTGCAGGGTCGAGGCGTCGAGGAGAAAAACCGTGCTCATTTCACCGATCGACATCGGCCCCTGGACTTCGATGCGGCTCATCAGCAGATAGACGCTGCGATCCAAGCCATCACCGCTTCGGCGCTGCGCGATGGTGTAGCGGCTGAGCAGCGTTTGCTCATACTCGATATCTGCTGTGCGGCGTTTCATGTACCTAATTCTCCACTTCTACTCATTCGATCATACCCGAACATGTATTATGAACATTTTATGTATCTTACACATTCATTCTGAGAGGCTCTCGTGTCCAAACCCACCTCTGCCGGGATTCCCGGCTCAGGTCTAGCCGTCGCCGTTCTCGCCTCCGCGGGCATCGCTTCGTCGATCACCCAGACCATGGTCACGCCGCTGATCCCACAGCTGCCCGGCATTTTTGATACCTCAGCCTCAAACACCGCGTGGATCATCACCGCCACGCTACTTGCAGCCGCGGTGGCAGTACCAATTTCCGGGCGCTTGGGCGACCTCTTTGGCAAACGGCGCATGCTGCTCATCCTGGCGCTGCCACTGATCCTCGGTTCCATCGTGTGCGCCATGGCCCCCACGGTGGAGGTCATGATCGTCGGCCGCGCACTGCAAGGCCTAGGCTCGGGCATTGTGCCACTGGGCATCGCCATGCTGCGTGACCTTGTCCCGAAGGAACGCCTGTCTTCGGCCATTGCCACGGTCAGCGCCACGCTGGGCGTCGGTGGCGCCATCGGCATGCCGATTTCCGCCGCCGTCATTGATTTCGCCAACTGGCGCGCCCTGTTCTACGGCAGCGCGGTAGTCACGCTGCTGGTAGTTGTCGCCATCTGGAAACTCATTCCTGCCCTGCCGGCCGGCGCCGCCGGACAGCGCTTCGACTGGCTGGGCGCCATTGGGCTGGGCATTGGCCTGATCTCGCTCATGCTTGCCGTCTCCAAGGGCTCCTCTTGGGGCTGGGCGGCACCGCTGACGCTGGGCCTGTTCGGAATGGCCGCCCTCACGCTGTTGCTCTGGGGCATTTGGGAAACACGGACCAAGGATCCGCTGGTTGACCTGCGCACCGCTGTTATTCCGCGCGTGCTGCTGACAAATATCGCCTCGATTTTCGTCGGCTTCGGAATGTACGCCAGCATGCTGGTCATGCCACAGATCCTGCAGCTGCCGTCGCAGACCGGCTATGGCTTGGGCCAGTCGATTCTCGCAGCCGGCCTCTGGATGGCTCCAGGCGGCCTGATGATGCTGGTGCTCTCCCCTGTCGGCGGGCGGCTTTCCGACGCACGAGGCCCGAAGTTCACGCTGGTACTTGGCGTTTCGGTCATCGCCGTCGGCTACTGCCTGACCCTGCTCGGCATGGGTAGCGCGTGGAGCCTGATGCTCACCAGCCTCGTCATCAACGGTGGTGTGGCTCTGGCCTACGGCGCCATGCCGGCGATCATCATGGGCGCAGTCCCCCGCAGCGAAACGGCTGCGGCCAATGGCTTTAACACGCTGATGCGTTCGCTGGGCACGACCACCGGCGCCGCGGTCATCGGCCTGGTGCTGGCCCAGATGACCACCGATTTCGGCGGAGCTTCACTACCGTCAGAATCCGGATTCCGCGCGGCGCTGATACTTGGAGCTGGCATTTCCGTGGTCGCGGCCATCTTGGCGGCCTGCATTCCCAGCGCCGCGAAGAAGAGGGCGATCGAAGTCGACGCGTCGCAGGAACTCAGCCTGAACAAGTAGTCACCCCGGCTCTTCGGAATTGCCGAGTTTATGCTCAGCTTTGACATAGAAACCCCGGGTAATGTCGTAGACACCTCCTTGAAGGTGCGAGTGATGATCGTAAGGCTCCCGTTGGATATTGCCCAACGGGAGCCTTTCACTTTAAAGTTTCTCGTCTTCCTTGCAAGTCCACGTTGCCAGTCGTGATACCTTGTTTGAGACCACACGGGTGCCCTCGCAGGGGCTGAGATCGGGCTAACGCCGTCCGCGACCGTTGAACCTGTCCGGGTAATGCCGGCGAAGGAAGTGAGTTTCCCACAGTGGAACAATTTGAACAGCACTCTGCCCACACCCTTGCCTACCGTGAGTCTGTGGGAATTTCGGTTCCTGTCACGCAGATCCAGCTGGCAGATGCCCCCAACGGCGAGCCGAACGAACCGCTGCAGGTGTACCGCACCAGCGGCCCGGGGAGCGACCCGACCACGGGGCTGAAACCATTTCGAGAGTCGTGGATTCGTGAGCGTGGAGATGTCGAGACCTATGCCGGGCGTGAGCGCAACTTGCACGATGATGGCAGATCCGCGGTCCGCCGCGGCACGGCGAGCGCCGAATGGGCCGGGCGCTCGGCACCACCGTTGCGTTCGGCACCCGGGACTCGGGTCACCCAGATGCACTACGCACGGCAAGGGGTCATCACCCCGGAAATGCGCTATGTGGCCCTGCGCGAAGAATGCGATGTCGAGCTGGTGCGCAGCGAGCTAGCGGCCGGCCGGGCAATCCTTCCGGTGAACATCAACCATCCGGAATCCGAACCGATGATCATCGGCAAGGCCTTCTTGGTAAAAATCAACGCGAACATCGGCAACTCGGCGGTGACCAGCTCGATCGCCGAGGAAGTCTCCAAACTCCAGTGGGCTACCAAATGGGGTGCCGACACGGTGATGGACCTTTCCACCGGCGACGATATCCACACCACCCGTGAATGGATCATCCGCAACTCGCCGGTTCCCATCGGCACCGTCCCGATCTACCAAGCACTAGAAAAGGTCAACGGCGAAGCGAACGAACTGACCTGGGAGATCTTCCGCGACACGGTCATCGAACAGTGCGAGCAGGGCGTGGACTACATGACCATTCATGCAGGTGTGCTGCTGCGCTACATCCCGCTGACCGCCAACCGGGTCACCGGAATGGTCTCCCGCGGCGGGTCGATTATGGCCGGTTGGTGCCTTGCGCATCATCAGGAGAATTTCCTTTACACCCACTTTGACGAACTCTGCGAGATTTTCTCTCGTTACGATGTCGCATTCTCCCTGGGCGACGGGCTGCGTCCAGGCTCCATTGCGGACGCGAATGATGCGGCCCAGTTCGCCGAGCTGGATACCTTGGCGGAGTTGACCAAGCGTGCCTGGAAATATGATGTTCAGGTGATGGTCGAAGGCCCCGGGCATATCCCTTTCCATCTGGTGCGCGAGAATGTGGAACGCCAGCAGGAGCTTTGCGACGGGGCGCCGTTTTACACGCTCGGCCCGCTGGTCACCGATATCGCTCCGGGATATGACCACATCACCAGCGCAATCGGCGCGACCGAAATCGCCCGCTATGGCACCGCGATGCTCTGCTACGTCACGCCCAAAGAGCACCTGGGCCTGCCCAACCGGGATGATGTGAAGACCGGGGTGATCACCTATAAGATTGCGGCGCACGCGGCGGATCTCGCCAAGGGCCACCCGGGCGCCACGGCGCGGGATGATGCGCTGAGCAAGGCGCGCTTCGAATTCCGCTGGAATGACCAGTTCTCCCTTTCACTGGACCCCGTTACGGCGCAGGAGTTCCACGACGAGACGTTGCCGGCGGAACCAGCGAAGACCGCGCACTTCTGCTCAATGTGTGGCCCGAAATTCTGCTCCATGCGGATCTCCCAAGACATTCGGGATGAATATGGATCCGCCGAGGCACAGGCTGCATTGGCCGGGATGGCTGAGAAAAGCCGGCAGTTCCTTGAAAGCGGTGGCAAGGTATATGTCGGGGAAGAGATACCTGTTGGACCCGGCACGCTCTAGAACCGGGAAACCCGAAGCGCAGCCAAAGTGCCTGCACAGAAAGCGCGCTTAGAGTTACAAGTACCTCATTGAAGGTGCGAGTGATGATCGTAAGGCTCCCGTTGGATTGTATCCAACGGGAGCTTTTCAATTTTGGCCGTTCAACCCACTGTGCGGCACGAGCCCGGCGGTTCCCACCCAAGGCCAGGACTCTGTCGACGAAATGATCGGCAAACTTTTCCGGTCGCTCCGGTGTCGATTGCCGAGCGGGCCGACAAGACCTTAGACTCAAAATTCCGCGCTTGCCCGAGAAGCTCCAATAGCCAACACCCAGATCATTTACTCGGTAGTTCTTTTTCTTTCGCCTCCAGATGGATCCTAGGTCCCGGCGCCAGGTAGTTCGACTGCAAGCTACCCGTTGCTTGAATACCGAGCCAAACCAAAGCTCCAGCATAGAGTCGTATCTTAGAGTGGAATTACCTCATTGAAGGTGCGAGTGATGATCGGGAGCATCCCGCCGGGCAACCGGCGGGATGCTCTTGTTAATCGGCAAGATAATCCTCGTCAGCGGGCCGATAGTTGATTGTCGGGTTATCTCGCGGAATTACTCAGCTCCAGCACAGAGTCGACTCTTAGTCTGGAGTTACCTCATTGAAGGTGCGAGTGATGATCGTTAGAATTCCCGCCGGCTTAGCCGGCGGGAATTCTTGGTTAAGCCGGGCGCCCTCGAGCGGCGAGGCATTTCGTAAGAAAACGGTGGTGGCAATTGGGCTCCGACCATGTCCCTCACGCCCACACCACGGTGCACTCGAGCTTCCCGGGTTGAAAATCCCACACCGATCGCCAATAGAAATAAAACGTTGTCCACAGAGGCAGCGTAGTTCGGGGCATCCATCGGGGCCCTAATCGAAGATTGCGTTTGGGGCTGCTCGCCTCGGACATGTAGTACGCATCATGCACGCGGCGCTGGCTGAGGCTTCGGCAAATGAGATAATTTTGTCAGGTCCCCTCCGCATTTTCGATTCGGGGATGTCTAACTGAATGGAGCCCTTATGGCGACCGTGGCCACCGACCTGTCCCCGCTAGAGCGCCAATCCGTATGGCGCACGCTGAAGTCTCCGAGGCTTCTGAAGACCGAGCTGCTCGCCGGGCTTGTGGTCTCCCTAGCTTTGATTCCGGAGGTAATCGCCTTCTCGATCATTGCCGGTGTGGATCCCCGAATCGGTATTTTCGCCTCGTTCACGATGTCGATCGTGATCGCTTTTACCGGTGGCCGTCCTGCAATGATCTCCGCGGCCGCCGGCGCGGTGGCCCTCGTGGTTGCTCCCCTGGTGCGAAGCCATGGGGTGGACCATCTGTTCGCCGCGGTCATTCTGGCCGGAATCTTTCAGGTCGTCCTCGCCCTGCTAGGTGTGGCGAAGCTGATGCGCTTCATCCCCAGACAGGTGATGCTCGGCTTCGTCAACGCCTTGGCCATTCTGATTTTTCTCTCACAGATGCCCGAGCTGACGGCAGTGCCGTGGGTCGTTTATCCGCTGGTGCTGCTCGGTCTCGGCATAGTCTATTTCTTCCCCAAGATCACCAAGGCGGTTCCCGCCCCGCTGGTCGCAATCGTGGTGCTGACCCTGATCACCGTGTTCGCCAAGGTCGCCGTGCCTACGGTGGGAGATAAGGGAGAGCTGCCCGATTCGCTGCCCTTCTTCATCATCCCGCAGGTTCCCTACACCGTGGAGACCTTGAAGGTGATCGCGCCCTATGCGTTGGCAGTCGCATTCGTTGGCCTACTGGAATCGCTGCTGACGGCCAAACTCGTAGATGACATCACCGACACCCCGTCGAGCAAGACCCGGGAATCCTGGGGTCAGGGGACCGCCAATATCGTGACCGGATTCTTTGGTGGAATCTGCGGCTGCGCCATGATCGGCCAAACCATGATCGGGGTGAAGGCCTCCGGCGGGCGTACCCGCATCTCCACCATGTTTGCCGGCGTGTTCATGCTCTTGCTTGCGGTACTCTTCGGCGACATCGTGGCGCAGATTCCGATGGCGGCGCTTGTCGCGATCATGATTTTCGTGTCGTTCACGACGTTCAATTGGCACAGCATCCGTCCGAGCACGCTGAAGATGATGCCCAAGAGCGAAACCGCGGTCATGGTTGTCACAGTGGTCTTCACCGTGGCCACCAACAACCTGGCCATCGGTGTGGGCTTGGGCGTGCTCACCGCAGTGGTGCTCTTCGCCAACCGGGTAGCGCATTTCGTGACGGTCAAACGCAGTGTCACCGGGGTGGAGGACGGCCAAGCGGCCATCTACACCGTCGACGGCGAATTGTTCTTCGCTTCCTCCAACGACCTATACACCCAGTTCGACTACGCCGGTGATCCGCAACGAATCATCATCGACATGTCCGCCTCCCATCTGTGGGACGCCTCCACGATCGCAGCGCTGGATTCGGTGACGGATAAATACGAGAAGTACGGTAAGCAGGTTCAGGTACTGGGCCTCAACGAGGCAAGCCTGAGAATGCGCGAACGCTTGGGCGGGAAACTCGGCGCCTAAGGCGCGCAGCGCCCGATTCAGTCGAGCCGACGATGCATGAAGACGCTGTGCGGGTCCTCGGCATAGGAACCGAACGGTTCGCAAACGGTGAACCCGGCCGAGGCATATAGTTGGCGTGCCGGAATGAAATGATCGTGTGTTCCCGTCTCCAAATAGAGATCGCTGATGCCGGTCGCACGGGCGTGCCCGATCAAACGTTCCAGCATCGCTCGGCCTAAACCCCTGCCGCGGTGCGCCGCTGCGGTGCGCATGCTTTTCAACTCGGCTCTCGACTTGTCCAGGTTCCGCAACGCCCCCAAGGCTGCGATCTGGCCTCCGAGATAGCCGGCAAATATCGTCATGTGGTTTTCCCCGAGCTGTGTGCTGTTCAGCGCGTGGCGGCTTTCCGGCGGCGCGGTCGGGCTCATCTCACGCAAATGCTCAGAGATCGATAATTCCACGGCCGGATCGGAGGCGCTAACGTGCCTGAAGATGATTTCCATATTCATAGCCTTGCAACATCCGATGACAGCCTGATTTCCCGGATGTGACCTGCCGAATAATAATCTGCGCGAAGACAAGTGAGCCAACAAGTTCTGTTGCTACCTATCGGGCCCGCTGACATTGTCGGTAGTTGTCAGTATTCTTTTCACTACTACACACTGGCGCACCATATGAACATGGGACCCTTCCGATGACCGATGTACCTCCGGATCGTGAACTAGACTCGATCGCACCGAACCCAGGGGTTCCACGCGACGGGCAACGATCCTTCATGCATATCCTCGTCAACACGGCGGTAGCAAACCTCACCACGAGCTACTTGTGGTTTGCGCTGACGTTCTGGGTCTACCTCGAAACCGAAAACGTGATGGCCACCGGAATCATCGGCGGTACCTTTATGCTGCTGATTGCGCTGTTCTCCATGGTGTTCGGAACCATCGTGGACAACCACAAGAAGAAGTCGGTGTTCGTATTCTCTGCAGTGTTCACCGCGCTCATGTTCACTTTGGCAGCGTTGATCTACCTGTGGCTGCCCACCGAATCCATTCTGAATATCGGCGGCTGGCAATTCTGGTTGTTCTGCGGAGTCATTCTCATCGGCGCCGTGGTGGAGCAGATGCGTGGCATCGCCTTGTCGACCACCGTAACCCTGCTGATTCCCGTGGAACGCCACGCCAACGCCAATGGGCTGGTCGGTACGGTTCAGGGCATCGCTTTCATCGTCACCAGCGTGTTCAGCGGGTTGTCCATTGGCCTGCTGGGCATGGGGTGGACGCTCACCCTGGCGTTGGTCCTGGTCGTGGTGACGCTCATACATTTGCTGACGGTTTCGCTGCCCGAAGAAGCACCCGAGGTGGAACCGGGGCATACCAAGCGGACCGACCTCAAACTCGGATTCACCACCGTTCTGGCCATCCCTGGCCTGTTCGCCCTGATCATATTCTCCATGTTCAACAACTTCATCGGCGGGGTCTACATGGCGCTGATGGATCCCTACGGGCTGACGATCATGAGCGTAGAAGCCTGGGGCATCGTCTTTGGCCTAGCTTCGACGGGGTTCATCATTGGCGGTCTGCTCATCGCCAAGTTCGGTCTGGGCAAGAACCCGATTCGAACCCTTTTGCTGGCCGTGGTGGTGATGGGCATGCTCGGTGCGCTCTTCACCATTCGAGAATGGACCTGGCTCTATATTCTGGGAATCTGGCTGTACATGATCCTGATCCCGGCGGTTGAAGCCTCCGAGCAGACCGTGATCCAGAAAGTCGTACCCTTCCGGCGCCAGGGGCGGGTCTTCGGGTTTGCGCAGATGATGGAGGCCGCGGCAGCACCCATCACCGCATTCATGATTGCCCCGGTGGCCCAGTACCTGATCATTCCATTCATGAAAACCGAAGAGGGCGATGCGAGCCTCGGCTGGCTTGTAGGCCAGGGTGATGCACGAGGTATCGCGCTCATCTTCCTCGGCGCGGGGCTAATCATGGTGGTTGCGGCCTTGCTGGCCATGGGCAGCAAGCAATACCGCAAGATCTCTTCCATATTCCAAGCGCCCGAACCGGCGACCACGTGAGCACCGCGAAGACGGCCAGCTGCTCCCCCGGCTAGGAAAATACACCGAGGGAGCAGGCTGTGTTTACGTGAAAAAGCTGGAGGATATCGACTTGGAGATCCTGCGTCAGCTCATCAAGATTGCTTTCGCCAGAGCGGAGGGTTCCCCCCGGACTAGCCGGCAAGCCTATTCCGATTCTTCGATCAGGCTTTCCGCTTCGCTCAGCCCGGCAGAAATGACCGGAAGCAGTCGCTCGTCAACGCCGTACTCTTCGCCCTTGACCTGAAGCAGCCCGAAAGCAGCTAGCGAAGCCAATGCCTCCCGAGCTTCGGGAAGGACCGCGTCGAAGTTCTTCGGTCCGCAATTGCGGCGTAGCCCTTCGAAGTCAGCCTCACGGCCGGTGACGGCGGTGACCAGCAGATTCCGCAGCACCAGGAAGAATGCTTCGTCGCGTTCGGTGAAGGCATCGTTAGGGATAAGGTGGCTTTGCACGCAGCCGACGCCCATCTCGAAGAGCAGCTGCGCGCTCTCGGATTCTTCGCCTTCGACAAAGTGCGCGAAGGCCTCTTCGTCGCGAACGATCTTGCCGCCGGAAGGGTCAACAACTGAGAGTATGGCCGCGTTCCAGACGTGGGCGAACACATCCGGGGCTGGCTCGTCGACCTTCACCGTCGCCGCGTCCACACCGACCGCGTTCATCACGCGAACCCGTGCCTCATTGTCGGCTTCGCTGAACGCGCTGATGTCCACGCCGTCTCCCAGAGCTTCGGAGAAGGCCTTGACCTTGGCGTACAGTTCAGTGCCGCGCAGCAGTGCGCACAGCTCCGCGTCTTCCTCGGCGAAACCCTTCAGCGCGTCGTCGAGCAGTTCACGTAGTTCGGTGAGGTTCTCTTCCCCGCCTTCCCAGGTTCCACGGGAGGTCAGGAAGGAGAAGTAGTCCAGCCAGGCGGTGAAGATTGGCTCGGCTTCGAGGCCCTCAGGCAGGTTCACCAAGAATTCGGCGAATACCTGTCCGAAGAGCTCTGGGTCGATATCTCGCAGATTGGAGCTGCGCGCCAGTTCGGCATATTCGGCGCCGACCGAGCGCACCACGCCCAGCTGGATCTCAGCGATCTGAGCGGCTTCCGCGGCGCCGAAGGCCGGCACGGTTTCGGTGACCCACGCGGCGTAGTCCTCGCGCATCGCATCTACCGAAATTTCTGCCTGGACTTTGAAGACGCTGCGGCCGCGCTGTGCTGCTTTTGCGGGGTTTCCTGCGCCCGAGTTCTTCTTGCCCTGCTTCTTTTTGCTGGCCATGAAATGTCCTTGGTTCTTGTGCGGATTCGTTTTGTTAAAGCCTACGGGCTGAGCCCGGCTTGCACTCATTCGCTCCGCATCCACCGGGGTGCGAATTATCTCGAACTTTGGCTCTCCACGAGTGAATTTCATCGATTGCGATCCCACTTTTTGCGCGTGAGGCAAATTCGGATGCCAGCATCGCGGAATCACCTTAGGCTGAAGGCATTACTTTCAATGATCGCTAAGCGGGGACTCAATGCACGAACACCACCACACCACAGCACCGGACGCGGTGGCCTTCTGGGAGAGCCACTACGGACAGTCCGAACGGATCTGGTCCGGGAACGTCAACAAAATGCTTGCCGAGATCGTGGCAGATCTTCCCGCGGGCAGGTCTCTGGACTTCGGTTGCGGAGAGGGTGCAGACACCATCTGGCTGGCGAACAAGGGATGGCAAGCAACCGGTGTCGATATTTCTGCGACCGCGGTTGAACGGGCACGCTCCGCGGCAAAGGAGCAGGGACTCAGCGAGAAAGACGCCAGCTTCATCGCGGAGGATCTCACCACCTGGGACAGCGAAGAGCGATTTGACCTGGTGACCCTGAGCTTTTTCCAAGCCCCCTTCGAAATTCCGCGGGCAGAAATCATGCAGAAGGCCGCCTCGCTCGTAGCCCCGGGCGGGCATTTGCTGGCGGTTTCGCACGCCGCGGCCCCCTCCTGGGCCTCCAACGAACAAATGGCTCAGCATCGATTCCCCACCCCGGATTCCGAGCTGGAATCGCTGAGCCTGGACTCGAATGCGTGGACAATCCTGCGAGCCGAAATTGTCGAACGCGAGGTCACCGATCCCGACGGCAAACCGGCGACCTTGGAAGATACTGTCGTATTTGTGCAGCGCGGCAACTAGGCACGGTCAACACACTCGCCGAAGGCAGCCGCCGAATTTGCGGCTGCCTTCGTTTGCGCCAGTTTTGTCTCACGGCGCATTAAAGTACAAGACCTAGCGAATGAAGAAGATCTTCGTTCACTAGGTCTTGGCACTATTCATGGGCTATGAACAGCGCTGATACGAGATGCCCACACGGATCTCATACCAAGTTTTTTGCCAGCCTGGGTTGGTAGCTCACCCAATCAACAGATTTTCGTACCAGCTCACGAACTTCCCCCGTGGTCCAGGGGCGCGATTCCATGGCACGCAATTGCACCAGCACATTGCCCAGGGCCGTGCATTCGACCGGTCCGGCGATGACCGGGATTCCCGCACGATCGGCGGTACGCTGGCAGAGCAAACTGCCTTGCGAACCACCACCCACAAGGTGAATCGTGTCAGGCACAAACCCGCCAAGTGCTGCGGCCCTAAACGCCTGGGTCGCGAAGCTCTCGGCGAGGGACTCGATCACGATTCGAATGATCTCAGCCCGGGATTCCGGCTTCTTGCCACCTGCTTCGATGACCGCGTCGCTGATCCGTTCGGGCATTGCCCCGGGAGCCAGGAAGCTATCGGCCTGCGGGTCGATGAGCGTGTCAGGGACCCCCAGCTGTTCGGCCTGCGCCAAGAGCTGCTCCAGCTTCACGCTGTCGCTGCCGTCGGCTTCGGCCTGCTCATTCCATTCTCGTATTGCCTCGCTGAGCAGAAAAGTTCCGGTCATATTCTTCAGGAATCTGACGGTTCCGTCGAGGCCCAGCTCGTTGGTGAAACCCGCTTCCTGCGCACGTGGCTCAAGCACCGGCGACTGGAGCTCAACCCCCACCAATCCCCAGGTGCCGCACGAAATATAGGCCGAATGCGCGCTCGTCAACGGGGTGGCCGCCACGGCGCTTGCCGTGTCGTGCGAGGCGACAGCGAGCACCTTGACCTCAGCGTGGGCACCGAACTCGCGAGCCAGCGATCCGCGCAAGGTTCCGACAACTTCACCCGGGCGAATCAAGGGAGCTAGCAAGTTAGCGACTTGCAAATGCTCGCTCAGTTCCGCGTCCCACGTCCCGGAATTCAGGTTCAACAGCCCGGTGGTGGAGACATTGGTCCACTCGCTGCGCGCCATTCCCGTCAACAAATAGTTGATGTAGTCCGGGACCAAGAGCAGCGTATCGGCTTGGGCCAGCCGGGATTCTTGCCGTTCGGCTTCCAGCTGATACACCGTATTAAAAGGCAGGAACTGCAAGCCGTTGCGGGCAAACAACTCCTTTCGGTCAAAGTTGGCTTCCAGCGCCGGGACGGCGAGCTCATTGCGCGGATCCCGGTAGTGGCGTATCTGCCCCAGACGTTGCCCATTTTTCAGCAGCGCATAGTCCACCGCCCACGAGTCCACGCCGATGGAAGCGATGTCGGGTTGCTGGGCGAAGGCCATCGCCAACCCGTGGCGAATTTCTTCCCACAGCTGGTCGATGTCCCAGGCCAGCGCTCCGGTGTCCGCCCCGTCTCCCAGCGTGGACAGCGCAACCGCGCCGTTGGCGAAGCGATGCACCAGGCTGAGTTCGACCTTGCCGTCCACCAGCTGGCCGAGCATCACTCGGCCGCTGGTGGCGCCCAGATCGATCGCCGCAACCGGCGCAGTGCCCAAATACGAACTCATCGCAGGAAGGCCGCCGCAACGCCCGAGTCGACCGGGATGTGCAGGCCGGTGGTGCGGGTCAGCTCCGGACCGGTGAGCACGTACACGGCATCCGCCACGTTCTCCGGGACCACTTCGCGTTTGAGGATGGTGCGGTTCGCGTAGAACTGGCCGAGGTCTTCCTCGTCTACCCCGTAGGTGGCGGCGCGGTTGGCGCCCCAGCCCGAGGCGAAGATGCCCGAGCCGCGCACCACTCCGTCGGGGTTGATCCCGTTCACGCGGACCCCGTGTTCGCCGAGTTCCACGGCCAGCAGGCGCACCTGATGGGCCTGGTCGGCCTTGGTGGCCGAGTAGGCGATGTTGTTCGGGCCGGCGAAGACGGAGTTCTTGGAGGAGATGTAAATGATGTCTCCGCCCATGCGCTGGTCGATCAGCACCCGGGCCGCCGCCTTGGACACCAGGAAGGAGCCCTTGGCCATCACGTCGTGCTGCAGGTCCCAGTCCGCTTCGGTGGTTTCCAGCAGCTTCTTGGACAGCGACAGTCCGGCGTTGTTCACCACCAGGTCGATACCGCCGAAGGCGAGCACCGCGGCGTCCATGGCCGCCTGGACGGCCGCGCCATCGGCCACATTTGCGGCGACTCCGACGGCCACATCGGCATTGCCCAATTCCGCGGCCGCGGCCTGCGCCTTGGCCAAATCCAGATCGGCAATGACCACGCAAGCACCTTCGGCGGCCAGCCGGGTAGCGATCGCCTTGCCGATGCCCGACGCGGCGCCGGTAACCAGGGCGATGCGCCCGGCATGGCTCTTCGGCTTAGGCATGCGAGCCAGCTTGGCTTCTTCCAGCGCCCAGTACTCGATGCGGAACTTCTCCGCGTCGGAGATCGGCGTGTAGGTTGACAGTGCTTCGGCGCCACGCATCACATTGATGGCGTTCAGGTAGAACTCACCGGCCACGCGGGCGGTCTGCTTATTTGCACCGTAGGAGAACATGCCAACACCGGGGATCAGCACGATCAGCGGGTCGGCGCCGCGGATGGCCGGGGAGCTTTCATCCTTGTGGGCGTCGTAGTAGGCCTGGTAGTCGGCACGGTATTCCACGTGTAATTCGGCCAATCGGGCCAGCTGCTCCTGAAGGGTAGCGGTGGCCGGAAGATCCAGCACCATTGGCTTGATCTTGGTGCGCAGGAAGTGATCCGGGCAGGAGGTGCCCAGTGCGGCAAGTTCGGCTAGTTTTTCGCTCGCCAGGAAATCAAGGACTCGCTCGTCGTCGGTGAAGTGGCCAATCATCGGCTTGTCTCTCGAGGCCAGACCGCGAAGGGTCGGTGCCAGGGCGGCGGCGCGCGCTAGGCGTTCGGTTTCCGGCAGTCCTTCGAAGCCGGGCAGCTGGGCCCCGAATGGCTGGGCCTTGCCGTGTTCGCTGATGTAGTCCGCGGCGGTGTCGATGATCCACAACGAGTTGGCTTCGCATTCCTCGGAGGTCTCGCCCCACGCGGTGATGCCGTGTCCGCCGAGGATGCAGCCGACGGCGTTCGGGTTTTCATCCTTGATTGCGGCGATATCCAGTCCCAGCTGGAAGCCCGGGCGGCGCCAGTCCACCCAGAGCACCTTGCCGCCGAAGATCTGCGCGGTCAGCTCCTTTCCATCCTTGGCGGTGGCGATGGCGATGCCGGAATCCGGGTGCAGGTGGTCTACATGGGGCGCGTCCACCAGGCCGTGCATGGCGGTATCGATAGAGGGTGCGGCTCCGCCCTTGCCGTGTAGGCAGTAGTCAAAAGCCGCCACCATCTCATCTTCGCGGTCCACACCCGGGTAGACGTTGGCCAACGAGCGCATCCGGTCCAGCCGCAGGGTCGACAGGCCCTTCTCGGTCAGGGTGCCCAGGTCTCCGCCCGATCCCTTGACCCAGAGCAGCTCAATCTGTTCTCCGGTGACCGGGTCGGGCTCGAAGCCCTTGGCCGAGGTGTTGCCGCCGGCATAGTTGGTGTTCTTCTTTTCCGCACCGAGGCGGTTTGAACGGCTGATGAGCTGTTCTGCGGTGCTGATGGTCATGGTTTCTCTCGACATGTCTGTGTTCAATCCTTGAGTCGTATTAGGCGTTGATCTTGGTGCCGTAGCGCTGGGCTTCGATTTCTTCGAGGGACTTGCCGCGGGTTTCCGGCGCCCAGATGGTGCCGATCAGCAGGGCAACTACCAGCAGGCCGATGATCAGCAGGCCGAGCTTTTCCAGCCCGATGCCGGAGAGCAGGACCGGGAAGACCAGGGACAGCAAGCCGACCAGGACCCGGGCGAGCATGAACAGCACGCCCTGTGCGCTGGCGCGGTATTTGGTGGCGAAGAGTTCCGCGGTCCATAGGCCGTAGAAGGCTTGGGCTCCCAAACCGGCGGAGATGCCCCAGGCGCAGGCGAAGAACAGCAGGGAGAAGGCTCCCGGAGGGGCGAAGATCAGCACCACCCAGGCGACAACGCCCAGGGCGGCTCCGCCAAAGTACAGCCAGCGGCGTGAGACCCGGTCCCCGTACTTCATGAAGCCGAAGTAGGTGGCGGCCGCGGTGAGCACCCAGACCAGAACCTGCAGCAGGTTCTGCTGCGTGGCCGACTCGACGCCGGCCGCCGCGTACACGCGTGGCTGGAAGATACCGGCCTGGCCGGCCACGGTATTCCATAGTCCGTACACCCCGAGCAGGAAGAACAGCGCCGACCAGTTCTTGCGTTCGGCCAGCAGCCCCTTGATGCCGGAGAAGAAGGAGATCTTGGCTCCGGAGGCGATTTCCTCCGCGCGCTGCTGCTTCCACCGGGTGGATTCGGGAAGCCCGCGGCGCACCCACCAGGTGATCGCGGCGACGATGAACAGGTGGAAGAAGATCAGCCGGGACCCATTCACCCCTAGCGGTGCCACCATGATGGCCAGGGCAAAGCCGACCGCCGGGCCGAAAGACCAGGCCAGCTGCGCGGTTCCCACGTGCGCTGCGCGCGACTCCTGCGGAGCCTCCTCGGCAATGTAGGTCCAGGAAGCCGGAACTCCGGCGCCCACGGCGATGCCCATGAGGATCACGCCGACAATCAGCAGCACGGTGCTGGCGGCGAAGGTAATCATCAGCGCACCGACCATGAACACGATCAGGTCGTAGGTGTAGATGAATTTGCGTCCTAGCCGGTCGCACAATGGGCCGCCGATCAGCGCACCCACCGCGGCGCCGAAGGCGTTGGCGGAGATCGCCGCGATGACCCCGACCATGCCGTCATCAAATCCGAAGGCACCCTGCCAGAGGGTCAGGCTGGTGGCCAGGGCAATAATTGCCCCGGCTTCGATGTAGTTGCTCATGGCCACCGCAATGGTGGCTTTCCAGCCGCTGATGCCGCGCTTTTTCGCCAGTGCCGTTGCCATCAGGCACCCCACCCTGCCTGCACGCCGCCGGCGCGTTCGGCTTCGATGCGGCTCTGGTAATCCGAGGCGCGGAAGGCTTCCATCGGGTCCGCAGGCAGGCCACGCGATTCACGCCAGTTTGCGAGTTCGCTGCGGATATCGGTGTAGAACGCGTTCATGAAAAGGTCGTTGGCGGCCAGCACATCGCCGGAGAGCTGCGCCTCGGTTAAGGCGACCCGGTCGATGAGCAGCGCGCGGGCGGTCATTTCCTGCACGTTCAGCACGCTGCGGATCTGGCCGAGGATCTTGTTTTCCACGTTGTGGCACTGATCGAGCATGAAGGTGATCGGGGTATCGATATCCAGTCCGCCGCCGCGGGCCACCTCGGCCATGATGCGGAAGAGCTGGTACGGGTCGGCGGAGCCGACGATCAGGTCGTCATCCGCGTAGAAGCGCGAGTTGAAGTCGAAGGAGCCGAGCTTGCCCAGGCGCAGCAGCTGCATCACGATGAACTCGATGTTGGTGCCCGGGGCGTGGTGCCCGGTATCCAGGCAGACCAACGCCCGCTCGCCGAGCGCGGCCACCTGGGCGTAGGAGGTGCCCCAGTCCGGAACATCGGTGTGATAGAAGGAGGGCTCGAAGAACTTGTACTCGAGCACCAGGCGCTGCTCGCCGCTCAGCCGGGCGTAGATTTCGGACAGCGAGTCCGAAAGCCGGTCCTGACGTCCGCGCATATCTGCCTGACCCGGGTAGTTCGAGCCCTCGGCCAGCCAGATTTTCAGGTCCTGGGAGCCGGCGGCGTCCATGACGTCTACGCACTCGATGTGGTGGTCGATGGCCTTCCGGCGGACCTTTGGATCTTCGTGGGTCAGCGCACCGAACTTGTATTCGTCGTCCTGGAAGGTGTTGGAGTTGATGGTTCCCAGTTCCACCCCGAGGTCGTTCGCGTGAGTGCGCAGCGAGCCGAAGTCCGCCACCTTATCCCACGGAATGTGCAGGGCCACGGCCGGAGCCAGTCCGGTCAGGCGGTTGACCTGCGCGGCGTCGGCGATCTTCTCATAGGCGTCGCGTGGGGTGCCCGGGGTGCCGAACACCTTAAAGCGGGTGCCGGAGTTGCCGTAGGCCCAGGAAGGGACTTCGATGGCCAATCGTTCAAGGGTGGTCAGGATCTCGGGGGTCAGCTTAGCGCCCATGGATCTCTCCTTCTGCGGTGGTGGAATTGGGTTGCCGGTGTCGCCGTTTAGAGCTGGGCCAGCTGGTCTTCGAGGTTGAATACCTCGCTCAGGCGCGGCGCGCCCTGATCGGGGCGTCCGTGGAGGGAGATGAAGAACTCGGACATCTGCGCCTCCCAGGCCGAGGTGCGTGGATCCGCATCCAGTGCGGCCTGGGCGGCTGCGTCGTCGGCGGTTTCGTAGTAGCCGATCAGCAGGCCATCGGCACGGAGAAAGAGCGAGTAGTTGCGGCGTCCCGCGTCGTTGATTGCCCGCAGCATCTCTGGCCAGACGGCGGCGTGGCGTTCGGCGTATTCGGCGAGCCGGTCCGGCTTGACCTGCAGCTGAAAACAAACCCTGTTCATGCGTTGCCCTCTTCGTTGAATGCTTGTGACGCTGAGTCGGTGATGATCGACCCTTAATGAATCGTTTCAATCACCGAACTTGACCGACTTTAGACCAGAACATGGCTCAAGTTCAAGCAGAATCCAGAAATCTGCCAAAATTAATTGAATCCATTCAATCCTGTACCGCATGGCAAGCCGAGCGGGCGCCGCGCGATATACTCGGGAGAAGACCATCGGGGCAAAGGCGGGAAACTACGTGTCGGTAAGCGTGAAGGAAGTCGCTCGCGCGGCAGGTGTTTCGGTCGGAACGGTCTCCAATGTACTCAACCGCCCAGAGGTCGTCGCACCGGCGACGGTTCGCAAGGTCACCGAGGCCATCGACAAGCTCGGATTCGTGCGCAATGACGCCGCCCGCCAGCTGCGGGCCGGGCACAGCCGCAGCTTCGGGCTGGTGATCCTCGATGCCCGAAATCCGTTCTTCATGGACGTCACCCAGGGAGCCCAGCACCGGGCCCTGGAAAACGGCTACACGGTGCTGATGGGCGCCAGCGATAGCTCGCTGACCACCGAACAGCAGCTGCTTGACCTTTTTGATCAGCAGCGCGTCGCCGGAGTGCTCATCTCCCCCATGCACAGCGACCTGAGCCGGCTTTGGCGCATCCGCGAATCCGGGACCCCGGTGGTCTTGGTGGACCGCGGAAGCGGAGACCGCAGCTTCTCTTCGGTCTCCGTCAACGACGTAGAGGGCGGCCGAATCGCCGTCCAGCACCTCGTCGAGCTGGGACGAAAGCGCATTGCCTTTGTCGGCGGTCCGCAAAGCATTGAACAGGTCCGGCATCGTCTGGAAGGCGCGCAATCGGTCATTGCCGGCACTTCGGATGCAGCCCTCGAATATCTGCCTACCAAGCAGCTGAGCGTCATCGAAGGCCGCGCCGCCGGAGAACGCATCTTGGCCATGACGCCCGGGCAACGCCCGGACGGTGTTTTTGCCGCCAACGATCTACTGGCTTTAGGCATCCTGCAGGCGTTCGTGATGTCCGGGAAGCTGAAGGTTCCAGAGGACATTGCGCTGGTCGGATACGACAATATAGCGTTCGCCGAGTCGGCCGTCGTCCCGATCACCACCGTGCGCCAGCCGGCCGAAGAAATCGGGCGCACCGCGGTCGATGTCCTGTTGCGCGAAGCCGAAGCCGGCGAAAATGCGGTCCGCGAGCAGTTTGTCTTCACCCCGAAGCTGGTCATCCGAGCCTCCACCATAGGCACCGCCAACGCTCCTGAGCCTTCCCCCAGATAATCCCGCAGGCACAGGATGGAGCTCGGCGAAGCGCCGGAGCATGCTACCGTTTCCCTGCAATCACGCCAGATGCAGTCATAGTTCACAAGGGACGTCCGATTTATGGCCAACCACCTCAGCTCCAGCAATATTTCCCTAGCTCAGATCGCGGCCGTGATCACCGTGGTGGACTACGGATCCTTCACCGCCGCGGCGGATATCCTCGGAATTTCCCAGCCTTCGCTGTCACGCAGGATTCGAGCGCTGGAGCAAACCCTGGGCATGCCGGTCTTCCGGGCCGCGGGACGGAATATGCTGCTCACCGAGGCCGGGCGGAGCATCATCCCGGCCGGGCGGCGAGCCCTGCGCGAGATCTCCTCGATCGATGCGCTGGCTTCTTCAACCCGGTCTCTGGATTCGGGCTCATTGCGCATCGCGGGACTGCCCTCGCTCATTGCCGGAGTCCTTCCGGAATATCTCGGCCCGTTCCACCGCAATCATCCCGGGATCCAAATCGAAATCGTCAGCGTCGAGGATCACGAACAGCTGATCGACTCGGTACGCCTGGGACGCGCAGATCTCGCATTCGGCGTGGACGAGCGCATCCCCGCCGACCTTCAGGCGCGCTTCGTGCGCAAGCAGAGGTTCACGGCGGTTCTTTCCACCGATTTGGCCCACGCGGTGCGCACCGCGTTGGACGCCGAACTGCTCGGCGGGCTCACGCTGGTCACCTTGCCGCAGGGGACCTCCACCAGGCTGATCACCGATGAGGTCTACCGAAACCTCGGCGTCACCGCGCCACGCATCATCACCACCACGCAGCGCGACGCCCTGGTCCAGCTGAGCATCGCCGTTGGCGGCATCACCATGGTTCCCCAGGTGCTGGCCAGCACCGCCGAAGTCTTCGGCGGACTGCAGGTTCCGCTAGCCGCCGATGCCGGACGGCCCATCGGAGCAATCTTCCGGAAGGACTCGTTCAAGAACCCCGCCCTGGAGGAGTTCCTGGATCACCTGTGAGACGCAGATCTCGCGGAATCTGCGCTCCCGCGGAAAGTCCGGGTGGCGGGCAGATACATAGGGAAAATGCATGGGTCCGCACACTTTGGCTATTGGTGCGATCCATCTCTTGCATGGTCGGCTGGTGTAGATATTCCCGCCTGACTTTCGCAGGAGACCTGAGCTATGACCCATCAGCGGCCCGCAACGCCCACCAGGAAAAATTCTTCGCGACGCAAGCGCAATTTTCGCATCATCGCCGCGGCGCTGGTCCTGGCACTGGTCGTCGGTGTCGGAGCGGCCTGGTTCCGGCTTCAGGGAAATATCTCCACCGCCGCGATGCGCGCCACGGAGCAGCGGGTACCCGATTCCAGCCGGGGCATGAACATCCTCCTGCTGGGGTCGGACAGCCGGACCTTTAGCTCAACGGAATTCGGCAAGGACAACGGATCGGCGCGCAGCGATTCCATGGTGCTCGTTCATCTGGCCGCCGGCAATGAGCGCATCGACGCGGTGCAGATCCCGCGCGATACATTGCTCGAGATTCCCGCCTGCGCGGATACCGGCCACGGGCATTACACAGGCGGCCACGGGATGATCAATTCGGCACTGAACTACGGTCCCGCCTGCTCGGTAGCCGCCGTTGAATCCCTGACCGGCGTGGATCTCGACCACTTCATCGAAGTCAATTTCGAGGGCTTCATTTCCATCGTTGACGCGCTCGACGGCATCGACGTGTGCCTGGCCGATCAGATGCAGGACCCCAAGGCGAACCTGGATCTCCCGGCGGGCAATCAAATAGTCAAGGGAGAAGACACACTGGCCTTGGCCCGCACCCGGCATGCCGTCGGGGACGGCAGCGATATCGCCCGCCTGGGCCATCAGCAGATGGTGATGTCGGCCGTCGTCCAACGGGCCACGAGCCGTGAAACGCTCACCCGGCCGGACCGGCTTTATTCCTTCCTGGATGCGGTCACCTCATCGATGACCGTTGATCCGGGACTCAGCTCCCTGGCTCAGCTTGCCTCGCTGGCCACCCGAATCCAAGCGGTGCCCACCGGGGAAATCACCTTTATGACCATGCCTTGGCAGCCGGCCCCGCAGAACCGCAACCGTGTTGTCCCCGCCCCCGAGGCGTCCACGATCTTCGAGCGGTTGAGCGCAGACACCCCGGTAAATCTAGGCGATGAAGAGAGCTCGAAAGCTGAAGCGGCACCAGCGGCCAGCTCGCGCGAGACTGCCGTGCAAATCACCAACGGCGCGCGAGTGAATCAGCTGGCATCGCAGTTCGCCGCCAAAGCAACCGCGCAGGGCTTCTCAGTCTCCGAAATTGATACCGCCGAAGCTCCCCAGGCGGCAACGCGGCTGCTGGCCGCCGACACCCAGGAAGCGCGGCAGACGGCCAAGGCCTTGGCCAAGGAACTTGACCTGGATCTTCGTCCCGTCAAGGCGCCAATAGAAGGCGTCCAGCTGCTCCTCGGCCAGGACTATCTTGAGATCGAGGGCGCCGAAAAGGCTCCGGTCAAAACGACCAACCGCAAGGCTAGCCAAAGCTTGTGCGGCTGAGCGACCTTTGGCTAGAACTCCTGGTCTAGTGCTTCGTTGATCTGCTGCATGCTGAAGGCGGCCGGATCGATCTCATCGAGGCCCATATCTCCGAGCCATTCCATGACTTCCCCGTGCTCTGGATGGGCGGGGTCGCCGATGGCGGCGACTTTTTCCGACCAGCCCCAGGTGCCGCCGCTGTCTTCGAGCGGTGCCATGCGGCGGCCTCCGGTGCAGCGCGGCAGCGCCCCGGCCTCGGAATCGAGCACCTTTTCCACCTCGATGCGGATCTCCCAGCCATCACCGAAATCATAGGCGTAGTCCAGCCGGTCCTTTTCGGCTTTGAGCAGTTCGGAAATCAGGACACCTGATTCGTCTTCGTCATACTCCATATGCTCGATATCGGGCCCGTAGCTGGTCCCGCCATATCCGCCCGAGCGGAACTCGTGCAGATGCCCGTCGTACCAGTCGAAGCTTGCCTGGATGATGTCGTGCAGGTCACCCAGGTGCAGATCCAAGGGCACCAGCACCCGGCGCCAGATCGGCGGCTTGGCCTCTTTCAGGCCCAGCTTCAGCTGCAGCACCTTGCCCGCATAGGGTTCGGCACGCTTTTCCCGCTTGGGCTCTTCCGAATCGAAGCCGAAGAGCGCGTCCAGCTCATCGTCTTGCAGATCTTCCTCATCGAGCTCATCATCGTCCAGGTCGGTGAGGGTCGCCGCGACGAGGCGCGGGAGGGTGTAGCGCTCGCCTTCCTCGACCAAGCCGAGGATCCGCAATTCGCCCAGCCGCTGGTGGGCCTGTGCCCAGGCCGCCGGCGACCATTGCTCATCTCGCGGCGCGGCCACCAGATGCGCGGATCCTTCGATGGCTTCAAGCAGCCAGAGGTTGGACAGCCCCCAGGCTTCCAGGGTTTCTTCATCGGCGTCCTCGGGCGCTTCGAGGAAGAGATCGAGGAATGCCTGCAGGAAGGCATAGTTCGCGGAGAACGCCTGCTGTCCCTCGGACTTGTGGAATTCCTCGGCGGCGGGTCCGGCTGTCGGCGACGCGTGCGCTTCGAGGGTGATGATGCCGGCCATCGCGAGCGAAGCGATGGCCTGGGAAACCACCAGCTCGGTTTGCGCCTCGTCCAGCCCCTTGGGAAGTTCGCTCTCCAAGGTCTTGGCAGCGGAAGCCAGATATTGTTCTCCCGGGCCGGCGCCCCATTCGGCGGCGCCCTTCCCGATGCACCAGCGGGCCAGGCCATGCCCCAATTCCACGATGGGAAGCTGGCGCAGTTCGGCGAGCGCCTGCTCCTCCAACGCACCAGGATTCCCGGGCGAGGAAAGAGCTTCTGCGCTAAACGGATCCGCGGTCTCCAGATTGCCGCGCAACCAACTCAGCTCGGCGGGGTCTTGGGTCCAGCGGCCGGTATCCTCGATAAAATCAAGGTAGTCTGCCCAGGCCATGTAGAGCACCATGCGCAGTTCCCCGGAGAGATCTTCCGGCTCTTCGGCTTCCTCGAATTCGATCATGGAGTTCAACACCCCGAACAGCTTGGGTGCGTTGAACTCGGTGACGGATTCAAGTCCTACGACTTCGGCGTACATCCCCAACGTTTCGCGCACGGCCGCCAAGGCGAGCAACGCGGTTTCCGAATCCTGCCGCCGCTGGCCGTACCAGCGCACGAATTCAGGCGACAGCGCATCCAGCCCGCGGTCGACCTTCACTCGACCTATGGACACCACCGGAGCCTGAACGCGTCCGGGGTGTCCCTGCTTTACTTGCTTTTTCTTCTTCTTGGCCACCGGGTCTCCCTCACACGCTTGAATATCTTTGTTTCAAGGCTACGTGGGATAGGCCCTTCCGGCTCGGAAATAGGGCATTCTTCGGCTAGCTGTCCTACGACAGCCCCACGGCGTTCCCGTTGCCATCGACGTCCATCTGCATGGCGGACGGAACCTTGGGAAGGCCCGGCATGGTCATGATCGTCCCGGTGATGGCCACGATGAAGCCCGCGCCCGTCTTGGGGATCAGGTCGTGGACCTGCAAGGTGAATCCCTCCGGAGCGCCTAGGAGCTTGGGGTCATCGGAGAAAGAATATTGGGTCTTGGCCATGCACACCGGCAGGTCGTCCCAGCCGTTGGCGTGGATCTGCTCGAGCATCCGCCGCGCGCCGGCGGAGTATTCGACGCCCTCTCCCCCGTAGATCTCGCGCACCACGGTCAGGATCTTTTCCTCGATGGGCAGCTCCAGTTCGTACAGCGGAGCAAAATTGTTTGGCGCTTCGATGGCCCGCAAGACCGCGGCGGCCAGGTCGCCGGCCCCCTGGCCGCCTTGGCTCCAGACGTCGGCAATCGCGCATTCAACGCCCTGCGCTTCGGCCCAGCCGGTGACCACCGCCAGTTCGGCCTCGGTATCCGCGGTGAACCGGTTGATCCCGATCACCGGCTGGATGCCGAACTTCCTGATGTTCGAGGCATGCCGGGCGAGGTTCGATAAACCATTGCGTACGGCCGCGACATCCTCCTTGCCCAACTCTCCCTTGGGTACTCCCCCATGCATTTTCAGCGCGCGAATGGTGGCGACGATAACCACCGTGTCGGGGTCGCATCCGGCATAGCGGGCCTTGATGTCCATGAACTTCTCGGCACCGAGATCGGTACCGAAGCCTGCCTCGGTCACCACGACGTCCGCCAGCGCGCGTGCGGTGTTGGTGGCGATGGCCGAGTTGCAGCCGTGCGCAATGTTGGCGAACGGCCCGCCGTGGATGAAGGCGGGTGTGCCGCCCATGGACTGGACCAGGTTGGGCTTGATCGCGTCCTTGAGCAGCATCGCCATGGCTCCCGCGGCGCCCAGGTCATCAACGGTGACCGGCGCCTTGCCGTAGGTGTATCCGATGGTCATGCGGCCAAGCCGGGCGCGCAGGTCCTCTAGCCCGGTGGCCAGGCAGAAGACCGCCATGACCTCGGAGGCGACGGTGATCTCAAAACCGGTTTCCCGCGGGACTCCCTCGGCTGGTCCGCCAAGGCCGATGACCACGTGGCGCAGTGCGCGGTCGTTCATGTCCAGAACGCGCTTGAATGTGATGCGCCGCGGATCGATGCCCAAGGCATTGCCCTGGTGCAGGTGATTGTCGAGCAGCGCCATCAACAGGTTGTTGGCGCTGGTGATGGCGTGGAAATCCCCGGTGAAATGCATATTGATCTCATCCATGGGGAGCACCTGCGAGTATCCGCCACCGGTGGCCCCGCCCTTCATGCCGAAGTTCGGGCCCATGGACGGTTCGCGCAAGGCGATCATGGTTTTGGCCCCGGTGGCCGCCAGCGCATCGCCCAAACCCACCACCATGGTGGATTTCCCCTCCCCTGCGGGCGTCGGGGAAATTCCGCTGACCAGAACGATCTTTCCGGGGCGGACGCCGCGAGCAGTCAAAAGCGACGGGTCGACCTTGGCCTTGTACCTGCCATAGGACTCAACTGCGGCTTCAGGGATCCCCGCCGACTCGGCGATCTCGGAAATTGGCCTGAGCGCCGCCCGCGAGGCAATCCCAAGATTGCTCATGTCGGTTTCTGGCGTTGCTGTCATCGCATGCCCCCTAATCTGGCGTCCCGTATTCCGGGAGATGAGGAAGACCGAGGTTTTTGGTATTCCTTGATTCCTTTCAAGCTACCACTGCGGCAATAGCGGGCGCTGGCACGGCTTGGCCGAACCCGCATTCGCCGCGGGAGCGCCTCAACCACACAACCTATTGATATTCGATAGGTTTTTGTTGATAATCACTCTATGAACAAATTGCTAATGGTCCTGCTTCGAGTATGCCTTACGCTGATTTTTCTCGGCGGACTACTGTGGCAAGCGTGGGTCGTGCCGACCCTTGCGGCGCAGAATGCGACGCTCTTTCCCGAGGTCGCATTCCTAGCCACCCCCTATACGGTAGTTGTCATAGTCGCAATTGCCTGCCTGCAGGTCTCATTGGCTGCTACCTGGAAGTTGCTGAGCATGGTGGAACGTCGGACCATCTTCACCCAGCGGGCCTTCGGCTGGGTCAACGCCATCATTGCGTCAATCGCCGTGGCCACATTTCTGGCCCTATCTCTTGGTGTTCACCTATTAGGAATTATTGGCGTGGGCGGACCTGGTGTTGCACTGGCGATTGCTGCCCTCACGACCTGCGGAAGCGCGTTCGCCCTCCTGATGCTGGTTATGAAGGGACTCCTGCGCCGGGCGACCAACCTTGAAGGCGGGGCGGCAGAGCTCGTTTAGTACCCATCATCGCTGAAAGGCGAACGGCGGAACCATAAATATTCGCGGGCCCTCCCGTTCGTTTCTCAACCCCATCCGAGCGCACTGGATTAGTTAGCTGGGAGCTTGCTCCAAAACGCTCGCGTACCGGCGATTCTGGTGCTACATTGGCCGAGTAAGGATCGCTCAGCCCTTAGTCCTTGGCCATTATTGGCAGGCAAGTGGCTGGTGGCGGAAGTTCGAGTAAAGGGAGAAGATATGAACGAAAACGTCCCAACGAATTCCACCGATATTTCGGATAAGACGCTGGAGGATCACATTTCGGATCCTGCGCTTTCCGACGAAGCGGGACATGACTGGACCGACGAAGGCGGGGCGACCCCCGATGGTCCGGCAACAGAAGTCAGTCCCGAAGAAACCCAGCGATAACCTACCTACAAGCGCATTTGCTCCCCAGCAGTGGCCAAGCCATTGCTGGGGAGTCTTACTTTTACCGGTCGATCTTGGCCCTAGAACCCAATCTCGACCGATTCCTTGATCGCCCCGGCGCCACGGAACCCAGGCTCAACTGCATCGTAACAAGCACTCAAAACTTCGCGTTGGGCGCGCGAGGAAGCCCGATCACCCCGGCCAGCGCCATCTGCTCGAGTTCGCCCGCATCTAGCGTCTGACCGATGCCGCAGCGGCGATTGGATCCGGCACCTCAAATTTGTCGCTCAGCCATTACGTCTCCTCGGAGCCGTGTGCCCAAGGCCCATGCCTCAAGACAAACCAGGCATTCGGCCTACAGCGGGAAAATTGCCGAGAAGACGTGTAAAGGTTTTTTGCATATCAGATAAACGTGTAAAAAATACGTACATTTTTTTACACGTTTCCTGATGGCTTAGATAGACTGTCCCTATGTGGAAAGCAGAACTACCGTTCAACGATCTAGCAGCTCCTCCCGCAAGTGAGCTTGAAACCCGGCCGGTACTCAAAGCGACAACTAAGGCCCGGGCTTCACTGGCCGCCATGAATCAAGCCGTCCTTCGTATACCTAATCCCGGGGTGCTCATAAGCTCACTGCCGTTGCTCGAAGCACAAGCGAGTTCCGAGATTGAAAATATCGTAACGACTACCGACGACCTATTTCGTTTAGCAGCGGATTCAGAAGTTCATGCATCCTCCGATACCAAAGAAACTCTGCGTTACCGCGAGGCACTCTTCACAGGACTCCAAAGCATCGAAAGCCGTCCGTTGACAACACGGACCGCGCTTGAAGTTTGCACAAATATCAAGGGCCGCGACATGGACGTTCGCGCTCTTCCGGGCACCTACATTGGAAATCCTGTGACTGGCAAAGCCCGGTACACACCACCCGAAGGCCCGGATCGGATCAAAGAAAAATTGGCCGAGTGGGAACGCTTCATTCACGAAAACCCAGACATTGATCCATTGGTCATTATGAGCGCCGCTCATTATCAATTCGAAGCGATCCATCCCTTCTCAGATGGAAACGGCCGCACCGGGCGTATTTTGAACATCCTCCTACTCGTTGAAGTCGAGCTGCTAAGGGAGCCAGTTCTCTACTTATCGCGATACATCATTCGCCACAAAGAGGAGTACTACACTAGGCTCCTAGCCGTCACCAAGGACAATGACTGGGAGGGCTGGCTGCTATACATGCTTAAGGGTATTCAAGTGACAGCCGACGAGACTCTGCAGCTAATTGACAGCATCCAAGAGTTGCAACTAGTCATGCGCGACGAGCTGCGAACTGAATCCTCAGCAGGACCGAACGCGGAACTGCTTGATCTTTTATTCGAAAAGCCTTATTGCCGAATCAATGACGTAGTCAGCCGCTGTGGAATCTCGCGCCCGACTGCGACAAAATGGCTGAATGAATTCAGCTCCAATCGGCGACTAACGCAGATCAAAATAGGCCGTGAGTGGCTATTTATCAATCACCGCTTCATCGAGCTACTGGCAGGCTAGAACCCAAGAAGACATGTAAAGGTTTTTTACATGTCGGGTAAACGTGTGAAAAATGCGCCCAATTTTTTACACGTTTACCTGAGGGACTCAATGTGTCCGGTCAGCAGCTAGCGGGCATACTCAAACATTTCGTTGACGCGCTGCTTGTCGAAAAGCGAAGCGTCGAACTGCTCACCGTCGCGCAAGAAGAGCCATTCTCGGTATTCCGCCCGATCCGGATGCTCCGGGTCCTTCAGCGCTTCGATCACCATGGCCCACCCCAACGGACCTCCCGAGTCCTCCCGCGGAGCCATCCTGCGTCCGCCAATACACCGCGGCAACAGAGCAGCGTCGACCGGTGGCAGTCCTTCTAGTTCGATACGGACTTCCCAGTAATCACCGAAGTCATAGACGTAGTCGAGCCTTCCCCGCCCGTGACTTAAAAGTTCGTCGAGGCATACCGTGCGCTCATCAACATCGGATTTGACCTCTGCATCGGCGGCCCCGTAGCTCACCCCATTAACACCGTTGAGCTCAAATTGGTGCGGATGCGCGTCGTACCAACCGAAGCTGTACTGAATCACCTGATGCAATTGGTCCAGCCGCATCGAACCTGGAACCAAAACCCGGCGCCAGATCGGCGGACAGGTTCGCCTGATCCAGAACTTCAATTGCAATACCGAAGCGTGTGAACTCATCAGCCCCTACTCCTGAAACTTCGACTTCTTATACTCAACTCCAGCTGCAGCGATAAGCTCCATGCACTGAAACTTCTGACGGGTGCGGCGATACTCGTTCGATATAGATCGGTTTTCCGAGTCATTTTCAAACCACCCATTGGTAGGGTGACAGCATGATCAACACCGCCCGATTGCACTCAGATCTCTCCCGACTCAACCGTGAAACCTCGATGATGATGGCCACGATTGAAACCCTGTCCGCCGATGAACTGGCCGCCGATTCCCTCTGCGAGGGATGGAGCCGTGCGCATGTCATCGCCCACCTAGCATCCAACGGCCGCACCCTGGTCAAGCTCATCGATTGGGCCATTACCGGCGAACCGCAGCAGCTTTATGCGTCCACCGAGGCGCGCAACGCAGAAATCGCCGAGCTTGCCGCCTTGCCCCGCGAAGAACTGCTCGCCGGTTTCCGCGACGCGGCGGCGTTCTTCGCCGAGCAGTCCGAGCGCCTCACCGGCGAGCTGGCGGTCGAAGAGGTGGATCTGCACGGCAAGATCATCCCGGCGACCTCCATCGTGGCGCTTCGGATCGCGGAGATCGTCATCCACCACCACGACCTGGACACCGCCTGGACCATCGAGGAGGCGGACCCGGATTCCCAGGAAAATGCCGTGGAGGCCGCGGTACGCACCATGCGCGTGAAGAATGCCCCGGGCATGACGCTGGTGACCGAAGAAGGCGACGAATGGGTTATCGGCGACGGGGCGCTGAAGGTCCGCTCGGACCGCGAAGGCCTCATCGAATGGCTCGCCCGCGGCCAGGCGCGGCACATCGAGGCAGATGGACCGATCCCGGCCCTGCCTGCTTGGTAGCAAGCCCCACCCTGGCTGCGGAACTCAACGAGTTCCGCAGCCAGCGCCCTTTAATGGCCTACAACGCGACCTGGCGGTTCTGATCCTTGTACAGCAGGTAGCGGAAGTTGCTCGGCCCGCCGGCGTAGCAGGCCTGCGGGCAGAAGGCGCGCAGTGACATGTAGTCTCCGGCCTCGACCTCGACCCAGCCGCCGTTCAAGCGGTAGACCCCCTTGCCTTCCAGGACATAGAGGCCATGTTCCATAACGTGGGTTTCGGCGAAGGGAATCGAGGCCCCGGGTTCGAAGGTCACGATATTCACCCCGAAGTCGAAGGCGATGTCATTCGGGTCGAGCATCCTGGTGGTGCGCCATTTGCCGTCGGTGCCCGGCATCTCGCCCGGTTCCACGTCGCGTTCGTTGCCCACTACCGGCCCCGGCGCCGCCACGCCGGCCGCCGGCTCGTAGCGCTTGCGGATCCAGTGGAAATTCGCCACCTCGGCGCCGTCGTTGCGCGCGGACCAGTTGGCTCCGGCCGGCAGGTAGGCGTAGCCGCCATCGGTGAGCACATGCTCTTGGCCCTCGATCACCAGGGTCAATTCACCGCCCAGCACGAAGATGAATCCCGATACCTCGGCCTGCGGTTCCGGCTTGGCCGCTCCTCCGCCGGGAGAGACTTCGAGGATGGACTGGGCGAAGGTGGTGGCGCCCCCGGCCACCGGACGGTTGAGCACCCAGGCGCGGGTGCTGGACCATTCGGGGAACACGCTGGTGACGATATCGCGCAGCACCCCCTTGGGGATGACGGTGTAGGCCTCGGTGACGATCGCGCGATCGGTCAACAGGTCTGTTTGCGGCGGGTGGCCGCCGAAGTTGGTGTAGTACGCGGCTTTTTGCGCGGCTGCTGCGGTCATGATGTTCCTCCTAGGCATGTGAACGGTTCAGCGCGATCGCTTCGAGTTCGGCGGTTGAGATTTGGGCTAGTTCCTGGACTTCTTCTGCGCTCACCGCACCGCAGCTCACGCCGCGGTGGATATAGCGGGCCAGGGCTCGCGCGGTGGCCGGTTCGTCCATGATGGCCGAGTCGATCCGGTGGACGTAGTTGCGCAGCCGCGTCGCCGCGGCCTGCAAACCTTCGCGGAAGAAGGCGAAGGTTGCCAGGTAGCGGGTGGGCAGCTGATTCGCGTGCATATCCCAGCCCTGGTAGATCCCGCGTTCCAGGTGGCGGCGCACCAGTCGGGCATGCAGAGCCCAGGCCGCCGCAATATTCTCCGGGTCTCCGGCCGGAATGATGTTGGTGGAGCCGTCCGATAGCTCCACCCCGGTGCCCGCGACCGCCACCTGCATGACGTCCTTGGCGAAGTCGGCGACCGGGTGCTCCATCGATTGGTAGGCGGCTGCGACGCCAAGGGAGGCCGAGTAGTCGTAGGTGCCGTAGTGCAGGGAGGAAATTCTGCCTTGGCCGGCGTGGATCAGCTGCGCCACCGGGTGGCTTCCGTCGGCCGCGATGATCACCTGCGGCGTCTCTACCTGCACCTCGAAGCGGATCTCTCCGGCTTCGAGCCCATGATTCTGCTCCAGCTTCTCGGCGAGGAATACCATCGCCTCGACCTGAGCTACGGTGCTGACCTTGGGCAGGGTCAGCCGCAGCCCGTCGGGCAGCGGACCGTTTTCAAGCAGCCGGGAGATGAAAAGATCCAGGGTGCGGATGCCGCGGGCCCGGGTCGGGGCCTCGAAGCATTTGAAGCGGATGCCCAGGCAGGCCGGAGCCTGCCCGGCGGCTACGGCGGCGGATACCGAGTCGGCGGCGGCTAGTGCGTGCGCGTCCTCCTCGGCATCCGGCCGGTTGCCGTAGCCATCCTCGAAATCGAGGCGCAGATCTTCGATGGGTTCAACCTCTAGCTTGGCCGCCGCCAAGGCACCGAGCCGCTCGGGCTCGGCGAGTCCCAGCGTGGCCGCCAGCTCGCCGAGTCCCGCGGCACCGCCGGCGACCGCGAGGGCTGCGGCGCCCCACTGCGCGGCAAGTTCGCCGGTGAACCGGTCCCCGGGAACGTACACGGTGTGCACCGGCTGGCGCGCTCCGCTCTCCCCCGGGTAGCCGTGAGCGAGGAGCTTGTCGGTGTCGGCCAGCCGTGCTTCCACGGCCGCTAGGGTTGACTCATCGAAGAGATTGCTCATGCTTTGGTCACGAATTCCTTATCCAATAGTTCGTACGCTGGGGTGGTCAAGAAGTCGGCGAAGTCCTCATCCTTGCCGCTGGTCAGCGTGGCGATCAGCTCGGCTGCCGGCTGGTAGTAGGCGGCGAACTGTTCCGCGTTGCCGACTTCGGAGCGCAGCCGCTCAACCTCTTCGGCCAGGATCGTGGAGACCAGCTGCGTGGTGATGGTGCTGCCGGTGTCGGCGGCCACGACCTCGTTGCGGATCTGCTGCCAGATCTGCGAGCGGGAGATCTCCGCGGTCGCGGCATCTTCCATCAGGTTGTGGATGGCTACCGCGCCGTTGCCCGAAAGCCAGACGGCCACGTAGTTCACCGCGACGTACAGGTTGGCGCGCACCCCGGCCTCGGTGACCTCGCCCGGGGCGCTGGCCACGTCGAGCAGCTGCGCGGCGGTGACCTCGACCTCTGGACGCTGGCGGTCGATCTGGTTTGGCTTATCTCCCAAGGCGGCGTCGAAGATTTCCCGGCAGATTTCCACGAGGTCCGGGTGGGCAACCCAGGAGCCGTCGAAGCCGTCGGTGGCTTCGCGGCTCTTGTCTTCGCGGACCTTGGCGAAGGCCGCGGCGGTGACCTCTGGTTCTCGGCGGTTCGGGATGAAGGCGGCCATGCCTCCCATCGCGAAGGCGCCGCGCTTGTGGCAGGTCTTGACCAGCAGCTCGGTGTAGGCGCGCATCATCGGTGCGGTCATGGCCACGGCCGAGCGGTCCGGCATGATGAACGCGTCGCCCGCCTCGCGGAAGGTCTTGATGATGGAGAACAGGTAATCCCAGCGTCCGGCATTCAGACCCGAGACGTGGTCGCGCAGTTCGTAGAGGAACTCTTCCATCTGGAAGGCCGCCGGAATCGTTTCGATGAGCATCGTGGCGCGCACGGTGCCGTACTCGATGCCCAGCTCCGCCTGCGCGAAGGTGAACACCTCGTTCCACAGGCGCACCTCCAGGTAGTGCTCCATCTTCGGCAGGTAGTAGAACGGCCCCTGGCCCGATTCGGCGAGCACCTTGGCATTGTGGAAGAAGTGCAGGCCGAAGTCGACCAGCGCGCCGATGGCGGGCTTGCCGTTGATCAGCACGTTGTTCTCCGGCAGGTGCCAGCCGCGGGGGCGGACCACAACAACCGCGCGTGGCGCGTCGGTGCGCAGCGCGTAGGTCTTGCCTTCCGGCGAGGTGAAGGACAGATCCCCGCGGGCCGCCGCGTTCAGGTTGGCGATCGCGTCGATGACATTGGACCAGCTCGGGGTCGAGGCATCCTCCAGGTCCGCAAGCCAGACCTTGGCGCCTGAGTTCAGCGCGTTGATGGCCATTTTGGCCGGGCTTGCCGGGCCGGTGATCTCCACGCGGCGGTCGCGCAGCGCTGCGGGGGCCTCGGCGACCTTCCAGTCACCGGTGCGCACCGCCTCGGTCTGCGGGTCGAAGTCGATGGCGCGCGCCTCGGAGAACTGCTGGCGGCGCGCACCGCGTGCTTCCAGCAGCTCGTCGCGCGTGCCGGCGAACTTTTCGTGCAGCTTTTCAATGAAAGCCAGCGCCTCAGCGCTGAGAATCGCTTGTGCGCCGCTTACCTCTGGGATTCGTGTAATTGAGATGGTCATGGTGCTCCTTAACCTGTCAGTGTCGTGTTCCAGCGACAATATTTACGTGTGGGTCTACTGCTTTCCGGCCGCTTGGACCACCGCGGCGGCCACGTTCCCGGCGACCAGCGGGTCAAAGACCGAAGGGACAATAAACCCGGGGTTCAGCTCTTCCGGTGCAACCCGGGCGGCGATCGCATCTGCCGCGGCTAAGAGCATGGCGTCGGTGATCTCGGCAACGCCGGCGTCCAGCAGTCCGCGGAAGAATCCGGGGAAGGCCAGCACGTTGTTGATCTGGTTCGGGAAGTCGCTGCGCCCGGTGGCGACCACCATTGCGTGGCGGCCTGCGACCGCGGGGTCCACTTCCGGATCCGGGTTGGCCATGGCGAAGACGATCGCGCGTTCGTTCATCGCGGCGATGTCGTTTTCGTCCAGAACGTTTGGCGCCGAAACGCCGATGAAGACATCGGCGTTGACCACGGCTTCCTTCAGCGTTCCGGTGAAGTTCTCGGGGTTGGTGTTTTCGGCCAGCCAGGTCCGGTGCGCATCGGTGTAGCGTTCGCTGCGGTTGATCGCTCCGTTGCGTCCGCAGGCGACGATATTGCGTGCGCCACGGGCCTTGAGCAGCGCGATGATGGCATTGCCGGCGGCGCCGACGCCGGAAACCACAATGCGCAGGTTCGCGAGCTCCTTGTCCACTACCTTCAGCGCATTGACCAGGGCGGCCAGCGTCACGATGGCGGTTCCGTGCTGATCGTCGTGGAAGACCGGAATGTCCAGCTCCTCGCGTAGGCGGGCTTCGATCTCGAAGCAGCGCGGGGCGGCAATGTCTTCGAGGTTGACCCCGCCGTAGACCGGGGCCAAGGCCTTGACGATGCTGACGATCTCGTCGGTGTCCTGGGTGTCGAGGCAGACCGGCCAGGCATCCACGTCGGCGAACTGCTTGAACAGCGCTGCCTTGCCTTCCATCACCGGCAGCGCGGCGGCCGGACCGATATTGCCCAGCCCGAGCACGGCCGACCCGTCGGTGACCACGGCGATGGTATTGCGCTTGATCGTGAGGTTGCGGGCATCTGCCGGATTCTCCGCGATTGCCATGCAGACGCGGGCAACACCAGGGGTATAGGCCCGGGAGAGGTCATCGCGGTTGCGCAGCGCCACCTTGGGCGTCACCGAAAGCTTTCCGCCGAGGTGCATCAAGAAGGTGCGGTCCGAAACGTTGCGGACATTCACCCCGTCGAGATTGTTCAGGGCATCGCGTACCGTATCGCCGTGGGCGACGTCGGCGGTGTTGCAGGAAACGTCGACCACCATGTGGGTATGGTGCGATTCGGTGACATCCAAGGCCGTGATGTGGGCACCAGCTGAACCTACCGCCGCGGCCAGTTCGCTGGTCGCGGTTATCGATGCTGGGGTCTCTACGCGAAGCGTCAACGAATATCCCGGGCTTGGTGCTGCCATCAGATCCTCCTGTAAATGTTTTCCGTATAGTGGATACTATTATCCTCAAAATGAAAATGCAAGAGGGTTTTGTGTGCTGAAGCACGATTTTTTTGCCATTAATTTTCGGATCGTGGAAGAAAATGGAGTTTTCGGGGTATTCTGGGGGCTAGGATTTCGCATCGTAGAACTAAAACGTAAGCTACTTCCAAAATCAGTACCCTAGAAGGAGCAGCAGATGACGCAGACCGCCAGCAAGTCCACTACCGGTGGAGTTCAGTCCGTTGAACGAGCCTTTGAACTTCTGGAAGTCATCGCCCGGGCCGGAGGCGAAGCGGCGCTCAGCGAGCTGGCCGCAGACACTCCCCTGCCGCTGCCCACCATTCATCGCCTGCTGCGCACCCTGGTTGGCGTTGGCTACGTCCGCCAGCTGCCCAACCGCCGCTACTCGCTGGGCCCACGATTGATCCGCCTGGGCGAGGTGGCCAATCGCCAGCTTGGCGCCTTGGCCTCCCCGGTGCTCAAGGAACTGGTAGGCAAGCTGGGCGAATCAGCCAACATCGCGGTACTGGACGGCGACATGGTCACCTATATTGCCCAGGCGCAGTCCCCGCACTCAATGCGGATGATCACCGAGGTGGGCCGGCGCGCCATGCTCCACAATTCGGGAGTCGGCAAGGCGGTGCTTTCGGTACTAGACGACGAACGCGTGCAGCGCCTGGTCGCCCAGGCAGGCATGCCGCCGAAGACCGCCAACACTATCACCACCCTGGGCAAGCTGTTCACCGATGTTGAAGCCACCCGTGAGCGCGGGTACGCCATCGATGAAGAAGAGCAAGAGCTCGGCGTGCGCTGCATCGCCGTTCCGGTTCCCGGGGCGCCGACCCCGATGGCCATCTCGGTCTCCGGGCCGGTCACCCGCGTGGACGAAGTATTTATCAGATCGGCCGTGCCGGAGTTGCAGGAAGCCGCCCGAGAGCTGGGCCGGCAGTTGGTCGCCGTGGCGGAATAATCCGCACTCACCGTCGCCCGCGCAAAATCCCCTTCCGGGCTGGGGCAGCATTGCCCGCATGGTGGCTAGCGAGGCAAGCCCCGCCTGCCTTCAACATGGGCCTGCACCTTGAATGCTCTTTTGACATCGTCAGCGCACAAAGCGAGCCCCTCGGTGCAGATACTGGCGATTCGCTTCCGCAGATTTTGAGCAATATTGCCCGGCGTCAACGAGCCATAGGTTTAATGGGCATCGGACCGGCTAGCGGATTGTGCTGCGAGGTACTTTCCAGCCCAGAAATGAACTTGAGCAATGATGCTTCGATGCTCAGCCGGGCTGCTTCATAAATCACCCGCGGCCGTTGGTCCCAGGAGCTGCCCTGCCCGAGCCCCTCAACCTCTACCGGCGTTCATGCCAGCGATCTAGAATCGGGCATGTCGACCAAAGAATCGAGAGGAGCCGCCGCGTGGCCAATTCCCGATCACCCAGGAATCCCTTAGCTCGATCATGCGTCACCGGCGCCTCAACCGGCGTGGAACCGTCGATGCTTGGCGTAGCCCTTTCATTCCTCAACGATCAATTCGCCGAGCTCCGTGCCCAAGAGCCACGGGCACGTTCTGGAGATCCCGAGGCAATCCACGGCATGCGGACCGCAACGCGGCGTCTGCGCTCGGTCCTAGAAATCTACGGAAACTTTCTCGAAACGGACTCCTGCCAATTCCTGAGTCGGGAATTGAAATGGCTTTCCGGGGTCCTGGGCCACGCCCGGGATGCTGAAGTCATCCTCGATCGGCTTCGCACCCGCATCAACGATCTGCCAGCCGAATGGCAAACCACGAAAATTTCCGAAGCACTCGAACATGGGTTCCACACGGAATACACCACCGGATACGAGCGGACACGCAGGCGGCTGGGTTCCAAACGCTACCGCCGGCTCCTGAAGAATCTCGAACAATTTCGAGATGATCCCCCGGCTTCCGGCCCGGTTGACCGGCCAACCCGGGCCAAGATCGCCACCTTGGTCAACATTCAAGCCCGGCTTGCGGATCGCTCATTCCGGGCCACGCTGCGAAGCAAACCCGGACGCGGGCGCGAGGAAGCGTTGCACCGGCTGCGCAAGGACACTAAACGACTGCTGCACGCCACTGAAGCGACAGCGGCGATCCACCCCAAACATGCGCTCGCGTTGGGCCGCAGGGTCCGCAAGCTGCAACGCATCCTCGGCAACCATCAGGACAGCGTGATGACCCGCGCATATCTTGAGAAAGCCATTAAGGATCCCGCTCTTCCAGCGGAAACCCGGCAGGCCTGCGAACGCATAATCAGCGTGGAACGACGCATCGCGGAAGCAGCGGTGAAGCAATACCTCCAGGTCCGGAGAAATTCCCCGGACCTGCGCTTACGTCGCTGAATTTCTGGCTTCAGGGCCCATCTGAAATTTCGCCCAAACGTCATTGAAATTCCAGAAAAGCGCACCCGGACCATCTTCCTCAGGCCTTAAATGGCGCTCCACCCGGTGTCCGAGGCAAGCACCACACCGTTGATGTTGGTGCTGTCGTCGCTGAGCAGGAAGGTAATCGAGGCTGCCAGCTGAGCCGCGGTTGCCATCCCGGGAATGATGCTCATCAGCGGCGCAATCATCTGCTGGGCATACGCTGAATCCATTGGCGCTTCGATGTTGGTCTGCACCGCACCGGGGGCGACTGCGTTGAAGCGGATTCCCTTCTTCCCGTACATGACGGCCGAGTTTTTGGTCATGCCAACCACCGCATGCTTCGAGGCGGTGTAGGCAACGCCGGCTGCCGCGCCGCGCAGCCCAGCTTCAGAGGCGACGTTCACCACCGTGCCGTTTTCGGCCGCTAGCATTGGCGGCATTACGGACCGGGTCAGCTTCAGGATCGAGTTCACATTCACGTTGAACACGCGCTCCCAGGTGGCGTCTTCGATTTCATGGATGGGCTCAAACTTGTCCATAATTCCAGCGACGTTAGCCAGGGCATCGATTTTGCCTTCGCCAGCGGCAACGATCTGGTCAATGACGTGCTGGTCGGTGATGTCGCCGGCTACTACAACGATGCTCAGCTGCGGATTTTCCGCGACCAATTCGCCCAGACGCTCGCCACTGATATCGGCAGCGATCACCTTGCCGCCTTCCTTTGCCACGCGCAGGGCGGTCGCCTTGCCGATGCCCGAGCCTGCACCGGTGACAATGACGGTTTTGCCGTCAAAACGTGCCGGGGTGATTTTTTCCTGCCAAAGGTTTTCGGTGCTCATACCTGCTCCTCTTGAGTGTTTTTGAATAATAACTTCATGTTATGACACAGGGTGTCATAACTCAATGCGTCATACTTGAGATATGCCGGACACTCAGGATCTCTCCCCCATACGCCTCTCCGGACGCCCGCAGAGCATCAATCCGGATTTGGTTGCCCGCACCGCCTTAGAGCTCTTTGCCAAACACGGTTACGGCGAGGTCTCCATGGCGCAAATTGCCGAAGTGGCCGGAATCGGACGCAAAAGCCTCTACCGCTACTTCGCATCCAAGGCGGATCTGGTGTGGGGAGGACTGCTCGAAGCCGCTGAAATTTCAGAACAGGCATTGGATGCCGCACAAGGCTCTGACATGCGGCTGCTGGACGCCATGCATGAGGCAATCCAAGCCGCCCTGCGATCTCTACCGGATCTGGAAGTCACCCGCGGCCGACTGCGTCTGATCGCAGAACAACCCGAACTGTTGGCCCAGGCGCCCCTGCGGATGGCCCCGCAAAACGGGCAAATGCTGCAGCATCTAGTGGACGGCGGACTCAGCGTAGATGAGGCCCACTACCTTTCGGTGGCCTTTGGCAGCGTCACCTTCTCTGCGTGGATCCGCTGGGCGCAATCCAACGAACTCAGCCCCGCTCAGTTCCTCACGAACGCCATGAAAGTTCTTCGCCTGCCGTAGCCCCACTGCGGAAGCTATTTCGCGCCGGCCCACTGATCATCGATCATGGCGGCAAAGTCGAATGCTTCATCTAGGATTTCGCGCAAGCTTTCTTCGGGCGCGCTAACCCAGCGAACTAACGCGTGGTCATAGAGCGCCATGGCCAGCAGCGCAGAGGTTTCCGCCCGACGAACGTTGGCGCAAAATGACGATAATGCCTGCGCCAGGGAAGCCTGCTGCTCACGTCTAAATTCTTGCCAGCTGGCGCGCAACGCGGGACTCCCCCACACCAGCTGAATTCGTCCCCGTAGGGCTTCTGGGTCTTGTTCTGCGGCCACGACCGTCGATTCAAAGCTTCGGCGCAAAAGTTCCAGCAGGCTTTCTCCAGGATGAGAGGCCATGGACGCCAACGCTTCAGAAAAATGCACATTCAGCGAACCTAGGGCGGTGATCACCGCATCTTCCTTCGAGGAGAAATACCTGAAGAAGGTAGCCCGGGAAATGCCCACTGATTGAGCGGCTTGCTGTGCAGTAACGTTCTCCAGTCCTTGCTCGGCGAACAGGGTATAGATCTGTTCTGCCAACTCGACCTTCATCTTCTCGCGCACTCGTTCACGCACCGCAGGGACCATGGCAAAAACTTTACTCTGAGATGATCGACCTCTTTTGAGACTCAGTCTCTTTGCCCATATCAGGGACAATTTATTCTCGGCGTGTCGCATAGAGGCAAGTTAACGAATCTCAACAATCAACCCGTTTTGACGTCATACTTAGGACCTCTTAGTTAGGCTCGATAATAGATAACAATGCAGACATGAGGGATTCGCATGGCACAGGACATCAAGGTAGGCACCATCGAGCTCGGGCAAGGGCTGCAGATAACCGGTCAAGGGTTCGGGAGCATGTCACTTAGCGGACCCTATGGCTCGGCCGAGGATGACGAATCTCTGCGCACCCTAAATCACGTCATCGATAGCGGAGTTACTTTCCTCGACACCGCCAACATTTACGGCGAAGGACATAATGAGTCCCTGCTGTCCCGGGTGCTCAAGACGCGCAGCGATGAAGTTACGCTGGCCACCAAGGCTGGCATTGTTCGCCCAAAAAACCCGGGCGATCCACGAGCCAATGGCGATCCGGCCTTCATCAAGGAATGTCTCGATGCGAGCCTGCAACGACTCGGTGTCGACGAAGTGGACCTGTACTACTACCACAGGGTTGATAGCCGCGTGCCGATCGAGGAGACCGTCGGAGCCTACGCTGAACTGGTTCAAGCCGGCAAGATCAAACACATCGGATTATCCGAGGTAACCTCCAACGAGCTTCGTCGGGCACATCAAATCCACCCGATCACCGCAATTCAGATGGAGTACTCGATCTTCAGCCGGGATATTGAGCGCTGGCTGCTTCCGACGGCATGCGAGCTCGGGGTCGGTTTGGTTCCCTATGCCTCGCTGGGCCGCGGCTACTTCACCGGACAGGTGGACTCGCTGGAGCAGTTGGAGTCCGGCGATATCCGGCATAATTTCCCACGCTTCGAACCAACGAGCATGAAGCGGAATCTGCGGCTGCGAAAGGTCATCGAGGCCGTGGCCGAACGTGAAGGATTCTCCACGGCGCAGGTGGCGCTGAGCTGGGTCTACGAGCAGGCTGACCGCCACAGCGTGGCCGTTTCACCAATTCCGGGCACCCGCTTCCGTGCCCATTTTGATGACAACTTGGAGGCGCTGAACATTCGGCTCTCCGAACTATCAATGAACGAGTTGGATGCCTTGGCTGCTCAAGTCGACGGCGAACGTCAACGAGACATCTATTCTGTTTCCAAGGGCCGCGAAGAACAGCAGATGGCGAACTTATAGTGCTGAGCCCCGCGGGTTAAACCCGGAGCATTCATCCGCACTGGCTGTTCAACCGCTCAGCTCTGCCACCCGTTGCCGCTTATCACCGCTACTGCGTAGAGTTTCGAGCGTAGGGTATTTCCAGTATTTGGCGAGGAAGGACTAGCCCACCATGAGAATCGCATTGGCTCAGGTATTGAGCACCGCAGATCCGCAGCGAAACTTGGTGACCATCCGTGATCATGCGCGGCAAGCGAAAGCAGCCGGCGCAACATTGGTGGTCTTTCCCGAAGCCATGCAGGTGTCCTTTGGCCACCCGCTAGCCGACTTTGCCCAGCGTTTAGACGGGCCGTGGGCTACGTTAGTCCGCCAGCAGGCCCGCGACATCGGCATCACCATCGCCGTGGGCATGTTCACCCCGGGCCAAGAAGGCCGGGTGCGGAACACCTTATTGGTCGCAGGCAATGGTGTCGATACGCACTACGACAAGATCCACCTCTACGACGCCTTCGGTTTTTCCGAGTCGGATACCGTGACCGCCGGAAACACTCCGGTGCAGTTTGACCACCAAGGCACCATTGTCGGACTGGCCACCTGCTATGACCTGCGATTCCCCCAATTGTTCGTCCACCATGCCCGGGCGGGAGCCAAGGTTAATATCGTCGCCGCCTCCTGGGGCCAGGGCGAGGGCAAGGCCGAACAGTGGACCACTCTGGCTCAGGCCAGAGCCCTGGATTCCACGACTTTTGTGGTGGCCGTTGACCAGGCCGACCCTGCCAGCATTGGCCGGCAGGTTACGGGCGCCGCACCATTGGGAGTCGGGCATTCCGTGGTGGTGGACCCCTTGGGCCGGATCATTGCCCAGGCGGGCACAGAACCGCAGCTGCTGGTAGTTGACCTTGATCTGGATCAGGTCGCGCACGCTCGAAAGCAACTGCCCGTACTCGCCAACGCTGTGGACTTGTAGGCCGGCGGCCGGGCTTCCTCCTGGCATGAACCAGAAGGATCGGGCCTGCCAGACAAGACTTACTCGGCAAGATCCAGCATCGGCGCTTTTCGCTTGAATCCACCGGTTACATAGGCGAGATATCCCAGCCCCAAAACGATCCAAGCCAGACCGAACGTCAAGGACAATGCGCTGAGGCTGGTCCACAACCAAATAGTCAGCGCCACGCCAATGAGCGGCAGCACCAGATAATTAATGGTGGCTGCCAATCCGCGGTGCCGGTGGGCCAGGAAGGAATATTTGATGACCGAGAGGTTTACGGCCGAAAACGCCACCAGCGCTCCGAAGCTAACCCAGATCTTTCATCAGTTATCCAACGGCTGCCGAAATCCTCTAC
Source organism: Glutamicibacter sp. AOP38-B1-38 (assembly GCF_052377485.1). Lineage (NCBI taxonomy): Bacteria > Bacillati > Actinomycetota > Actinomycetes > Micrococcales > Micrococcaceae > Glutamicibacter > Glutamicibacter sp. AOP38-B1-38. The sequence continues at coordinate 241 of NZ_JBQSWU010000025.1, read as the reverse complement.
CAATGGATTCCCGGTGGCCGTTCCTGATTCAGTCCGCGCCAAAGGGCGCCTGAACCACCGACGCTGAATGCCAGGCTCCACGCACCCGGACCAAAATAGCCTTTCAAAACCAAAGAAACAAGGAAACACCACTGCCAATTCAAGCAGCCAGCTCACCGCGCCGCCACCGCTGAAACAACACGCCAACACCCTCGTTCAGTTGGCATAACAGTTGTGCTTCTGGTGCTCTTGCCGAGATCAA